>JAZMZX010000102.1:0-48138 GCA_045586225.1 Eubacteriales bacterium
TAAATTTTTACCCCGCCTTATCAAGCATATTTTCAATAAATATCCCGTACCCTCTCGTGGGGTCGTTCACCAGCACGTGGGTGACGGCACCGATGAGCTTGCCGTCCTGGAGGATGGGGGAACCCGACATTCCCTGAACGATGCCGCCCGTGCGGCAGAGAAGCTCCTCGTCGGTGACGGTGATGATGAAATTCTTGCATTCGCCGCCGGACCGGTCGATATCCGAGATCGTTGCCTTATAATCCCGCATCTCCCCGTCGGAAAGGGTGCACCTTATGGTCACCTCTCCCTCCTTCACCCGGCTCTTCTTCGCCACCGCCACGGTCTCGCCGCCTCGGGGAAGCTTCGTCAGCACCCCGTAGATGCCGGTGCGCTCGTTTTTGGTGACCTCACCGATCTTTTCGATGCCGAAGTACCCCTTCAGCTCTCCCGGTGCACCCGCGGTGCCGCGGTTTATGCCGCACAGAGTCACCTCCGTCACGGTGCCGTGGGAAAGGGGAAGAAGCTCTCCCGTTTCCGAATTGCATATGCCGTGTCCGAGACCGCCGAACCGTCCGCTTTTCTCATCGTAGAAGGTGACAGTACCGATGCCGGCAGCCACGTCGCGTATCCACATTCCCGCACGGGTCTTGCCCTCAAGGTCCCGAACGGGGGTGAGCTTTGCCTTATGTGTTGCGCTGCCGCGGCGGTACGTGACCGTTATCCCGTTCGCTGACGCCGATATCTTTCCTGCCAGGTCCTCAGCCGAGGACACCTTTTCCCCGTTTATTTCAAGGATAACGTCTCCCGAAAGGAGGCCTGCATCCTTAGCCGGGCACACGTCTCCCGATTCGGTTTTCACCGTTTCAAAGCCTGCCACGGTGACGCCGTCCGTATGAAAACGGACACCGAACGGCATGCCGCCCACCGTTACCCTCGTTTCCGCTGCCGCCTCTGCCGTCAGCGTCATGCTTATTATAAGCGCCGCCAAAAAAAGGACGAGGCTCACTTTTTTCATTGATTTATTTATCCGCATTTTCCACCTGATCTTTGCCGTTTACACTCATTGACGCGAGCTTTGCGCGTCGGTTATTAATCTGCCCCCGAAGAGCGTTTTTTATGATATGCAATTTCAAGAGAAAGAGTATTGGCAAAACGTGCACGGAAATAAAGGCAGCTTTCGCTAAAACTGCTTCCGTATCGTATCCAGCGCGCCCTTTTCGAGCCTCGACACCTGAGCCTGGGATATACCTATCTCCCCCGCGATCTCCATCTGCGTTTTTCCGCGATAGTACCGCATCTCGATTATGGAGCGCTCCCTGGGCGAAAGCTTTGAAAGCGCCTCCCGCAGTGCAATATCCTCGAGCCACACCTCGTCTGAGCATTTGTCGTCCGATATCTGATCCATAACGTATATGGGGTCGGAGCCGTCGTTATAAAGGGGATCGTACAGGGACACGGGATCAACTATCGATTCCAGCGCCTCCGCCACGTTTGCAGCCGTTTCTCCCAGCTCCGCTGCGATCTCGTCGAGTGTCGGCTCTCTGCCCGATGCGGAGGCGAGCCTTTCCTTTGCGCCAAGAGCCTTATACGCAAGGTCGCGGAGGGAGCGGCTCACTCTGATGGCGGCATTATCGCGCAGATATCTGCGTATCTCTCCGATTATCATAGGCACCGCATAGGTGGACAGCTCCACCTCCTTCTCCAGGTCGAAATTGTCTATAGCCTTGATAAGACCGATGCAGCCAACCTGAAAAAGGTCGTCCATATTTTCGTGGCGGCTGCCAAACCGCTGGATTATGGACAAGACCAGCCGCAGATTTCCCGACACAAGCTCAGCGCGCGCCGCCTCGTCGCCATCTCTGACCCGTGAAAGAAGCCTCCGCTTTTCCTCGCTTGTGAGCGTTTTCAGCTTCGACGTATTGACGCCGCATATCTCAACCTTGTTATAATACATTCCCTCAGCCGTTCCCTTTTACGTAGATCGGAAAATTTTCCGTATAAAAAGTATTGCCGTTTGGGAATCCGATTAATACCGAAAAAGACGAATGCCGTATTTTGGTAAGCATTCGTCTTTTCGTTTTATATTAAGCTTTGTTTACACGAAATTGAAATACGCAAGCTTCCATTCACCGCCGCTGACGATCCATATCATAACGTAGGTGCCGTTTGCTTCTTTTTCGTATATGTAATATTTACCGTGGGATTCGAAATCCACCTTGACGCCGTAGCAGTTGTCGGCGTATTTCACCATGTCGTATATGTTCGTTTCAAGCTTGTCCACCTTGAAATTGCTGTTATACTTCATGGAATCATAGGATACCTCGATGATGTCGTAGGCATCGGAGCCCTCCTTTACGCAGGCGATGACCTTGGCGAAGTTTTCCTTCGTATAATCGGTGCCCTCGTAGGAATATTCGATATAAAGCTCGGTGAAGCTCTGCGCCTCGTCCTCGAGGATCTTCATCTCGTCGTCGGTGGGGGCGGGATAGAAGGTATACACTCCGTTTTCGCCGGAAACAACGCAATTTTCGTCGGACGAGGTGAACGCGGGCTCGCCGTAAAGGCCCGAAACCGTGTACTCAACGGAGGTCTTTTCCGTTTTCACGAATTTTTTCACCGCCTCGGGAACGCTGTATTCACCTGCCTCCGAGGTGATGTTTTCCTTGGGAACGAGAGTGCCGTTGCAGTATAGGTCAAGGTCGTCGGGCAGCCGCACCGTATACGACGATTTGTAGGAATCGGGATAATTATACGCCGCGTCGTATCCCTCCGCCGCGATGGGGGAAAGCTCCGCGCCGTCAAGTGTCACCCTCGTTTCGGGCGCATGGCGGAGCCCCTTCACGGTGTACACCGTGCACTTGGGCGCCGTTTTTGCCTCATAGGGGGCGGCATCAAAAGCAGTGACCTGCCCCGACACGTATTTATCCGACACCTCGATGCCGTTGAGCGTCAGCGTGGCCCCCTCCGGAACAGCCACTGTATAAGCGCTGTCGGTTGCCGTGTAATCGGAGGTATAAACGCCCTCAGCAGGGCTCATAAGAGCGATCTCGCCGTCCTTACCGCGAGCCGTGCAGCCAACGCTGCCGAAAATGCCGCTTATTTCATATACGTTCAGCCTGTAGCCGAAGCTGTCGTCCCGCTCGAATTCGGAAACAGCACTTCCCGCCTCAAGGGTTCCCGTGACGTAAGCATCGGAAACTCCGTATCCGTTAAGGGATATGCTTGCATCCGCGGGAGCGATCACTGTGACGGTGCTCTGCCGCGAGGTGATCCATTCCTCATTCACGGAAGCACCCGTGACTATGTAATCGTCAAAGCCGTATCTGCCGCCGCTGGCAACGGAAACGGAAAGGGTTAGTATTTTTTCGCCGCAGTAAACGTCGAAAACTTCCCCGTCGGCGCCTGCCGCCGCAACGTACGTTATCTCGTTTTCGGCCACCATGGAAACGATCTCGCTCATAAGCACGTCGTCTGCCTCGAAGCCGGAGAAGAGCTTCTCTGCCGCAGGGGCGAAAAGCGCCGCCAGCGATTCGGAATCGAGAGTGCTCACGTAATCCTCCACCGCGCGCTCGGGGCGGAAGTTCTCAAAGGCCTTTATAAAATCGTAAAGCAGGAAATTCACCGCTGCGATGGTGACGACGAGGAAAATGCAGAGAACTGCGTATGCGCGCCAGAAAACGCTCTTTTTTTCATTTATCTTTTTCATGCTTCACCTGCTCCCACCAAAAATACGTTAGGCAGCTTACGCTCGCCGAAAAAGTATGCGCTCTGGTTCATGGTCTCGCCGTTATACACCATAAGGGTGGAGGAGCCGCCGTCCAGATTTGCCGCGTTTATGGCACCGTGCTTCACCATTTCGTTCACAAGGTCGTTGTAGGTAGCGCCGAGAGAGTCGGCCTGTCTGCCGTTGATGACCATGAGAAGCACCGCGCCGTCGGCTCTCTGACCGATGGCGGTGCGGGGGTTAAGTCCTCCGCCAAGGGGGCGCTTCGTGTTCTGCGGCACGCCGTTGCAAACAAGCATAGGTCCGTGCTCGAAGTTGAGTCCCTCCACGATGCCGCGGTCAAGGGCTTCCGCGCCCGTCATATTGCCCACGATGAGCACGTGATTTTTATCAAATCCGATGACGCATTTGTATTCCGTTGCTGCGTCGCCCCACACGATCTCTCCTCCGCAGATGACGATGCCCTCAGGAACGGCACCTGTGCCGTTTCCGCCCTCGTCCCAGAAGCCGCCCGCATTGATGCCGCCGATGGCCTTCGCATCGGAAACGAAATCCCTGAGGGATTTGCCTCTATAGGCTTCTCCATATGCGGGGAGAGTGCCGAGAGTCACCCTTCCGGGGTCCGTAACTATCATAAGTGTTCCATTATAGGTCTTTCCCTGGATCTTAACGATCTCGATACCGTCGTCCTTTTCCGGGGGCGGTGCCTCCGTGCCCGTATCGGGCCGGGTATCCGTGCCGTCGGCAGGGTCATCCGTCACCTCGGGCGGAAGAGAAGTGCCTCCTTCGGGGTCGGCGGTGCCGCCCTCCGTGTCGTCGCTCTCCGTGTCCTTTGAAGGTATCTGGATCAGCGACGGGTCGGTAACGTCATCGTTTTCCGTGTCGGTCTTCAGTATCTCCGCGATCTCAGCCTCGGTGAAATAAATGCGGGCAAGGAATTTGGCCGCAGAGGTCTCCATAACGCTCTGAACGAAAAGATTGCTTGCCGTGGGAGAGGGGCCCTTCGCCAATATGAACATAACGGAATATGCAAGCACCAGAAGCGCCGCCAGAACGGTCAAAATTATTAGCGCCGTTCTGCCGAAATATACCAGGGGTTTATTGTAATTTTTCTTTTTCTTCATTCGTTTTTTCCTTTATTGCCGAAGCTCCGTGCCCGGCGGATAATAGACAAATACTCATTATAATCGCCTTAATAACAGTTTACCACAAAAACGATCCCATGTCCATACGGACAGCCCTTTTTCCTTTTGGCAAAGACACATTCCGTATTTACAAAATGTCATTGTCATTTGCGAAAAACTGTGATAAAATCGTATACGGAATTATGAAAACGGAAGGACACGATCACAATGGGCGACCGCAAAAAGCAAAAAAAATACCGTCGGCGCCGATACGTCATCCCGCTTCTTGCCCTTGAGCTGAAGGGCTATAAAAAGCCGATACTTATTTCATCCGCTGTTTTTCTGGCGACGCTTGCCCTTGCCCTGGCGGCGGTGGCTTGGCTGCCCGGATTCGTTATGGCGGCATTCGTTTTCCTTTATCTTTCCATATTTGCTCACGCAGCGGTAACTGCGCTGATACCGATACTCCGCACCGTCCGCGACATCAAGGAGACTCCCCTTTTTGCCAATGACGAAAGGATACCGAAATCTCCGCGCCCCCACGCCTCCGATGCGGCTTGGGCACGCATCATCCCCGTTTTTGCGTTTTCACTTTATGCCGCCGTGCTCCACGGCCTGGCCGACGGTGCCGTCACCGTACTCGGCGACCACTACTACGACGGCTACACCCCCACGCTTATCGCCACCTCCGTGGCTCTCTTTTCCATGCTTTTTTACCTGACCTCCGTGGCTGTTGCCGCGTCGGCGGACTACTCGGAAAAGGCAAAGTCCCCGCGCAGACGCGTAGCCTTCAGCGGAGTGCTGCTTTATACGCTGGGCCTTATGACACTGACCCTCACCGTTATCTGCCTTTCCACGGTGCCCCTGGGCTCCGACGCCATCGCAGATATGGCTGAATCGGGCTTGAACCCCGTCACGGCGGTATGGCTCTCCCTCATCTATCTTGCCATCTCTCTTTTAAGAACGGTATATTTATATTTCATCATAAAGCGGCGCCTTCGCCGCGCACTTAAGCTATCGTAAAGCAAAAAAGTTTATCATATATCAAAAGCACGAAAGGAACAACGATTATGAAACACACCGATTTTGCTCCCCATCCCCCTATGGGCTGGAACAGTTGGGACTGCTACGGCGCAGCCGTTAACGAAGAGCAGCTCCTTGGCAACGCGCAGTATATGAAGGATCACCTTCTCGCTCACGGCTGGGATATCGTCACCTGCGATATTCAGTGGAGCGAGCCCAACGCGTTCGACACCTTCTACACCGCAAACGCGCCTCTTTGCATGGACGAGTATTCCCGTCTCATCCCCGCTCCCACCCGCTTCCCCTCTTCCGCAAACGGACAGGGCTTTCTGCCCATATCCCGCAAGATCCACGAGATGGGCCTTAAATTCGGTATCCATATCATGCGCGGTATCCCCCGTCAGGCTATCTATCAGAGAACCAAGATCAAGGGCACCGATATGACTGCAGATCAGGTTGGCGATCCCTTCTCCACCTGCCCCTGGAACAGCGATATGTACGGTGTGAACCCCCGTTCAAAGGGCGCTCAGGCATACTACGATTCCCTTTTCGAGCTTTATGCCGAGTGGGAGATCGACTTCGTTAAGGTGGACGACATCGCCGTCACCGGCGCACACTTCCACGAGCCCCACAGAAGCGGCCCCATGCCCGGCACCGCTGAGATCGAAATGATCCACAAGGCTATCATGAAGTGCGGACGTCCCATCACCCTTTCCCTCTCTCCCGGACCTGCTCCCATCGAGTGCGCATGGATGCTCAAGCAGAATGCAAATATGTGGCGTCTCACAAACGACGTGTGGGATAACTGGACTGCAGTTCTCCATATGTTCGAGCGCTGCGAGACATGGCAGGGTCACGGCGGCAACGGCGTATGGCCCGATTGCGATATGCTCCCCTTCGGTCACATCAACTGCAACAACCGCGGCGGCGACAACTACTGCCGCATGACTCACGATGAGCAGATCTCCATGATGAACCTCTGGAGCATCTTCCGCTCTCCCCTTATCGTTGGCGCGGAGCTTCGTGACAACGATGAGTTCACCCTTGCCCTGCTCACAAACGACGAGGTCCTCCGTCTCAATAAGCACTCCTACGCTCCCAATCAGATCTATCGCCGCCGCGGTGCCGTTGCCTGGTACTCCCACGACGATAACTCCGACGGTGAAGGCGAATACTACCTTGCACTCTTCAACCTTAAGAACGAGGAAGCCACCGTTACCGTAAGAGCAGACGAGATCGGCGAGTTCGAGCTTGCAGGCAAGCAGGTACGCGATCTTTGGGAACACAAGGACATCGGAGTTGCAGGCGAAGTGTTCGAAGCTGTGCTTCCCGCACACGCAAGCGCGATCTACAGGCTGAAATAAGCGATATTCGACAATCGCAAAACACAGTTCGGTTATATTCGACAACTGCGTATAACAAGAAGCTCCCGCCGAATTATCGGTCGGGAGCTTCATTTTTTCGTTAATATCCGAGTTTTTTCATCGTTTCTTCGAGGATAAGCCTCATTTCACCCTCATTTTGCCTCATATCCTCCGCAAGCTTCAGGCCAACGCGGGTGCGGCGCAGGTTTTGCCCCTCGTAGGCGGTCTTGAAGTAAACGTCGCCCTCAAGATAGTCTGTCAGAAAGCGCATGGCGCATTCGAGAGTCATCAGTCTTCCGGCTATTGGCATCAGCGAAAGCTCGCGCTCCGTCAAAACGCCGCCAAGCTCGGAAAGATATCCTTCTGTGAACGCGCGGTACATGGGAAGCGACGCCGACACCTTTGATAGGTCCTTTTCATCCTCTGCGGCAGGATTCATGCCCACACGAAGCGCGTCGCCGTAATCGTAGAGCATGGAGCCGGGCATCACGGTGTCGAGGTCGATAACGCATATTCCCTCGCCCGTTTCTTCGTCGAAAAGCACGTTGTCCAGCTTCGTGTCGTTGTGGGTCACACGCAGGGGCACCGCCCCCTGGGCGATGCCGTCTGTTACGGCGGAATAAAAGTCCGCGTTCGCCTTTACGTATTCTATCTCGGGCAAAACTGATGCGGCGCGCCCCATCACGTCACGGTCCAGAGCGCGGAGGAAATTCGCATACCTGACGGGAGTGTTGTGAAATTCCTTTATCGTTTCGCAGAGCTTTTCCGCGGGATAGTCTGCAAGCATAGACTGAAACCTGCCGAATGCCTGCGCGGCGCGGGCGAAAACCGCGGGGTCTCTTGCCACCCGGTGAGTCACAGCGCCGTCGACGAAGGTGAACATACGGTACACCCCCTCATCCGTTTCCGTGAAAAGACCGCCTTCATTCGTTTTGATAACGCGAAGCGTTCTGCGGGAGGCATCGATGCCCGCTGCCTCGTATTTCCGCCTTATGTGGGAGGTGACCCCGTGGATATTCTCCATCACGCCCGTGGGATCCTTGAAAACGTACGTATTTATGCGCTGAAGGGTATATATCCCCCTCTCGCCTGTCACTCTGTAGGTGTCGTTTATATGGCCGTTTCCGTATGCCTTTGCGGAAACGAACGCATCACCCGTGTCAAATGACGAAAACAGCCTCTTTATGTCAAGCTCTCCCATGGTCATGCCTCCAAATATCGCGGTATGGATATATTATACACGTTAATCCTCTTCGCGACAAGAGAAAAACCGCAGCAAGCAACGTTACTGCGGTTTTGTTTATGAATTTTTATTTTCCGTATGCTTCCTCATCGCAGATGAGAGTAACGTCGGGATGCATGGAAAGGAGCGATGCGGGGCAGGAGGTCGTGATCTTGCCGGAAAGCATGCCCGCAACGGCTTCGCGCTTGGAAGCGCCCGATGCCGCGATAACGATCTTTCTTGCGCGGAGAATGGTGCCCATGCCCATGGTGACAGCAGCATTGGGGATCACCTCATCCTCACTGAAGAAACGCGCGTTCGCGTCCATGGTGTCCTCTGTCAGCGCGGTCTTGTGTGTGTCGGGATAAAGCCACTGTCCGGGCTCGTTGAAGCCGATGTGCCCGTTTCTTCCAACGCCCAGAAGCTGGATGTCGATGCCGCCGGCTGCCGTGATGGCTTTTTCGTATTCGGCGCACATGAGGTCGGGGTCGTCACAGTCGCCATCGGGCACGTGAACGTTTTCGGGCTTTATGTTTATTTTTGAGAAAAGATTTTCATTCATGAAATAGTGATAAGACTGACGGTTGTCGGCCTTCATAGGATAATACTCGTCAAGATTGTAGGACTTCACGCAGGAAAAATCAAGCTCGCCCGCCTCATACATTCTGATAAGCTCGCCGTATGCACCAACGGGAGTTGAGCCCGTTGCAAGCCCCAGCACGCACGCAGGATCGTTTTTCACAACGTCGGCTATGATCTCTGCCGTTTTTTCCGAAAGCTCTTTATAATCTTTGCAAAGGATGATCTTCACTTCGTTCACCTCTCTATATATGTGTACGTATGTGTACGCTTTTCGCATTTACAGTATACGCCGAAGGAGCCAAAGCCGTCAACCAACATAAATGTTCATTTTCTGCAAACTTTCGTTGTCACGGCCAAATTTTGCGCGTTATTCAGTCGGTTTTCGTCCGCCTTCGTCGGCTTGCAATTTTGATTTTGTCACCCGTCAGTTGCCATACACTTCCGAAAGGAAGCTTTCCCATTCGTCCTCGTGTTCAACGAAGTAAAGCGGACACAGCTTTCCCGTCACGTCGTAATGGCGGATGATACCGCCGCTTCCGATGCCGTACACGTCGCAGAGCCAGCGGCAGAGCTTCACCAAAGAAGCGTACGTTTCCGCCGTGAATTCACCGCTCCCGTCCGGATGACAGCACTCAATGGACACGGTGTCGTTATTTCTTTTGTTTGAGCAGTACGCCACCTCGCCGAGGGGCACGCACTCGATTATTTCACCGTCGAGACCGATGATGAAATTACTGCTGGCATAGGTCGCCCCCGAAATGGCAAGCCCTGCGAAATAATTTCTGTTTGCCTCTGCAGAGGTACCGGGATTTCCAACGTAATGTACGACGATACCGACTATATCGTCCGTCCTTTTGCCGGGACGTGAAAACTCATTCACCGGGATGTGAGCCTCCCCGATCCATTCAGGCAGCTCGATAATCTCTCCCTCGTTATCGTAGCGGACCACCTCGTCACCCGATCCGCCAAGGAAAATGACCGCAAGGATGATAAGTGCCAAAGTGATGACAGCAGCTGCTGCCAAGAAAATGGTATGCGCACGCCGCGAGGGGGAGTTTTTCTTTTTCAGTGCTCCCTTCGGAGCCTCGGTCTTTTCAAAATCGCTTCTCATATGCCGCTCTTTTTTCAGTGTTTTTCTAATTATACACCAAGCGGCGGGAAAGTTGGGTACATGATGCGCAAAGTTAACATATAATTAATCAATGCAATCTTATAACGCTATTGAAAATCCTTTTTTTCAAGTGTATAATATTGGCGACAAGCAAAGAATTATCTACATATTTTACATATAGAAAAGGCACACATATGAAAAAGCTTTTACTGCTCGCAAATCCCGTGGCGGGCACCACCGGGCTTTCGGGCCACCTGCTCGACATCATTGATAAATTCGTCGTTGCGGGGTACGAGGTCACGGTGGAGACGACCCAGCGCCACGGTCACTGCATCGAGATCATTAAGGAAAAGGGGCTCCGCTACGACACCGTCGTCGTTTCGGGAGGCGACGGCACCCTGAACGAAGCGATCTCCGCTCTTCTTGAGCTTAAGAACACCGTGGGCACAGTTCCCGCTCTCGGATATATCCCTGCCGGCACGGTGAACGATTTTGCACGCTGCCACAACATTCCCCTGAACAAATCCGCAGCGGCGGACATTATTGCAAAGGGAGTCTCAAAAAAATGCGATATCGGTCTTCATCAGGACCGCCCCTTCGTATACGTTGCCGCCTTCGGCTCCTTCACGGATACCTCCTACGGCACCCCCCAGAAGCTGAAAAACGTTTTTGGCAAGCTGGCTTATCTTCTTTTCGGCGCCTCAAGGCTCCACACCATCCTCACGCCTCACAAAATGAAGATAGAATACGAGGGCGGCGTTATTGAGGGCGAGTTCGTGTACGGAAGCGCCTCCAATTCAAGCTCTGTGGGCGGAATGAAGCTCCCTCTCAAGTCGGACGTTTCCCTTGACGACGGAAAATTTGAGGTCATTCTCTTTGAATGCCCCTCCTCCGCGCGAAAGCTCCGCAAGCTCACCGAGGCAATAATCACCCGTCAGGCAGACGGCTTTGCCGCATACCAGTTTTCAACGGAATGGCTCAGGATCACAAGCGAAAACGAGATCCCCTGGACCATAGACGGTGAATTCGGCGGCAGCCACAGTCTGGTGGAAATACGAAACATCCCCAAAGCTATCGACATCATCGTTCCGGAAAACTGCACCTTCTTCGGAGAAGCGAAAAAGGTATAAGGAGGACCTAAGTGAAAAAGCTATTCGAACTCTTCTCGTCTTTTTTCAAGATCGGACTTTTTACCTTCGGCGGCGGCTACGCTATGCTCCCCATGCTTCAGCGTGAGCTGGTTGAGGCCAAGGGCTGGGAAACGGAAGACGATCTTCTCGACTATTTTTCCATCGCACAGTGCACCCCCGGCATCATCGCCGTGAATACCGCCACCTTCGTTGGCCGCAAGCAGAGCGGCATCCCCGGTGCGGCGGCGGCAACACTTGGCGTCGTTTCCCCTTCTCTCATCATAATCTCCCTTATAGCGGCTCTTCTTTCCAATTTTGCGGAGCTTGAGATCGTCGCACACGCCCTTGTGGGTATCCGTGCCGCTGTTTGCGTTCTCATTGCCAATTCCGTTTACAAGCTCGTGAAAAAGGCCGTCACGGACAAGGTGTCTCTCGCCATTTACGTGGGCGTGCTCGTTCTTGCCGTCACAGGCATCGTGCCCACCGCCTTCGTCGTTGTTATCGCGGGACTTCTGGGATTTTTCACCTCGCTTATTAAAGCGAAGAAGGGAGGAAGCACGAAATGATGACTCTTTTAAGGCTTTTCGTTGAGTTTCTCCTTACGGGTCTTCTCGCCGTTGGCGGCGGACTTGCCACTCTCCCCTTCCTTTACGATATCGGGGCACGCACCGGCTGGTTCACCGATGCGGACGTGCTTAATATGATCGCCGTTTCCGAGTCCACGCCCGGCCCCATCGGCATCAATATGGCCACCTACACGGGATTCCTCACAAGCGGCGTACTCGGCAGCCTCACGGCAACGTTTGGTATCATCCTGCCCGCGTTTGTCACCATATGCATCGTTGCAAGATTCCTCGATAAGTATAAGTCCTCCCCGCTCACTCAGGGCACCTTCAAGACCCTGCGCCCCGCTTCAAGCGCGCTTATCACCGCGGCAGGACTTTCTGTTCTCAGGCTCACCGTTTTCCCGAACGGCTTCGACCTTTCATCCTTTACCGCGTTTTTCTCCGCTGTGAACTACAAATCGCTGATCCTTGTGGCGGTGATCTTCGTGGGCACACAGCTCTGGAAGAAAGGACACCCCGTTGTGTTCATTCTTGCGGCTGCGGTCATGGGTATAGTTTTCAAGCTTTGATCGATAAAAAGACGGAGCGTGGTGCACCACGTGCCGTCTTTTTTCTTATCTCGCCTATTTATTCTCCCCCCGACTTGACAAACGGGCAGATTTATTATACAATGAACGAAGATTTATTAAGTATAAAACGGAGGCTCACATGGCAGAAAAGGTAAAAGGCAAATACCTTATGTATAAAGGCAAGCCTCTCGTACGCGAGGGCAACACCATATATTACGGCAATATGGACGACGATTACGTTCTCCTTTTCGTTATAATGACGTATAAAGAGGAGCTGGGCCATCAGGTTCCCGATATGATCATCATCCAGATCCTTTCCACAAAGGAAAACATGAAAATAGTCAAGCAGGACGTTAAGAAGGGCTTTTACGAGGCCTTCGACACAGGCGTTATCTGGCTTGAAAGATACGTTGGTGCAGATTCCAGCGAAAAATAACGATAATACGCTGTCGACACAATCGTTTCGGTCGCGGCGTATTTTGATTTTATCAAACCTTATCCCCGGAGCACATTATGAGAATATCCACATTCGTTAACCGCGCAAAAGAAAACGCCCTCAGACTGACGGCGATCCTGCTCGTCCTTCTTACTCTCCTTCCCGTCTGCTTTGCAGGATGCAGCAAAAATCCCGGTGATGCCGAAACCTCCGGCAGCGGCGACACCACCGCTGCTACCGGCACCGCCGACGGCAGCACCGACGAGGGAACTGCCGAAACGGAAGCGGAAGAGGTCACCGAAACTGAAAAGGTCACCGAGACGGAGACTGAGACCGAGTCCGAAGCGATCACCGAAACGGAGTCCGACACCGCCGACAGCGAGACCTCTCTTCCCGACGAGGAGGAGGTCATTGTGACCGACCCCGAGTTCGTGAATCCGCTCACAGGCCTTGCGGCAGACACCGACCTTTCAAATAAGCGCCCCATCGCCATTATGATAAACAACATCAAAACGGCGCTTCCCCAGCACGGCATCACCGATTGCGACATTATGTACGAGATCATCGCAGAGGGCGGCATCACACGCCTTATGATGGTGGTCACAGAATATGAAAAGCTCGGAATCGTCGGCTCCGTCCGCTCCACGCGCCACTACTACGTTGACTACGTTCGCGGCATGGATGCAATGATCGCCCATGCAGGCGGAAGCAAGATGGCGTACGATACCATCGACGATAACGGCGTTCTCAGTCTGGACGGCGTCCGCACCAATCTCGGAAAAATGTACTACCGCGACGAATGGCGCAAGAAAAATATGGGCTATGCTCACTCACTTATGACAACGGGCGAGCGAATCGTCATCGGTATAAACAAGAAAAAGTACGGCACCACCCACAAGAGCTCCTTTGAAAACACCATGGAGTTCGTACAGTACGGCACGCGCCTTACCCTTGACGGCAAGGATGCCACCCACGTTAAGCTCAAATACGGCGGAAGCCAGACAGTTGACCTTATCTACGACGCCGAAACCGACAAATACCTGCGCTACCAGTACGGCGGATACCCCCACATCGACAAGAATAACGATAAGCAGCTCTCCTTCGACAACGTCGTTATCGTGCTCACCGACATCCACCTCATCAAGGGTGATGCCAAAAACCGTCACGACGTGAAGACCACGGGAACAGGCAAGGGATTCTTCATTGCAGGAGGCAAATCCATATCCGTTACCTGGACGAAGAAAACGGAGGATTCTCCCCTCATCCTCACCGATGCTGAGGGCAACCCCGTTTTATATAACAGAGGCCAGACCTTCATTTCCATCTTCGACGAGGACGGAAACTATAAGATCGACACCTCCTCCTTCAAGCCCAAATCGTAAAGCAAAGGCACCGTATCTCACGGAGATACGGTGCCCTTTATTATGCAAAAAGGGTCCGTACACAGACGTGTACGGACCTTTTAAGCTAGTGGAGGGGATTGAACCCTCGACCTGTTGATTACGAATCAACTGCTCTACCACTGAGCCACACTAGCATTTTTCGCGCTTGATTATTATACAATATGCCCCTCCCCTTTGTCAAGTCCAAAAATAAAATAATTGACGCACCGTGACCTGCCGCCAAGACAGTATTGAATCGACGGCGAAAATATGGTAAAATAGATCAATAAATCTAAGCATTATTTCCGGAGGACGACTTGAACAAAAGCGTTACTTACAATATATCCAAGGACCCTGCAGCTCCCGTTTACGTTGCGGAATGCAGGGAATACAGCACCGATACCATCCACGGCATCCTTTCCGTTATCGGAGCCATGATGGAGGGACTCGACCTTCGCGGCAAAAACGTTGTCATCAAGCCGAATCTCGTTTCAAAAAGATCGCCCGAGGAGGCCATCACCGCAAACCCCGCGGTGCTTGACGCCGTTATTCTGTGGCTTTATGATATGGGCGCAGGCTCCGTCACCATTGCGGAAAGCCCGGGCGGTGTGTACTCCGCCTCCCGTCTGCGCGGAATTTATTCGGCATCGGGCGCGGCTGAGGTGGCAGAGGCAAGGGGCGCCCTGCTGAATTACGACCTTGGCTACACCGAGACCTCCCACCCCGACGGAAGGGTGTGCCGCCTTTTCGACGTTATAGACCCCATCCTCAGGGCAGACGTTATCGTTGACCTTTGCAAGCTGAAGACTCATGCTCTCACCGGCATCAGCGCCGCTGTGAAAAATCTTTTCGGTGTAGTGCCCGGCATCGTTAAATTCGAAATGCACTCCCGCTACCCCGACTATAACGATTTTTCCGCCATGCTCGTCGACCTTTGCGACCTTATCGTTTCGCGGTGCGAATTCATTTCGGTGACGGACGGCATCGTGGGTATGGAGGGCAACGGCCCCACGGCAGGCTCCCCGAGAGAGATAGGAGCGCTTATCGTTTCCCGCAATCCCTTTGCCGCCGATACAGTGGCATCGTACCTCATCGGATGCGAGGGCAAAACGGACATGATGGCTGAATCTGCCGCACGGGGATTCACCCCCGCTGCCCACGGAGACTGCAACGTTATCCCCGTCGGCGGCGCCGACCTTGACGGGCTGGCGGTGAAGGATTTCAAGCAGCCCGATTCCAAAAAGCATAATATTTTAGAAAAGCTCCGCACCTTCGGTGGCGGCAGCATATATAAGCTCTTTGAGCCCTACCCCGACGTTGATTTCAAGGCGTGCATCGGCTGCGGAGAATGCGCTGCATCCTGCCCACGTCACACCATCATCATGAAGCCGAAGGATGAGGTGAAGGGCGCCTCCCGTTCAAAAGCAAAGCGGGTGCCTCTTATCGAAAGAGACGGCTGCATCAGGTGCTTCTGCTGTCAGGAGCTTTGCCCCCACGGCGTGATAAAGATCAAAAAGAATCCGATAACACGTATTCTCAGCTGAAAAGGAAGCGAAAAATGAAAGCATCAGTTAAGGCTTACGCCAAAATAAACCTTTATCTTGCGGTCACGGGCCGCCGTCCCAACGGCTACCACGACATTGAAAGCGTGATGCAGTCGGTGTCGCTCCACGACACGGTGACGGTGGAGCTTTCCCCCGCAGAGGGGAAGCACATCACCCTTACCTGCACCGACCCCTCTCTTCCCACAGACGAAAAAAATCTTGCATACCGCGCGGCGGCTGCTTATCTTGAAGCCGCAGAAACGGATAACGTCTCCGTTTCCGTTGCCATTGAAAAGAACATCCCCGTGGCTGCAGGTCTTGCGGGCGGCTCTGCAGATGCTGCCGGCACCCTTATGGCTCTCAACAGTCTCTCCCCCCGCCCCTTCACAAGGGAAGCTCTCGCCGCCATCGGCGCAAAGCTCGGCGCCGACATCCCCTTCATCATCTACGGCGGCACTATGACCGCTATGGGCATCGGTGAGATACTTGCCCCCTGCTCTCCTCTCCGCGATGCCGTGATCCTTATCGTGCGTCCGAAGGAGTCCGTTTCCACCGCCGCCGCATACAGAATGATCGACGAGCGCGGTCTTTTCGGTGCAGACACTCCCCTTTCCGCAATGACCAATGCCCTTGACAAAGGCGCTCTCGATTCCGTGGCAGAGGCTGCGTATAACGTTTTTGAAAAGGTGCTCCCCCGCGGCACCGAGGTCTTCGGCATCAAAAAGCTCCTTTCGGAAAACGGTGCCGTGCTTTCAATGATGTCGGGCTCCGGCCCCTCCGTTTTCGGACTTTTCAAGGACGAAGACACCGCACGCGCCGCTTACAAAGCCGTCACCGAAAGCGGCTACGGATGCGAGATCTGCTATCCTGTGGATTCCCACTGACGGGGAGACAGTATAAAAGTTTACATTTTGAAAATCCGTCAAAAACCCCGTTATATTGACATCTTGCCCGATAATATGATATCATTAATAAACGATTATATATTAGTATAAGGAGGTATGCACCGTGCCGAAAAACTGTTTGAATTGCGATACGCCCATAAGCGGCGAAGGAAAAAACGCCGTCTTCTGCGACGCATGTCTTTCAAAAATATCTCCGTTTCTGAAATTTGTTACAACGAGCAAGGTACCGGCTGTTCGTCTTTTCGAGGCAAACACGGAAAAGCTTCGCGGAATGGGGCTTTCTCCCTCCGCTCTCGCATACGTTGAGAAATGCTGCGTCAGATATGACGAAAAAAGAGCCGCAGCGCTCGGAGGTGCTGCTCTTGGAGGTGCCGCTATCGGAGGCGCCGCGCCTGCTTCTTCTGCGGCAAAGCCCAAGCCCGAGCCTAAGCCTGAGCCTAAACCCGAGCCCGAAGCTCCCGCAGCCGACGAGATGGAAAAAACGGCTCCCGTGCCCGTTGTGCCCCCCGTCACCGCTGCGGCTGCTCCTGTCAAACTCAGCGAATACGATGCCGAGTCCGACGACGGAGACGAGCCCGACTACGACGACGAGTCCGACGAAACCGAAGATAATTCCACAAACAAACGTCTTATCATTATCATCATTGCCGCCCTCTGCGCGCTTCTTCTTACGTTTGCGCTCTATGCCGGCGGCGTGATCCCCGGCTACACTCCCGACTACGAGGGAGAGACCACCGAAGAGGCCGGCTGTATAGATCACGTCTGGGAGGATGCGACCTGTAAAACTCCCAAGACCTGCTCTGTCTGCGGCGTTACCGAGGGCGACCTTGGCGATCACTTCTGGATCGATGCCGACTGCGACAGCCCCAAGACCTGCTTCGTCTGCGCCCTCACCGAGGGCGAGCCTCTCGGTCACACCTGGACCGACGCCACCTGCGAAGTGCCCAAGACCTGCTCCGTCTGCGCCCTCACCGAGGGTCAGTCTCTCGGCCACACCTGGACCGACGCCACCTGCACTGCAGCAAAGACCTGCAGCCTTTGCGGAGGCACTGAGGGTCAGCCTCTCGGTCACCTGTGGCTGAACGCAGACTGCAACACTCCCATGACCTGCTCCGTTTGCGGATTCACCGACGGCGATATGCTGGGACACGACTGGGAGGATGCCACCTGCACCAAGCCCAAGACCTGCGCCGCCTGCGGCGAGACTGAGGGCGAAGCACTTGGTCACACCTGGATAAACGCAACCTGCGACAGTCCCAAGACCTGCTCAGTCTGTGAAAAGACGAAGGGTGATCCTCTCGATCACGAATGGAGCGACGCAACCTGCGACGCCCCCAAGACTTGTAAGCTTTGCGGTGAAACGAAGGGCGAAAAGCTTGAGCACAAGTGGGTGGATGCAACCTGCGAAAAGGCTAAGCACTGCTCGCTCTGCGGAAAGACCGACGGTGAGCCTCTCGGCCACACCTGGGCTGATGCCACCTGCGATAAGGCTAAGACCTGCTCTGTTTGCGGCAAGACCGATGGCGAGCCTCTCGGCCACGACTGGCAGGGCGCTGCCTGCGAAACTACCGGCACCTGCTCCCGCTGCGGTGAGACTCAGAGCTCCGCTCCCGGACACGAGTGGAAGGGTGCCACCTGCGATAAGGCCAAGACCTGCTCTGTTTGCGGCAAGACCGACGGCGAGCCTCTCGGCCACGATTGGCAGGATGCCACATGCTCCGCTCCCAAGACCTGCAAGCGCTGCTCCGCCACTGAAGGAGAAGCTGCTGACCACACCGAGGGCAGCGCAATGTGCAAGACCTGTGGCAAGATCCTCGTTGATCACGCGATATCTTCTTCAAGCGAAGGAAAGCTCACAAGCGGCGTTGCTGTGAAGATAGACGAGCACATACATAACGGCAGCAGCTACATGATCAAGTATACCGTCACGAACAACGGCTCCGATACCGCAGAGGAAGGCTCCATCAAGATATTCTACTGGGGTAAAAAATGCGGCTACGGCTCATCCAATCACTCTAATGACTACGACGAAGTTATTCTGAATCCCAACGGCTCCAACGGCTCCTCCGTAACGAGAACGGTGGAATTCAGCGTTCCTTCCGGCGCCGAGGTGATCGTGCTTCAGTACTACGGAAGCTATGCTCTCGAGGTTACCGACGTTCCCTACACGACGAACCGCGCGATACTCTGGCAGCTTAAATAACAAAAAAAGAACCCCCGATATGATCGGGGGTTCTTCATTTTTGCTTTATACGAGCCTTTCGAAAAGCTTGTCTGCATAGGAGATCATGAGAGATGCGAATCTTGTGGTTATGATAACCTCAAGAGCCATAACGAGGCGCTTTTTCGCATCGGCAACGGCAAGGTTAAGGTCCGATTCGTTCACAACGTCCTCAATGCAAAGGCGGAGCTTTTCCTCGTCGTAGTTTCCGCCCTCGGCGATGAGGCGGTCGGTGATCCTGCAGATGTAATCGTAAAGCTTCGATTCGGGGATGATATCGTCTGCTCTATCATCAACCGAGCCGTTGATATAGGAAAGCAGATACGATATCTTCGAAAGCTGCATGGAATCGCGGAGCATATTTATGATGATGATGCGCGCGAAGGTGTTCATGGGATAAAGCTTATTGACGGTATTGGAGATCCAGCCGCGCTTCACCCAGTTTTGCAGAGTGGAGCCGTCCAGGCCCGAAATGTCTCTCACCTGAGAGAGGGCAATTCCTTCCTTGAGAAAATAGATCTTATTAAGAAAATCGAGGCCTGTGGAGCCGTCCATGTCGCGTCTGTAAATAACGGTGCCGGGGATCATTTCGTCGTTAATTGCAAGATACATTTTTGTTCCTCCTCTTGATTCTGTATTTATTATGAGAATCGCGCACCCATTGAAGCGGGAGTGCACTTTATAGTGGCTGCGCCCCCTTACGGTGTGCGTTATATACTGTGTTATCATTATATCACGCAGTCTTTTGATTGTCAAGAATCATCCACCACGCAAGCAAAAAACACCCGAAGGCTGCCGCAAGGCTTCCTTCGGGTGTTTTTTCTTTACTGAAGTCCGAACTGCTCGGTGCGGGTGCGGGAGATATTCACCGCGCCCTCGGGAATCATGGCGATGTGATCGAGAGATTTTCCCGTGCCCAAAGCAACGCAGGAGATGGCCTTATCGGCAACTCTTGTGGGAATACCCGTAACGTTTGCGATAAGGTAATCGAGTCCGTAGAGCAGGCTTCCGCCTCCCGTCATAACGATGCCGTTTGCAACGATATCTCCGATGAGCTCGGGGGGAGTTCTTTCGATAACGGAGCACACAGCCTCAACGATGGTGGTTATAGGCTCGTCGAGAGCCTCTATCATTTCATCGGACCAGATGCGTATCATTTTGGGAAGCCCCTGAATGAGGCAGCGGCCCTTAACGTCTATGTATTTGCGCTCCTCGCGGGTCCATACGGAGCCGATGGCGATCTTGATCTCCTCTGCGGTGCGCTCACCGATGAGGACAGCGTATTTCTTTCTGACGTATCTGATGATGGCTTCGTCGAATTTGTCGCCCGCGATCTTGATGGATTCGGAAACGACCACGCCGCCAAGAGAAATAACGGCGATATCTGTGGTGCCGCCTCCGATGTCAACCACCATATTTCCGTTAGGAACGGAAATATCGATGCCGGCGCCGATAGCGGCAGCAACGTGCTCCTCGATGAGATACGTTTTCTTTGCGCCTGCCTGCGTTGCCGCGTCAACAACGGCGCGCTCCTCCACCTCGGTGATACCGGAGGGAACGCAGATCATAACACGGGGCTTGAAGATGGCAGGTCCGCTAGCCTGGCGGATAAAGTGCTGTATCATTCGGAGAGTGATCTCATACTGGCTTATAACACCGTCTCTCAGAGGGCGGATAGCAATGATATTGCCGGGGGTCCTTCCCAGCATCTGCTGAGCTTCCCTTCCCACCTTCAGGATGCGGTCGGTATTCTTATCTATCGCAACAACGGAGGGCTCCTTAACAACGATGCCCTTGCCCTTTACGTATACGAGTACGGTAGCCGTACCAAGGTCTATTCCTATATCTTTACTGAACATTAAATGATCCCCTAAAATCTATGTAAGCATACTTATGCATATTAAACTATTATGATTATACATTAATCCCTAAGCCATTGCAAGACTAATTTCCGACCTGTCGCTTTTTGTCACCGGCCGATTTTGCCAAAACGCAAACGGTCACGTTTTCGGCGCCTGCGCCGAACAAAAGCGAAGCCGACGCCCCAAGAGTGGCGCCCGTGGTGACGATATCGTCTATAAGGATAATGCTTTTTCCGCTAAGATCGGTGTCCTCCCGCTTCAGCCTGACAGAATCCGAAGCCACTCTGTATCTTTCGGCGGCATCCATGGTTTTCTGAGCTCTTTTTCCGCCGTTATAAAGCAGGTCACCGAAGTGTGCGCCAAGTATCTCCGCCGTCAGCCTCGCGATCTCTGCCATATGGTCAACACCCGCCTCGCGGACAGCACGCGCCCTTCGCGGCGCATAGGTGACCGTAAGCTGCGAGATATCCTTCCCCTGCAGCTCCTCGGTCTTCATAAGCCTTTGGGATATTATCTCCGCGGCGAAGCGGAAGGCGGCCTTATTCTTCCCGTCCTTCAGCTTGTATATGAACCGGGACACCGGTGCATCCTTGCGATCCTTATCGTAAACGAAGGTGCCGTACACCTTGCCGATGCCGAGGGAATAAAGAACAGGCGCCGCGCATTCGCAGGCGCTACACGGCTTTTCGCAATCGGGGCAGACCTCCCTTGCGGCACCGATGATCCCCTTCGCGCAGTCGCTGCAGAAGGGGAGAAGCTTTTCGTTCACAGAGTATAGCTCAAGATCTCCGCAGGAAAGACAGCGGGGCGGAAAGATTGCGTCCGCGATGGCGGACACCGCTTTTCCGAGGATGCCTTTATCACTTTTCTTCATATCCGTATTCTTCCCTTATCATAAGCGAAAGACCCGTATATTTGAAGTCCTCGCGCTCGCAGTCCACCATTCTCGTTATGATGTCCTCTCTGCCCACAAGGATCACCATTTTCGAGGCTCTCGTTATTGCCGTGTAAAGCAGGTGCCTCGTCATCAGCTGAGGCGCACATCCGTACACGGGGATGATAACAACGGGATATTCGCTTCCCTGGCTTTTGTGCACCGTTATAGCGTATGCGTGCTCAAGCTCGTCGAGAAGCGAAAAATCGTAGTACACGTATCTGTCGTCGAAGCTTATCTTCACTTCCTCGCGCTCGGTGTCGATCTTTTCGATGGTGCCGATATCACCGTTGAAAACTCCGATACCGTCGGGCTTTTCCTCGCCCGTTACTGTGACGGCTCCCCGTCGGTACCACTCAAGCTTATAGTTATTCTTAGTCTGCATCACGCGGTCGCCCTCGCGGAAAACGATCTCCCGCGACTTGCGCTCCCGCTTTTTGCCGTTTTGCGGATTCAGCTCCCTCTGAAGCGATGCGTTCAGAGATTCCGTGCCTGCGGCGCCTCTGCGCGAGGGGGATATGACCTGTATCCCTTCGGATATGTCATCTCCGTATGCCGCGGGCAGGCGGCGGGCGCAAAGCTCAACGATGGTGTCTGCCACAGATTCGTCCCGCTGACGGGACATAAAGAAAAAGTCACTTTTCTTTTCCGTGAGCACAGGATATTCGCCCTCAATGACGCGTGCGGCATTCGTGATGATGTGGCTCTCCTTAGCCTGACGGAATATCTCCGTCAGCGTCACCGTTCTGATGGCGCCGGAATCGATCATATCGCGCAAAACGTTTCCGGCTCCCACGGAGGGAAGCTGATTTGCGTCGCCGATGAATATCACCCGTGAGCCAACGCGCACGGCGGATATCAGCGCCTTCATAAGGATGATATCTATCATCGACGACTCGTCGATGATGATAACGTCCGCATCTATAGGATTCGTTTCATTTCTCGCAAAGCGGGGGTATGAGCCGTCGTTATACTCCATTTCAAGCATACGGTGTATGGTTCGCGCCTCGCGTCCCGTTGCCTCCGACATGCGCTTTGCGGCACGTCCCGTGGGGGCGGCAAGCTCGATATCGGAAAGATTCAGCTTCTCAAAAATATCGATAAGCGCACGAACCACCGTCGTTTTACCCGTACCGGGGCTTCCCGTCAGCACCATAACGCCGCCAAGCAAAGCATCGCGGATAGCGCGCTTCTGCTGCTCGGCGTAGTCGATATTATCGCGCAGCTCAAGCATTCTGATGAAGCGCTCCGCGTCGCCTGAGGTTATCGAGGGGCAGGATCTGTCCAGCCTGTGAAGCTTTGCGGCAACCTCCCTCTCGGCTTTATAATATGTGTCAAGATAGCAGGCGTTCACCGTAACGTCGCCGTATTTCACGGGCTTGAAGAAAAGCTTGTTTTTCGCCATCATGCGTTTGATCGCGTTGGCAACGCTTTCAGGAGAAACGGAAAGAAGCTCTGCCACTCCGTCCACCACCTTCTCGTAGGGCAAAAATACGTGTCCGTTTGCGCCGGCATTATAGGTGAGAAGATAAACGACCGCACCCTCCACCCTCTCGTCGCTGTCGGCCTCGATGCCGAGAGAAAGGGCGATCTCGTCTGCCTTTGCAAAGCCGATACCCCCTATCTCGCCGCAAAGGCGATAGGGATTTTTCTTGATTATATCAACGGCGGCAGAGCCCCATGCCTTATAAATGCGCATGGAGATCGCAGGACCGAAATAGTCGCGGCAGAACATCATCACGCTCCGCGAGCCCGTGTGCTCAACGAATGCGTTATGTATCTCCTTGGACTTGCGCTTGGAGATACCGCTTATCTCCGTGAGCCAGTCGGGATGGTTTTCGATTATGTCGAAGGTGTCCTCCCCGTAGCGCTCAACGATACGGCGCGCGGTGACGGGACCTATACCCTTGATGGCACCCGATGCAAGATATCGCAGTATCTCGGTTGCAGATGCGGGAAGGCAAGCCTCCGCGCTTTCAACCGCAAACTGCCTGCCGAAGCTCTGATGAAGAGTCCAGGTGCCGTACACCTTCACAGCCTCTCCCTCGGAAAGAAAGGGCATTATGCCAACGGCTGTGAAAAAGTCACCGTCGTCTGCCTCTATATCGCAAACCGTATATCCGTTATCCTCGTTTTTGTATATTATCTCGTCAACGACGCCGGATATCGCCACAAGCTCTTTTTCCTTATCCATTTTCACAATGCCTCCTTTCATGTTTTCAAAACGGGGGTGTCGTTTGCGGACACCCCCGTTCCTATTCTAATAAAGCTTTTATCAGATTCAGTTTTTGCCGAATGTAGCCTTAAGCTCTTCAGCAAGATCGAGCTCTTCCCAGGGGGCCTTCAGGTCCTCACGGCCCATGTGACCGTATGCAGCGAGACGGCGATAAATGGGACGGCGAAGCTGGAACTTCTCGATGATCGCTGCGGGACGGAGGTCAACGTGCTCAGAAATATAAGCGGAGATAGCCTCCTCGTCGACCTTTGCGGTGCCGAAGGTATCGAGCATAACGGAAACGGGACGTGCAACGCCGATAGCGTATGCAATCTCGATCTCGCACTTGTCTGCAAGACCTGCAGCAACGATATTCTTCGCGATGTAGCGCGCTGCGTATGCTGCGGAGCGGTCAACCTTTGTGGGGTCCTTGCCGGAGAAGGCACCGCCACCGTGGCGTGCGTAGCCGCCGTAGGTATCAACGATGATCTTACGGCCGGTGAGACCGGAGTCGCCATTGGGTCCGCCGATAACGAAGCGGCCGGTGGGGTTCACGAAGATCTTGGTGTTCTCGTCCATAAGGGCGGGATCGATGGTGGGGATGATAACGTGCTCGATAACGTCGTGGCGGATCTGATCGATCTCAACCTCAGGGGAATGCTGGGTGGAGATAACGATGGTGTCCACTCTTACAGGCTTGTTATCGTGGTATTCAACGGTGACCTGAGACTTTCCGTCGGGACGGAGATAGTCGACGGTGCCGTTCTTTCTGATCTCGGAAAGGCGCTTGGACAGCTTATGGGAAAGGCTGATAGCCAGAGGCATAAGCTCAGGAGTCTCGTTGCAGGCGTAGCCGAACATCATGCCCTGGTCGCCGGCGCCGGTGTCGTACTTATCGGTGAGGATGCCTGCCTTTGCTTCTGCAGCAAGGTCAACGCCGAAAGCGATATCCGCGCTCTGCTCGTGGATGGAGCTGATAACTGCGCAGGTGTCGCAGTCGAAGCCGTACTTTGCACGGTCGTAGCCGATCTCGCGAACAACGTCGCGAACGACAGACTGGATATCAACGTAGGCGGAGGTGGTGACCTCACCCATTACCATAACGAAGCCTGTGGTGCAGGAGGTCTCAACGGCTGCGCGGGACATAGGGTCAGCGCGGAGGAGCTCGTCGAGTATAGCGTCGGAGATCTGGTCGCAGATCTTATCGGGATGTCCTTCGGTAACGGATTCAGACGTAAAGAGATATTTTTTCATTTTGTTCACTCCGTAAAAAAATTAGTAAATGATTATTCCGCAAAGCGAAAAGAAGACCCTCGGTATCCCGAGGGTCAAAAAGCCGATTGCTCTCATCTCTCAGGATTTGGCACCTTACAGAGAATCTCTCTCCCGCAGGTTGCCGGGCTTCACAGGGCCAGTCCCTCCGCCACTCTTGATAAGAAAACGTATTGATTGCGGTAACCTAAAAAATTACCACAGAATTTTATATCACATATAAAGACACTTGTCAATATATAATTTCAAATATTTTTTCCGGCTGTATCAAAAAAGTTCCACAACAGCGGCAACCAGCTGGGAGCCCACCGTCATAATAAGACCTGCCGTGATAACGCCGCCGAATATGGAGACCACCGCTTTTCTCTTGCTCATATCAAAAAGCGAAGCAACGAGGGCACCCGTCCATGCTCCCGTACCGGGAAGCGGGATCGCAACGAATAAAAAAAGCCCCCAGGTGGCGTATTTTTCGATCTGCGGCCTGTGGTTATCAGCCTTTTCGTGAAGCCACACGGCAACCTTTGAAAAAAATCGGATGCTGCAGCCACGCATCCACGTGAGGATAGCCTTGATAAAAAGCAGGATAAAGGGGATGGGAAGGCAATTGCCGAGAATACAGACGGCAAGATTCAAAAGCCAGTGTATGCCAAGGCCCGTGCCCAGCGGTATTGCTCCGCGAAGCTCCACTATCGGCACCATCGACATAAAAAACACGTATAATAGCTCTTTCAAGTGTGTCAGTTCCTTTTTAAGTTAAATTAAAATAATTATATATTATCAAAGCCGACATTTCAATAGCAAAATACTCATAACACCACAAATTTCAATATGGATCACGGGAATAATCCCCTCCATGCCGACAAATGATATATACGTAACGAAAGAAGGAGCCCTCTATGTTCACAGTACTTATACGCACCATGATCATATACGTGACCCTTGAGCTTTCCATGAAGCTTATGGGAAAGCGGCAGATCGGCGAATTTCAGCTCTCCGAGCTGATAACGACGCTTCTCATATCGGAGCTTGCGTCGCTCCCCATTGCAGAGCCCGAAATTCCCCTTCTCTACGCCATACTCCCTCTCCTGCTCATTATCTCGCTTGAGGTGATAACCTCCTTTATTTCGATAAAATGCGGCACCGTACGCCGTTTTTTATCGGGCAGGCCAAGCATCATAATAAACCGCGGCACACTGGACCAAAAGGAGCTTTCAAGGCTGAGGATAAGCTGCTCCGAGCTTCTCGGACAGCTGCGGCAGAAGGGGTATTCCGACATTTCCGACGTGTACTACGCCATCGTAGAGGACGACGGGATGCTCTCGGTTTTTCCAAGGGCGGAAAAGCGCCCTCCCAACGGCGACGAGCTTGCTCCCTGCTCCGACGGCACCCTGCCGACGGAATCCGGCATCGCACATTATCTCATCATCGACGGTAAGGTGATAAATGAGAATCTCTCCGTTTCCGGCAAGGACATGAGATTCATCGAGGCAAGGCTTCGCCACGCAAAATGCCGGGTGCGCGACGTTTTTCTCTTATCCTGCGATGACGCGGGAAAATGGAATCTCATAAAAAAGGACAAAAAGAAATGAAAGCCTTCATCGTTGCATCCGTTATCCTCATCCTCATCATTTCTGTGGCGGTGACGCTTACATGCCTGTCAAACGGCGCCTCCGATTCCCTGGGAGAGGCTGCGGAAAAAGCTTATGCCGCCGACGGGATCAACCGTGCGGCGGCATCTGATGCTCTTTATTCGCTTTGGATGGAAAAGCGGGGGCTCTTCGCCCTCTCCATCGAAAAGGGCGACGTTGAGGAAATAGACTTCTGCCTCTCCACACTGCGGGAGCTGACTCTGCATCCTCATTCCGAGAGCGATTTTTTCACGCTCTGCCAAAGGGCAAAGGAAGCCCTCGGCATTCTCAAAAGCTACGCCTCCCCTACGCTATACGGCATTTTTTAGCCTTATCTGAAGGGCTTGCGGCCGTCTCCGTGCACAGCTGTGCGCATAATGGTGTGGCCATCCTTACCGGGAGCGATATCGTCAGTCAGGCCTAAAAGCGCCTTCACTGCGGTGACGATATATTCGGGGTTGAGGAAGTGCTCGGGGTCTGCGGTGAGCGTGGCCTTCACCGTCATCTCGCCCTCTTTACTGACAGCGCTGAGCGACTTGATAAAGTCTCTTATGTCGCAGTTGCCCTCGCCGGACTTGGATCTTTTCAGCACGATAACGGGCTCGCCCGTCATTGCGTTCACCGCGGAGGCAGACTCCTCCGTGATACCGCTGTTATAAATGGTGATCTCATAGTCCGAGGTCTTGATATCGCGGAATTTGGTGGTGGGACGGTACACGTCAAGGATCTCGATGCCGGGCACCGTTTCCTTCATAAGCTTCCGCTTGATCTCCTCGCAGTCGGGCTCAGCGTCGTACACCTTAAGGTCCAGAAGCTCCATCCGGCTTTCCGTGCCCACGGAAAGCGGGAGAGCGAAAACAAGCTTGGGCTTGGGATTGAAGCCCTCGGTATAATAAACGTTGAAATCGGCGCGAACCACTATGCGCGTCACCGTTCTCATAAGGTCAAGGTGAGAAATGAACTGAAGCGCTCCCGTTTTTGTGAACACCACTCTCACGGGGGTGGGCTTTATTCTTTCGTTCTCATTTTTCTGCACAGCGTTTCACCTCCATACTTATTTGCGCCGCAAGCAGAGCATTCCTGGCGGCAGTTCAGCGACGGGATGCTTGCCATTGCAGCATTGAGCTCGCGCTTCATAAAGGCCTTGGTCACACCGCAGTCGATGATATCCCAGGGCAGCACCTCGTCCACAGCGCGCTCGCGGTTTGCATAGAAGGCAGGATCGATGCCTGCCGCCTCGAAGGACTCCTGCCATCTTTCATAGCTGAAGTGCTCGTCCCACGCGTCGAAGCAGGCGCCGCGGCTAAACATTTCAAGAAGCACCCTTGAAAGCCTTCTGTCGCCTCGGGCGAGAACGGCTTCGATCTCGGAGACCTCGGAATCGTGGAAATTATATATGACTCTTCTGTCCTTGATATTGTCTGCAATAAGGCGCTGACGGCGGCGGAATTCCTCGCGGCTCAGCTGAGGCACCCACTGGAAGGGGGTGAAGGGCTTGGGAATGAAGCACGCAGTCGATATGGTGACCTTGGGAGAAAGGCGCTTGTTTCTTTCCTCGGTCCTGTAAAACTCCTGAACCACGTTTTCCGCAAGCTTTGCTATGCCGATAACGTCCTCATCGGTTTCGGTGGGGAGGCCGATCATAAAATAAAGCTTAACCTGAGACTTGCCTGCCGCAAATGCGATGTGCACTGCGTTCAGTATGTCCTCCTCACGTACGTTCTTGTTTATTGCATCGCGGAGGCGCTGGGTGCCCGCTTCGGGAGCAAAGGTGATTCCCGACGAGCGGACGCTGCTGATCTTTTTCATCAGCTCGGGGGTGAAGCTGTCGGCGCGGAGGGAGGGCAAGGAAAGCGAGATCTTGCTCTTGTTGGTCCATTCGATAAGCTCGTCCGTAAGTCTGTCAACGCAGGTGTAGTCGTCGATGGCAAGAGACGTGAGGGATATCTCATCGTAGCCGGTGTTTTCATACATTTCCTTTGCCTGACGGCAAAGAGTTTCAACGCTTCTGTCGCGGACGGGGCGATATATCATTCCCGCCTGGCAGAAACGGCAGCCGCGGATACAGCCGCGGAACACCTCAAGCATGATCCTGTCGTGAACGACCTCGGTATAGGGCATAACGGGCTTCGTGGGGAAATAGGATTTATCGAAATCCTCCACGATGCGCTTCTTAACGTGCATGGGCACGCCTGCCTCAGCAGGCTTATACTCGCGTACCGTTCCGTCTTCATTATAGTCAACTGCATAAAGCGAAGGCACGTAGAAGCCTTCAAGCTCTGTTGCCGCCGCGTAGAGGAAAGCCTTTTTGGTGTAGCTTCCGTCTCTCTTCATGCGCTGATAAAGACGCGCCAGCTCGGGAAGAGCTTCTTCGCCCTCTCCGATGGAGAAAATATCGAAAAAGTCTGCCATAGGCTCGGGATTGTAGGCGCAGGGACCGCCGCCAAGGATAATGGGGTCGTCGTCGGTGCGCTCAGCAGCAAGAGCCTTGATGCCGCCAAGATCCAGCATCTGTAAGACGGTTGTATAACACATTTCATACTGAAGGGTAAAAGCAACGAAATCGAACAAAGACACAGGGTCGCCGCTTTCGTGAGCCCAAAGAGGGATATTATGTTCCCTCATTTTTTCCTGCATATCCGTCCAGGGTGCGTATACGCGCTCGCACCAAACACCGTCGCACTCGTTGAGTGCTCCGTAGAGGATGCGCACACCCAGATTGGACATACCTATCTCATAGGTATCGGGGAAGCAGAATGCAATGCGGCAGTCCACCGCATTTTTATCTTTTATGATCTCATGGCGCTCGCCGCCCGTGTATCTTGCGGGCTTGGTGACGCTTTTGAGTATACTTGCATACTTTTTGTAATCCATAAATCCACATTGCCTTTCTGTAGGATACGGGATCTCCGTTTTTGCGCACGGGAATCACAGCTCCCTTAGCGCAAGTTACGCGGGTGAACGATCTTCATCCACCCGCGCATCTTTATTATGATTTGATTAGATGATGATCTTCGACACGATAAACATGGGGATGCACCAGAATATCGCATAGATCGCAATAAACAGAGGAGAGAGTGTGAGCGCACCGAAGAGGATGGAGAGCGCAGACACGAGAAGGCTGACGAAAAGGGAGATGATGAGTATCATAGTGTTGATACTGCGTGCGTGAAGCACCTTTTCGCAGAGGGATACCGTCTGAAGCACAGACTTGGGAGAATCCTTGGACACAAGGCCGCTGCCCGTGGAATCGGAAACTCTCGTTCTGTCGTCAAGGGACTTGCATCTGATAACGCGGATGGGATATGCGGCAAGCTTGATCTGACTGCCGAGGAACTGCTCGGTGATGTTGGGATCGAAGGTCTTCATGCCGATGAACATACCGCTTCTGTCGAGCTGCTTGATGATGAACTCAAAGTCGGTGTCGACGATATAGGAGATAAGCATACGTGCAACAAACTTGCCGTCGTGAACCATATACATAACGCATACGGTGGGCTCAAAGGTGTCGTTTCTGTGTGCTTCAAGGGGCTTGGGAATGGCAACGCCGGCGCTTTCAAGTGCGTCGATGGTGCCGAACGCAACGACGGAGCCGTCCACCTCAACCTCTAAAAGACCGGGAAGAGTGCGGAGGAGCTTGACGTTCTTCGAATATCCGATATCACGTGTCGCAAGATCGAATACGTCGGAAAGGGGACCTCCAACGGTGCAGAAGGTGCTTGCCGCGTAGTAGAGCACGCGGTCGATGCGGTTGTTGCCGAATACGTTGATGGCACGAACGTTCACGTTGGTGGAGGGGAACACGTTTTTGTCGTCGAAGGAGATAACGGCGGCATCGGCATATTCCTCAGCGGAGCCCTCACCGATGATGGTGCTTTCCTCTTCATGGGCCTTAAGGTTTGCCATGTAGAAGGGATGGGAGAACATATAGAACACGGATGCGGGCAGGCAAAGAAGCGCAGAGGTGAGCGCCGCCTTCATTCCGTCGTAAAGAGTGCCTGCGCTGTACTTATAAGCGAAGAACACAGCCGCAATAATGAGAACTGCGGGTACAATAAAGCCGATGAACTTACGGCCTGCGGGATAGCGGTTGGTGCGGAGGAAGTAATCGTTAACGAAATCCGCGCATTCAACCTTGAGAACGCCGATATCCTCAGCCTCGTCGTCTTCCTCCATCATATCGGAGAAGGCATCGTATTCAAGACGGGAATCAGCCATGGTGAGGCTCTGAAGCGCAAATTTGGGCTTCTTGGAGGAAACGATGCTGAAGCTGTATATCTCACGGCGATAGTTGATGAACTCGTAAACGTAAAGGAGTATGAATCCAACTGCGATGGGGAAGTTGAAGGTGATGAGACCTGCTTCTCCGTATCCGTTCACGAAGCAAACAACGACAGTGTAGATGAAATTCAGAATTATCGCGAAAGCGGCAATGCTTTCGGGGCCGGGCTTTCCGTGGAAGAAATCACAGATGCCGTTATAAACGGACTTTGCCGCGGGAGCCGCAACCAGCAGAAGAAGCTGGAATGCCACCATGATGTATACCACAGGGTATACCGTGGGGTCAAATGCTCCGGTGAGCTCGATGCCGAAGGATGAGTGGCATTCGAAGAGCATGAGGACAAAGGTGAGTACAGCCGCAAAAATAATCTTGATCTTGGAGTTTCTGTATGCGGTCTGATATGCGTCGATGACCTCGCGCACCTGAGACTTGGTGGTATATTCATAATCGAGAGCGGCGCGCTCGCGGTTAAGGCTCGTTGCCTTTGCGATGTCGCCCTGCTGCTTTTCAACGAACTTTGTGACCTTTTCGGCACCGATGCTCTCCTCAAGCTCTTCCTCCATACCGAGGGCGAGCATGATATTGAGATCGAAGTCGTCAATATTCTCAGCCGGAGCTTCGGGCTCGGGCTCAACCTCGAAATCCTCAGCCTCTGCCACAGCCTTTGCAACCTCAGCGGAAACGGGATCAAACACCATCGTACCGCCGTCGACAGCGTTGTCAACGGGCACCTCAAGGGTGAACGCGGGGTCGATCTCCTCGTCATCCTCAACGGAGGCGGGAGCAGACTCTTCAGCCGCTTCCTCAGCGAAGGCTTCGTCTATATAATCGTAAAGCTCGTCGCGGGGATCTTCAAATTCGGAAAAGATATCAACGTCCGGATCGAAGCTTCTTTCATTGATCTCATCGATGCTGAATACTGCCGTATGATCGGACACGTCCGCCACGGGCTCTGCCTCAGTCTCGGCATCCGCTTCCGTGATCTCGCCGCCGTACACCTTAACGTCGTCGGCTTCCGCGTCTGCGCCTTCGACCTCGGCAAGGATAGCCTCAAGCTTTGCGATATCGGAAGATTCCTCTGCAGGCTCTTCGTAAACGGGCACATCGGTTTCAGGCGCCTCGTAAACAGGCTCCGCTTCCTTTTCGGGAGCAGCCACGTCTATCTGGCGTCTCGCCGTCTTGCGCTTTCTGCGTCGATCTGCTGCCTTGGGAGCAGGTGCTGCTTCTGCCTCGGGGGCGGGCACTTCCTCTGCCTCTGCAGAAGCGGTGTCAGCTGCTTCTTCTTCGGCGTATTCCTCCGGCAAATATCTGCGCAAAAGCTCGGTAATATCGAGTTCGCTCTCTTTTTTAGGCTTATTGTCGTTATTCTCGAACATATTATGCCTTCCTTTCTTTCTTTATCGGTGGACGCTGACGCTTATTTGCGAATCTGCTTTGCCACTTCAAAAAGTATCACCGCGCCGGCACACGAAACGTTAAGGGAGTTCACGTGACCGTACATGGGAATAGATACTATAAAATCACTTTTTTCGCGAAGGACACGGCTGACTCCCTCACCCTCGCTTCCGAGAATGACAGCAGTTGCCGAATCGAATCTGCAATCGTAATAGGGCGTTCCGTCCGCCTCGGCAGTGTATATCCATACACCGCGCTCCTTGAGCTCCTCAACGGCAGAAGCAAGGTTCGGGACCTTTGCCACCGTCAGATGCTCGATGGCACCTGCAGAGGATTTGGACACAGCGGGAGTGAGACCTGCGCTGTGGCGCTTGGGGATGATGAGTCCGTGAGCACCTGCACATTCCGCAGACCTGATAACGGCGCCCAGATTACCGGGATCGGTAACGTTATCCGCGATAACGATGAAGGGCTTTTCGCCTCTTTCCTCAGCCACGCGGAAGATGTCGTCAATAGTGCCGTAGTCCTTTTCGGCAGCCATAGCGATGATGCCCTGATGGTTCACGCCTGCAGCCATGGAATCCAGCTTACCGGAGTCGACCTCGATTATGGGCACGCCGGCCTTTTTTGCCTCCGCAACGATAACGGTTATACTTCCCTCTCGCTCGCCGCGGCGCACAAATATCTTATCGATGGATCTGCCGCTCTTTAAAAGCTCTCTCGTAGCATTGCGGCCGATCACAGCCCCTTCCACAGGGGTCTTGTTCATTTCTTTTTTGTAAAATTTTTTATCGTTAGCCATACAACCTCACCGAAAATAATATTTCGGGAAATACATTCATATCATTGTATCATATTTCTTTTAATTTGTACAGTTTTTATCGACAAATAAAGTAAAAAAAACGAGACCGTGCCCATTGGCACGGTCTCGTTTTTGACAATCTTTATTGTTAATTAATATTATTGTCTCTTTCTTGCTGCATAGCACTCGTTGCAATAAACCGGTCTGTCTCCGGAGGGCTCAAAGTTTACCTTGCAAGCCTTGCCGCATTCAGCACAAACTGCATCGTGCTTGCCTTTTCTTGCATCCTTGCAAGCTTTGCAGTGCTTGGGCTCGTGCATCAAGCCTTTTTCTGCAAAAAATGCCTGTTCGCCGGCGGAAAAAGTGAACTCTTTGCCACAGGTGACGCAAACCAACGTCTTGTCTTCGTACATGGGTGATCCTCGCTTTGATAGATAAAAAATTGCCCTCGACGGACTCTGACCGTCATCTTTGTGCTATGACAATGCTCTAATTAAGCTATACGGGCTTTTATATACAAACGGACGTTTGTCCGATCATATCAAATTCACTTTTGCAAAAGCTTTTGCAGCTTCAGGCGCATGCGGTAAAGCGCATTTTCCACAGTCTTCGAGCTTACGTTAAGCGTTTCGGAGATCTGCCTCGGAGCCGCGCCGTCCACATACAGGTCGTAAACCTCATATTCAAGGGGAGATAGATTCGCCCTTATCCTTCTGTCCAGCTCCCGCTCGCGCTCTCGGTTAAGAAGAAGCTCCGAGGGGTCATCCTCCAAAGCGCCGGCATCCAGCGCCTCGTTAAGCTCGTCCTCCGCCGAAAAATCAACAAAGCCGTGCTGCCTGCGGGCAAGGGATATCATTCTGTTTTTGATGCAGATTTTGGCATAAAGCCCGAAGGTCGTATCCTCCCTTTCCTCATCGTAAGCAAGCGCTGCCTGATAAAGCTTTATAGCCGCTTCCTGACGAAGCTCGTCCTCCTCCGCACGGGACGTGACGGAAAGAAGAGGCATCGTGTTATACACAACGCTGTCGATAAGGGGGGTATATCTGCGGAGCAGCTCGGCGCAAGCATCGTCGTCGCCTGATTTTACTGCCGCGAGCAACTCGTTTGTTTCATAATTCTCGTAATTGATCATAAAAAAGGGACAGTTATACACTCCACCAAGAAAAATTATATCACAATTTCTTTGTTTGTCAACATATTATATATATTTTCTTAATCATTCTGTAATTAATGCAGACAATTCCCACAAAATTCCGTCAGAATATCAGATTCATATCTCCCGAGAGCAGAGCGATGGCACCTTTATAAACGACCTCGGGCTTTTCGCTGAAATTGGCTTTGATGGCATCCGCGCGCTCCTTTGAATCCACCTTAACGGTAACGGTGCACACCTCACGCTTCTTTTCCCTGATACCGCAGGTCACAAGATAGCCGCCCCCATCCTCTGCGGGAATATCCTCGCAGTGATACACCAGCTCTGCGCCCCGCTCCTTGAATGAGATGAGCTTTAGTGCGCTTTTCAGACTCTTATCTCTGATATCGGCAAAAATATCGCCCGAAAGATGCTCGGCAACGCTGATGCCCTTGGGCGTTATCTTATAGGTATCGAGCACGCCCTCGCCGCCCTTTATCTCCTCAATGTGCTCATCGTCGAGAAGCTCGGAAAAGCAGGTGGCGAAATCGAAATACCCCACGTATCCGTCGTAGAGGGCGATGTCGTTTATGGTGTTATAATCCAGGGGACGGTCGATATTCTTCAAAAGATAGAGGATGAACACCTTAACGTAGTTCTTATCCTTCACAGGTGATCTCATAAGGCACCTCCTTTGTGTACTGAAAAATCGAAGGGGTGAAAGAACGCAAGCGTTCCTTCACCCCCGAACAATTGTTATTTCGGATTACTGAGCAGGTGCTGCAGTAGTGTCGAAGAGAGCCTTCCAAGCCATGTAGTTTTCCATCTTTACGCGGCTGAGAATGCTGAGTCCGTAGTAATCGCTGCTGAAGCCGGAAACAACATCGGTGTTGATGATGTATGCATTCTGGTTGTAAACGATAGGCATTACGGGCATATCGGTGGAGAGGAGAGCCTCTGCATCGTGGAGAGCAGCGGATCTCTTCGCAGGATCGGTCTCAGCGAATGCTGCTTCGATAAGAGCATCGTATGCTTCGCTCTTATAGCCGGTCATATGACCAACAGTGGTGTAATCGGAGCTGTCGGTAGCAAACTTGATACCGTTACCGGAGAACTCGGTAGCGAAGGGAGCCAGTGCGGAGAATGCCTCTTCAGAGAGCATCTGATAGTCGATGGCGAGAACGTCCCAGCCAAGGCTTTCAGCTCTGTCTACGCTGTAGAGCATCTGGAAGTTATCGTTGTAGATACCGGAGTCTTCAATGTTAGCCTGAGCCTTGGTGCCGGCTGCCTTTGCATTGAAGCCGAGCTCGCACCATACGCTTGCAACGTATTCAGCGATAGCTGCGTTAACAGGGTCATTGTTGTAGTAGTTGATCTTGATATCGCCGCCGCTTACGCCTGCTTCCTTAAGGAGAGCCTTTGCAGCATCGAGATCAGCAGTGGTCTTGATAGTACCGGCAACGTTATCTCTCCAGGAGGTGCCAACTGCGCCGTCGGTTACGCCGTGAGGAATGAGACCGGTAGCTGCCTTAGCGAATACAGAGATGTTGTTTGCAATGTATTCACGGTCGATAGCCATGGAAAGTGCCTGACGTACTCTTGCATCCTGGAAGAGAGGATTATTGAGGTTGAAGTAGTATGCGTGAGTGGACATAAGGTTAGCGGTGGTCACGTAGTCACCGTACTGTTCCTTATAGGTCTTACGCTGATCGAGAGGAAGCTCGTTGAGATAGAACAGCTTCTTGTTATTGAAATTCTTAAGCTGAGCGGAGAGGCTCTGAGAATAATCTGTTTCAATTCTGAAGGGGATAACGTACTTATCGAGCTTTTCGTTCTTTTCGGAATCGAGGAAGTAGTAATTGGAGCGCTCAAGACGGAGCACGCCGCCGTATGTAACAGCCTTGATAACGAAGGGACCGCTTGTAACCATCGTAGCAGGCTTCTTTGCCCATTCGGAAGACTTGGAAACGATGTCCTCACGGAGAGGCACGAGAGCGGGGCTGGAAAGGTTGCGGAGGAACTGTTCGTAATTGATGGAACGTTCGAACTCAACCTCAACTACGAGAGTTTCGGGAGCAGTGAGTCCAAGGTCGTCGATGGTCATATCACCGGACTTAACGGCACGCGCATTCTTGATATCGTAAAGAAGAGCTGCAGCCTCGGAGTCGAAGTCAACGTCGAGAATACGCTTCCAGGAGTAAACAACGTCGCTTGCGGTAACCGCACGGCCGTCACTCCACTTGGTATTCTTGAGGGTAATCTGCATCTTATATTCGCCGTATCTGTTACCGTCGATGATCTTATAGGAATCGATAAGGGAAAGCTTAAGCTTGCCGTTTTCATCGATATCGGTGAGACTTTCGAACAGGAGGCTGAGTATCTTTACGTTGGAATCGTTAAGATACGTGCGCTGAGGATCGAAGTCGTACATTTCTGTACCGAGATACATAGGGATGATGGCACCCTTGTCGTAATCGCCGGTAGCTTCGTCCTTTTCGAGGGTCGTACAGCCGGAAAATGCTGCGAGAAGCATAACGGTGCACAGAATAAGTGACAATGCTCTTTTCATGGTTCGGAAATTCCTCCTTTATGCAGTGGGCATAAATAATCATATAGCTCGCCGCCCATATTTCACGGGGTCTTACCGACCGCAGAAACGGACGGGCGCACAATGCTTAACATATTATATCACTAAAATTCAATATAATCAATCAATTCTTTGAGTATATTTTATAGTTTCAGTTATTTGCACAACAAGCAACCTCATTTTTGTGCAAAACCAACAACTCAAAGCGAGCTTTATGAACATCCGGTGAATAATATATTTCACTACGTATATTATATCATTGCGCCGGAAATAATAAAAATCGAATTATAAACGTATTGTAAACTTTTTGTGAGAATTATTATGAAAACACCTTTGAACACAGCTCCGCGCACAGACCTTGCCTATGAAGCCGCCGCCCCTCACAGAGCAGATGACGGCATCGTTTTCAACGATAGGAATGCGGGCGGATTCACCGTATCCTCCATGACGATCCTTACGGACACCGCATCCCGAAAAACCGGCAAGCCAAAGGGCAGATACCACACCGTTTTCACAGGGCAGACTCACATGCTCGCAGAGGAGGACAGAAACGCACTTTGCGATCTGGTCACCTCGATCCTGCGCGAAGCAGTGGGCATAAGCATAAGCAGCGACAGCACTCTTCTCATCGCCGGGCTCGGCAACAGAAGTCTTACCGCAGATGCGGTAGGTCCTCTTGCCGTGGACGGGATCACCGTCACCCGTGAGCTGAAGTACGGCAACCGCCGGCTTTTCGAAAGTTTGGGGTGCGCGTCCGTTTCCGCCATCGCTCCGGGCACAGCAGCAGAAACCGGGATCGAAGCTGCCGACGTTATCAGAGGCGCCGTGAAGACCGTTTCCCCCGATGCGGTGATCGTTATCGACGCGCTTGCCGCCCGTTCCTGCTCAAGACTCGCAACGACGATCCAGATCTCCGACACGGGCATAGCACCGGGCTCCGGCATCGGAAACACGCGCACCCCAATCACGGAGGAAACCGTAGGCTCGCCTGTGATCGCCTTAGGCGTCCCCACCGTTGTGGACTCCTCTTCTCTTGTGTACGACGCTCTTGAGTCCGGCGGCGTTTCCGGGGAGCACATCAGCCCCGAGCTTCGCAGTGTGCTCGAAAATTCCCATTCCTTTTACGTATCCCCCAAGGATATAGACGTGACCGTGAAGGACGTTTCGAGCCTTATAGCGGCCTCTATTGACCGTCTGGCAGGGCTCTGAGTCATATTCCACCGTCACCTTTCATATGATCATACAGAAGGACCGTACGCACACAAAGGAGACTGAAAATGGACATACGTTCCGAAGGCATCAGCCTTCCCGTACCGATCGAAGCAGCGCCACCTGCCGAGGCCGTTCCTGTCGCCGCAGAGCCGATTGACGGGGCGGAAGAGCCCGCCGCCGACACCGCACTCGCCTGCAGCTTCAGCAAGAAGGACTTACTCTCCGCCGTCGCGGTGCGCATCTCTTTGATTTCAATATTTACGTTCTTTTCGCTGACGGCGTTGATATTCGACCTGACGGCTGCCGTTGGCGGTATCATTTCCGACTCAGGGAAAGCGGCACTTTCGTTGATCGTATTCGGGAGCGAATGCACCGACGAATACGCCCCACACCCAGGTGTTTCACCGGACGTGCTCCCCGAGCTTTATGACCCTTCCCTTCCTCCGCCGCATCAAATCCTGCCGGACGGCGACGGCTTCGTTTCGTCCCTACCCGAAGGAAATTATCCCATAAAGCCGGTGGATATTTCGTCGAAAGCAGAACGCGGACTCGAAGCTTCCAACGAGACAGGCTATAGTATTGATCTTGATTCCTATCTTCAGCTCGATTATCCGATCCCCGCGCTTGATGAGCTTCACGCAGTATACGGGGCTGACGCACCGACGGTTCTCATAATACACACCCACGGAACTGAGGCATATGCCGAAAACAACGGAGAATACTACTCCACGAAAGACAATTGCCGAACCACAGACACGAGTAAAAACGTTGTAGCCGTCGGCCGGGTGATGGCGGACTATTTCAACGAAAACGGCATCGTGGCCATCCATTCCGAGGAAATGTTCGATGCTGAATCCTACGTGAACGCCTACGACTACGCAAACGCCGCCATAAAAGAGTACGTTGCCATATATCCGTCCATCAAATACGTTTTTGACGTACATAGAGACTCCCTCGTGACAGATGACATGACAAAGCTTCGTCCCCTCACCCTTATCGATGGGAAGCCCACAGCCCAATATATGTGCGTTATAGGAACAGACGAAAACGCAGGCCGCCACGTAAACTGGGAGCGCAATTTGACATTTGCCTGTTATCTTCAGTCACGTCTCTGGGAGATCTCCCCGTCTCTTCCCCGACGCATGTCGATCCGTTCCGCTTCGTACAATCAGCGGCATGCAGAGGGCTCTCTGCTTCTTGAGATAGGCTCCTGTGGCAACACACTCAGCGAAGCAAAGGCCTGCGCGCTCATCGTGGCAGAACAGATCACAGCGCTGATAAAAGGTGAATAACGCAAAAAAACACGAGCCGTGAGGCTCGTGTTTTTTTATTGCTTATATATCTCTTAACTAAAATTAGTCAACGAGCTTAATGAGCGCCATTTCAGCTGCGTCTCCGCGTCTCGGTCCGAGCTTATAAATCTGAGTGTATCCACCGTTTCTGCCTTCGTACTTAGGTGCGATTTCAGAGAAAAGTTTAGATACAACGTCTTCCTTGGTTATATAAGCGAGAGCTGCGCGGCGGCTGGCGAGAGTGTTGGTCTTGCCGAGCGTGATCATCTTTTCTGCAAGCGCGCGAACTTCCTTCGCACGGGTGAGAGTAGTTTCGATAGATCCGTTTTCGAGAAGATATGTCACCATGCCTCTGAGCATTGCTTGTCTGTGCGCGGTAGGTCTGCCAAGCTTTCTGGATCCGGGCATTTTAAGTTACCTCCTGTCGTTTGTGTGTTTCGTCTTATTCGTCTTCCTTCTTAAGTTCAAGACCTAAGGATTGGAGCTTCTGTCTTACTTCATCAAGCGATTTCTTACCGAGATTACGTACCTTGATCATGTCCTCTTCAGTCTTGCTGATGAGGTCCTGAACGGTATCGATGCCCGCACGCTTCAAGCAGTTGAAGCTTCTTACGGACAGGTCAAGGTCCTCAATGGTCATCTCAAGGATCTGTTCCTTCAAGGTTTCCTCACGTTCAACCATAATCTCTGTTTTCTTCGCCTCATCAGAAAGATTAACGAAGAGGTTGAGATGCTCGTTGAGTATCTTGGCTCCGAGAGAAACCGCTTCTCTTGCCGAGATAGTGCCGTTTGTAAGAACATCGATAGTAAGCTTATCGTAGTCAGTAATGTTACCTACGCGGGTGTTTTCAACCGTGTAGTTAACGTTGTAAACGGGCGTGTAGATCGAATCGGTATAAATGAGACCGATGGGAGCGGAAGTTCCGCTTGCAAGCTGAGCTGCGTGGTTCTGCTTGTTCTTTTCCTGAGACACGTATCCGCGACCGTAGTCGAAGGTAATCTCCATATAGAAGCGAGTGTTCTCGGAAACGGTACAAATGTGAAGATCGGGGTTGAGGATCTCAATGTCAACGTCCTGCTTGATATCACCTGCGGTAACATCGCATGCGCCGGTTACGTCGATGATGCAAGTCTTGGGACCTGCGGAATGAAGCTTAGCTACGATTCCCTTTACGTTGAGAACGATCTCAGTTACGTCTTCTCTTACACCGTTGATAGTAGAGATCTCATGGAGAACGCCGTCGATCTTGATGGAAGATACAGCGTATCCGGGAAGACTGGACAGAAGAACTCTGCGCAGGGAGTTACCGAGAGTAACACCGTATCCGCGCTCAAGCGGTTCAACTATAAAGCGTCCGCTTGTGCCGTCTTCATTGATATTTTCGATCATTATATTCGGCTTTTCTATTTCGATCATTTAATAACCCTCCATATTTCAATCTATGCATATCTTTTGCATCTTTTAGCGCCCCAGGCGCCGACGGGATTATACATCAATTGATATTTACTGCGCCACACCCCAATATAAAATAGTGGCATATGCACGCAGTAATATCGGAGTATGTTATTATTTGGAATAGAGCTCGACGATGAGCTGCTCGTTGAAATCAAAGTCGATGTCTTCGCGTGCGGGAACGTTAAGAACCTTAGCGGAAACATTGGTCTTGTCAACTTCAAGCCACTTGGGCGTTACAGCGGACTGCATACGCTCGATGAGTTCCTTGATCTTCGCGGAATCACGGCTGGATTCCTTAACGGTGATCACGTCACCGGGCTTAACGAGCATGGACGGAATGTTAACTTTCTTACCGTTGAGACGGAAATGAGCGTGAAGCACGAGCTGACGAGCTTCCTTACGGCTGTTAGCCATACCCATTCTGTAAACAACGTTGTCAAGACGGGTCTCAAGGATAGAGAGAAGGTTTTCACCGGTGATGCCGGCCTTCTTTTCTGCCTTTTCGTAGTACATCTTGAACTGCTTTTCCTGAACGCCGTAGTAGCGTCTTGCGGTCTGCTTTTCACGGAGCTGACGTCCGTATTCCTCTACCTTCTTGCGGGAAGTACCGTGCTGACCGGGAGCGCCTTCTCTTCTAAGGATAGCGCACTTATCGGAAAGGCAACGATCGCCCTTAAGGAAGAGCTTTTTGCCTTCTCTGCGGCAAAGGCGGCACGAGGGTCCTGTATATCTTGCCATGTGATTTATACCTCCTGTGATAATTAAACGCGTCTGCGCTTAGGCGGTCTGCAGCCGTTGTGGGGGATCGGGGTCACGTCCTTGATAAGGGTGATCTGGAGTCCTGCTGCTGCGAGGGAGCGGATAGCGGCTTCACGTCCGGATCCGGGACCGCGAACGTATACTTCAACAGTGCGGAGGCCGTGATCCATTGCAAGCTTTGCTGCATGCTCTGCTGCCATCTGTGCTGCGAAGGGAGTGGACTTTCTGGAGCCCTTGAAGCCGAGCTCACCTGCGGATGCCCATGCGATGGTATTACCCTGAAGGTCAGTCAGCGTTACGATAGTGTTGTTGAAGGTGGAGCTGATATGAGCAGCACCGGATTCGATATTCTTACGTTCGCGGCGCTTCTTGATCACCTTTTTGGTTGTCTTAGCCATTTCGTTTACTCCTTTACCTTACTTCTTCTTGTTAGCGATGGTCTTAGCGGGACCCTTGCGAGTTCTCGCGTTAGTCTTTGTGCGCTGTCCTCTTACAGGAAGACCTTTTCTGTGTCTGATACCGCGATAGCAGTTAATCTCAACGAGACGCTTGATGTTAAGAGCTACGTCACGGCGGAGGTCACCCTCAACAGTGTAGTTCTCTTCGATCTCGTCACGGAGCTTTGCGATTTCGTCCTCAGTGAGGTCCTTCGCACGTGTATCGGGATTAATACCCGTAGTTTCACAAATCTTTGTTGCGCTTGTCTGGCCAATACCGTAAATATAGGTAAGAGCGATCTCTACGCGCTTATTGTTGGGGATGTCAACACCAGCTATACGAGCCATTTAGTTTTTCACCTCTCTTGTTTCTTGAGCGTCAGCCCTGTCTCTGCTTGTGCTTGGGATTCTCGCAGATGACCATTATACGCCCTTTTCTTCTGATGATCTTGCACTTTTCGCACATCTTCTTAACGGAAGGTCTTACTTTCATTTTATTTGACCATACCTTTCTTTGTTGGATTTGGAACGGTTGGAGCCATCAGGTCCAACACGGGTTTGAAGCGGGCATTCTCGGATCCCTCCGAGATATTTCAAGCCGCGTTCCTTTATTATTTAGAGCGCCAGGTGATACGTCCCTTTGTAAGGTCGTATACGGAAACTTCAACGGTTACCTTGTCACCGGGCAGTATACGGATATAATTCATTCTGAGTTTGCCGGAGATCTTCGCAGTAACGATATGATCGTTAGGAAGCTTAACCTTGAACGTCGTGTTAGGAAGCGCCTCGGTCACGACACCTTCAAACTCGATTACATCATCTTTAGGCATCTTATTCCTCCTTGTAGCTTTTCGGATCAGTACAGCTTACTATTCTCATCCGTCTGATTTCGTTTATCATTTTTCTGATCTTTCCGTCTGTTATCTCGCCGCTTCTTATCATCTCGGGAACGCCGTCGAGGGTTCCGATGAGCTTGACGTGAGACAGTCGCTTGCGTTTCGGGCAAGCAATCCTTCGCTTTTTTCCGTCCGTCATAAGGACGAATCCTTCGCTTTCGCTTCCGAGTATCAGGAATACTCTGTCGGCGTACCGTCCGTTATCGGACAGAGCAAAGGTACCGGTCAAAGGCGATGCGGTATCCGGCGTGTAAACGACGGCTTCGGGCTTGTTCTTACGTTTCAATGGTTCACACCTTCGTCAGGAGCTCGGGACCATGGTCCGTAATCGCAACCGTGTGCTCATAGTGAGCGGAAAGCTTTCCGTCGCGGGTCTTTACCGTCCATCCGTCGGGAAGCTCGATAACGTCGCCCGTGCCCATATTGACCATAGGCTCGATCGCGATCGTCATTCCCTTAATGAGGCGGAAACCGCGTCCGGCAGTTCCGAAATTCGGGATCTCGGGATCCTCGTGCAGGTCGGCACCGACTCCGTGGCCGACGTAACGTCTCACCACGCTGTAGCCGTTTGCCTTGCAGTGAGATTCGACTGCGTGACCGATGTCTCCGACACGGGCACCGTCTACGATCGCTGCAACCGCACGGTAAAAACTTTCTTCAGTAACATCGATAAGCCTCTGTGCTTCGGCTGAGATCTTGCCAACGGCAAATGTTCTTGCACTGTCACCGTTATAGCCGCGGTAATTTGCACCAACGTCTATTTTCACGATATCACCCTCAAAAAGCACTCTCTTATCTGAGGGAATGCCGTGGATGACCTCGTCGTTTACGCTGACGCAGGCAGATGCCGGGAAGCCGCCGTATCCGAGGAATGTCGGATAAGCACCGCTCTTTTCGATGTGTTTTCTGATAACTCTGTCGATCTCCGCTGTCGTGATGCCGGGTTTGATGATCTCTCCTGCGGCGAGTAAAGCCTCGCCGGTGATCCTCCCGGCATCGCGCATAAGCGTGAGCTGACTCTCATTTTTCAGACGAATCATAATTAATTCTCACTGAGGTACTTTTCAACTACCCCAAGTGTAAGTGCTGTAGTATCTTCAAGCTTCTCCTGTCCTTCGACAACAGCGAGGAGGCCTGCTTCCGCGTAGTAATCGCGGAGGGGTTCGGTTTCCTTGTGATAGGTTTCGAGTCTGTGAGCAACAACAGCGGGCTCATCGTCGCGACGGCACATCAGCTCTTCTCCGCAGGCGTCGCAGTGGACGTTATCCTTGGTGGGATTGTAGATGGTGTGGTAGGTCGCGCCGCAGGACTTGCAGACGCGTCTGCCGCCCATACGAGCAATGATGCGTTCATCTTCGACTTCGATATCGATCACCATGGAGATACCGATTCCGGTCTCATCCAGCGCCTTCGCCTGAGCGATGGTTCTGGGAAAACCGTCGAGGATAAATCCTCCCTTGCAGTCGGGCTGTGCAAGGCGGGTGCGAACGATACCGACGATAACGTCGTCGGGCACGAGAGCACCGGACTCAACGCAGCTCTTAGCAAGCTTACCCAGCTCAGATCCGGATGCGATCGCTTCACGAAGGATCGCGCCTGTGGAAATGGTGGGAATGTTATACTTTCCGGAGACTATCTCAGCCTGCGTGCCTTTGCCGGCACCGGGAGCGCCCAGGAAGATAAGCTTTAATGATTTTGTCACGTTATTTGTCATGACTCAAGCTCCATTTTACTCAAGGAAGCCCTTGTATCCGCGCATGGACATCTGAGCTTCGATCTCTCTTGCAGTTTCGAGTGCAACACCGACTACGATGAGTACGGAGGTGCCGCCGAATGCAATTCCGGAAATCGCATTGTCGGAAATGATGTTCGCGACGATGGGAAGGATTGCTACTACGGAAAGGAAGAGCGCACCGATAAGTGTGATCTTAGAGAGAACCTTTGCAATGTAGTCTGCGGTGGGCTTTCCGGGACGGAAGCCGGGAACTGCGCCGCCGTTCATCTTCAGATTGTTGGATACTTCGATGGGATTAAAGGAAATCGTCACGTAGAAGTATGCGAAAGCAATGATGAATACGAACAGGATAAGCGGATAGAACCAGGATCCTGCGGAAAGGAAGTTCACTGTCTTGCTCCAGAAGGAACCGTCCTTGGGAGTGAAGATAAGAGCGAGTGTGGAGGGGATAGCAAGAATGGAGTTAGCGAAGATGACGGGCATAACACCGGACATATTCAGCTTGAGCGGGAGATTGGTGCTCTGACCGCCGTACATTTTGCGTCCAACCACCTTCTTAGCATACATTACGGGAATTCTGCGTTCAGATTCGGTAACGAATACTACGAAGTAAACCATAACTACTGCTACGATTACAACTACAACGGGAAGGATGTAGCCGGCTACGGTGCCCTTCTTGAAGGAATCGATTATCGTGGTGACGGAGTTAACGCCGCCGGAGATGATATTCGCGAAGAGGATGATGGAGATACCGTTACCGATACCGTTTTCATTGATCTTCTCACCAAGCCACATAACCAGGGACGAGCCTGCGCAGTAGCAAGAGATGATGATGATAGCAGCGAAGAGGCCGTCGTCGACGAGCATTCCCTGATTCTTCATCAGCATGTAGTAGCCGTAGCTCGTGATAAGAGCGAGGCCAACTGTGACATAACGTGTGATCTGAGTGATCTTCTTCTTGCCTTCGGGGCCTTCCTTGGACATTCTTTCGAGTGCAGGGATGGCAACGGTAAGAAGCTGCATTACGATGGAGGATGTGATATACGGTGAGATACCGAGTGCAAAGAGAGTTGCGCTCGAGAATGCGTTACCGGAGAGTATATCGAGATACTGGAATATCGATCCTTCAGTCGCAAACATATAGTAGCTGAGAATATCTGCATTTACGAAGGGTACGGGGATAGCCGCGCCGATTCTGAAAAGCAGGATGATAAACAGCGTGAAGAGAATCTTCTTGCGAAGATCAGGTAATTTGAATGCATTAAGCATCGGCTGAAGCCAGCTTTTCATTTCAAAGTACCTCGGTCTTTCCGCCTGCTGCTTCGATCTTCTCCTTAGCAGTTGCGGAGAATACCGTAGCTACAACGGTGAGCTTCTTGGTGAGCTCGCCGGTACCAAGCACTTTAAGACCGTCGTACGCCTTGCGTACGATTCTTGCCTCTAAGAGAGCGTTCATATCAACGGTTGCGCCGTCTTCGAAGCAGTTAAGATCAGCAACGTTTACGATAGCGTATTCAGTGCCGAATCTGTTGTAGAAACCTCTCTTGGGGAGCTTTCTGTATAACGGGAGCTGTCCGCCCTCGAAACCGGGTCTTACGCCACCACCGGAACGAGCATTCTGTCCCTTGTGACCCTTACCTGCGGTTTTTCCGTTTCCGGAGCCGGGGCCTCTGCCTTTGCGATATGCTTTGCGAGCAGATCCTTCTGCCGGTGAAAGTTCATAAAGCTTCATGGTTCTTCCTCCTTACAAGTTATTATGCGTTATAAAACGCTTACGCCTTTTCCACCTTAACGAGGTGGGAAAGAACCTTGACTTTGCCCTTAGTAGCGGCGTCGTCGTCAAGAATTATGCTGTCACCGATTTTGCGGAAGCCAAGGGAAGCAGCGGTTGCGCGCTGATTGGGCTTCGTGCAAATAAGGCTTTTTACAAGTGTGATCTTAATCTTTTCCATCGCGTCCTCCTTAACCCTTAAGGGCATCGACTGCGATGCCGCGGCTCTTAGCAACTTCCTCTGCAGTTCTGAGGGACTTGAGTGCCTCAAAAGTAGCCTTAACTACGTTGGTGGGGTTGTTGCTGCGCAGACACTTTGCTCTGATGTTTTTGATACCGGCGAGCTCGAGAACGGCTCTTACAGTCTTACCTGCGATGATACCGGTACCGGGAGCGGCGGGCTTGAGAAGTACTCTGCCTGCACCGAACTCACCGAGAACCTCGTGAGGAATGGTGGTATCCTTGAGGGATACAGTGATCATATTCTTCTTAGCGTCCTCAACTGCCTTGCGGATCGCTTCGGGAACTTCTGCTGCTTTTCCGAGACCGAAGCCTACGTGACCTTCGCCGTCGCCTACAACCATGATAGCTGCAAATCTGGCAACACGACCACCCTTAACGGTCTTGGAAACACGGTTGAGAGCAACGAGGTTTTCCTGGAGTTCAACGCCCGCTGCATTAAATTTTTCTGCCATGTTTTTCTCCTTAAATGATTTGAAAACTGAATTTCAAACAGTGTACAAACCGGACTCTTAGAACTTCAGGCCGCCTTCGCGAGCGCCTTCAGCAAGTTCCGATACACGTCCGTGATAGAGGTAGCCGCCACGATCGAATACAACAGTATCGATTCCGCGACCGAGAGCTCTTTCTGCAACCGCGAGGCCAACCTTCTTGGCTGCTTCCTTGTTGCTTCCGATGCCCTCAAAGGACTTTTCCTGAGTGTTTGCAGATACGAGAGTTACGCCGTTAACGTCATCAATGATCTGCGCACAAATGTGTCTGTTGGAACGGTATACGCACAGACGCGGGCACTCAGGTGTGCCGCTGATTTTAGCTCTGACACGATTGTGTCTCTTAAGACGAGCTGCATTCTTATCTTTCTTAGAAACCATACTATTCCGCTCCTTTCATTATTTACCGGTCTTTCCGGCCTTGCGGCGGATCTTTTCGCCTTCGTACTTAACGCCCTTACCATGGTAGGGTTCCGGAGGACGAGTGCCGCGGATATCAGCTGCGATCTGACCAACTCTCTGCTTGTCGATGCCGCGAACGATAATAGAGTTAGCGTTCGGAACTTCGAAAGTCATGTTTTCTTCAGGATCCATCTTGATATCGTGAGAATAACCGAGGTTGAGTACGAGAGTCTTGCCCTGGAGAGCTGCTCTGTAACCTGTACCAACGATTTCGAGCTTCTTTTCATAGCCCTTGGAAACGCCTTCAACCATGTTGAAGAGGAGTGTTCTTGTGAGGCCGTGGAGAGCTCTGTCGTTCTTCTCATCTGTAGGACGGCTAACTTTGATTACGTTGCCTTCCTGCTTGATTTCCATTCTTTCATGGAGCTTCTGTGTAAGTGTTCCCTTTGCACC
>JAZMZX010000103.1:0-27078 GCA_045586225.1 Eubacteriales bacterium
CTGACGAAGCAGATCAATGATCTCGCGACGGCCCGAGGTAAAGCCGCCCGAAGCACCGCCCAAAGCCTTGCCGAAGGTGCCCGTGATGATATCCACTCTGTCGGCGACGCCGCAATGCTCGGGAGTGCCTCTGCCGGTGGCTCCCATGAAGCCAACTGCGTGGCTTTCGTCTACCATAACGAGAGCGTCGTATTCGTCTGCAAGATCGCAGATGGTCTTAAGGTCGGCAACGATGCCGTCCATGGAGAAAACGCCGTCCGTTGCGATGAGCTTGATGCGGCAATCCTTTGCCTCCTCAAGCTTTGCGCGGAGGTCTTCCATATTGTTGTTCTTATAGCGGAATCTCTTTGCCTTGCAAAGTCTCACGCCGTCGATGATGCTTGCGTGATTCAGCTCATCGCTGATAACGGCGTCGGCATCGGTGAGAAGCGTTTCGAAAAGTCCGCCGTTTGCATCGAAGCAGGAGGAATAGAGGATGGTATCGTCGGTGCCGAGAAATTCGCTCACCTTCTTTTCAAGATCCTTATGGATCTTCTGTGTGCCGCAGATGAATCTGACAGAGGAAAGGCCGTATCCGTAGCTATCGTAGCTTTTCTTTGCCGCCTCGATTATCTCGGGGTTATTGCCGAGGCCGAGATAGTTGTTCGCACACATATTGATAACGACCGATCCGTCGGAGAGGGTCACCTTTGCGCCCTGAGGTGTGGTTATGACCTTTTCATTCTTGGTGAGGCCTTCCCTTTCGATGGTCTCACAGGTTTCCTTAAAATACTGTAATGCGCTTTTCATAATTAACTCCTTAGTTAAGGCTTGACCAGTCGAGGATGACCTTGCCGCACTTGCCGCTGTTCATTGCCTCAAAGCCCTTTTCATATTCAGTGATGTCCAGTCTGTGAGTGATTATTCCTGATATATCGAGGCCGCCCTGAAGCATTGCGGACATCTTATACCAGGTTTCGTGCATCTGTCTGCCGTAGATGCCCTTGATGATAAGGCCGTTGAAGATGATCTTGGACCAGTCGATCCTTGTATCGCTCTTGAGGAGGCCGAGAAGGGCGATCCTGCCGCCGTGGATCATGCAGTCGATCATGGAATTGAAGGCGATCTCGCTGCCGGACATTTCAAGTCCAACGTCGAAGCCTTCCTTCATGCCGATCTCACGCATAAATTCCTTAAGATCAGACTTGGCGGTGTTCACGGTGTACTTGATGCCGAGCTTTTTGGCAAGCTCCAGCCTTTCATCGTTGATATCGGTGATAACAACGTGGCGTGCGCCGACAAATTTGCAAACTGCGGCTGCCATGATGCCGATGGGGCCTGCGCCCGTTACGAGCACGTCCTCACCTGTGAGGTCGAAGGAAAGAGCTGTGTGAACTGCGTTTCCGAAGGGATCGAAGATGGAGTACATTTCCTCGGGGATATCCTTTTCGCACATACGGACGTTTTCCTGAGGAATAACGAGATACTGAGCGAAAGCACCGTCTCTGTTTACACCAACGCCAACGGTATCCTTGCAAAGGTGACCGTTGCCCGCAAGGCAGTTTCTGCACTTACCGCACACGATGTGGCCTTCGCCGGAAACGATATCGCCAACGTGCCAGTTCTTTACGTTTGCACCGACCTCAACGATCTCGCCAACGTATTCGTGGCCGATAACGCGGGGAGTTTCGATGGTCTTCTGCGACCATTCGTCCCAGTTATAAATGTGAAGGTCTGTGCCGCAGATGGCGGTTTTATGGATCTTGATCTTAACGTCGTTTATGCCTGTGGTGGGTTCGGGCACGTCCTCAAACCAGACGCCTCTTTCGGGAAACTTCTTGACAAGCGCTTTCATAATGTCACTCCTATAAAAAATCAATATTCTTCTTTAACTATTATATCATTATGTTCCGCGATAGGCTAATATAAAAAAACTATCGATCCCGTTCAAGCACGGGCTTATCACTTCATATAACGCTTCATAAGAAGGTAGTATTTATAGCCCTCGTAGTCGTTTTCGCTGCGGACCTCGTAATATTCCCCGCTCTTGGTGAGGAAAAGCAGATATCCGTGCTTATACGTGTCCACAGAAGAGATCTCATCAAAGCCGAAGCGCTTATCGCCAACGGAAATGCACTTTGTTGTGAGCACAAGATCGCCCTCGGCAACGGTGGTTTTATTGTGATCGGTATCGATCATCGTCAGCCGCTGGGCAGTATCACGGCAAAGCTCCGTTTCGGATTCATATTCGGGCAGCGCTTCGATCTCCTTTGCCTGCCAGCTGAACCACTTCGCCATTGTATCAAAGGGGAGATCGCCCTTGAAAAAGCCATATTCGTCGAGCTCCGCTTCAAGACCGCAGGAGCAGAACACGCGGCTTCCCTCTCCGCGCACGGTGCCGATGCCGCGGCACTTCGGGCAAAGCACGGCGGCGCGCTGGATCTTTTTCGCCGGCGCCTTTGATCTGTAGCGGATCATTTCGGGCAGTGCCTTCTGCCTTTCGAATGCATTTTCATGGATATCGCGCTCGATAAGGTGAAGCACCTCTTCATCCGTCATAGCCTTCAGCTGCTCGGGAGGATAAATACCGATAACGCGGCCTGTCATTTTGCCGCGGCGGATGTCGGTGCTCCAGCGGGGAGTCGTCAGATAGCCGCCTTCAATGCGGTAGGTAACGAGCGGCACGCCCATTTTACGGGCAAGACCGCCCGTTGCGGGAAGGACAGTTCCCGTTTCTCCCGAAAAGCTCTTGCAGCCCTCGGGGAAAAGCGCAACGGAGGCGCCCCTTCTGCTGCGGCGGATCATTTCCATAACGGTGGAGATGGCCGTTGTGCCCTTGAAGCGGGCGATGGGGTCGAAGAAATACATGAGAAGCTTTGATCCGAAGCCTGCGCGGAATGCATGCTCGCCCGAAACGAAATACATATGCGAGATACCGCGGAAGCTCTGAGGCACCATAAGCATATCACAGTCCGTTACGTGGTTGGACACGATAAAGCAGGGGGACGGCAGCTTGCCGTATTTCACAGCGCGGAATCTGTATACGATGAAGATATATATGGCGGTCAGCCACTTAAAAAGGGCGAACACAGCCTTGTGGCGGAGCTTTACTCCGGGCTCCTTCTTTTTCTTTTTCGTTTTCTTCACTGTCTTTTCATTCATAACCTTGTTGTCCTTTTATCATTTTATGGTTTCCAGCTGCCAGTCCTTATAGGAGAAGAGACCGTTTTCGTCTTTATCGAATAGATAGCTGTACTGGAGCTGTGCATACTGATTTATAAGGTCATCGTCTCTCATGGAATCGATGGAATAAAGGTTGCCGTCGCTGTCCATAACGGCGTTTGCCGTTATGACGGGGTACGTTTTATAAAGCTCGGAAAGATAAGCCTGAGCGGCTGTCATTTCCAGGCCTGCAACGTCCACAAGGAGAGATGCAAGATAGTTCACGCTGATGGCCTCGTATTCCTTTTCCTCGATATCGTAATTTGCCCAGAGGTAGAAAGGCACGATATAGCGCTGTTCAACGTCGTTTATATCGGTGTCGTCAAGTGTGACGCCGTATCTCTTGAGAAGCTTGCTTGAAACAGTTGCTGCGGGCTGATGGTCGCCAAACATAAGGATGACGGTGGGCTCGCGGTAAGTTTGGAAATAGCGAAGCAGATATGCAAAGGCATCGTCCGTTTCTCTCATAAGGGAAAGATACGTTGAAAGCTTCACGTCGCTTTCGAGTCCCTTTGCGGTGATCTGCGTATGGTTGAAGTTTTCGTGGACCTTGGTGTAGCTTCCGTGATTCTGCATCGTTACGTTGAAGACGAACATAGGGTCTTCCGATTTATTTCTGAACTGATTGATGATGTATCTGTATACCGAAATGTCGGTAACGTAATCGCGGAACACGGTGGCTCCCTTCAGAGCGGAGCGGAATATGCTCTTGTCAAAGGACATCCAGGGATAGACGGTGTTTCTGTTCCAGCCCGTTGAATTGTAGGGATGGATGGCCATGGTGCTGTAGCCCTGGTCCTTCAGCTGGGATGCAAGGGACGGTATCTCGCCCTTTATGTACTGCTGATAGGGGATGGAGCCGGCAGGCAGATACGCCATGGAGCAGCCCGTGAGAAATTCAAATTCAGTATTTGCCGTGTTGCCGCCCAGCACCGAAACGTGAAGGTTTCCCTTCACCGTGTTCTCCGTGAGCGAATCAAGGAAGGGGGTGACCTCCTCGTTCGTTTCAAATTCGGTGAGCACGGAAAGATCGGAATAGGCTTCGTTCATTATAACGATGATATTGGGCTTTTTCGCGTCCTTATCAACGTCCTTATTCTGCTCACGCGCGTAAGTGTCGCTGATAGCGGCAAGCGCCTCCAGCTGCTCGTCTGTATATCCGTCGGGCTTATCGACGGTGAGATAGCGGAGCATCGAAAGGAAGGCGACGGTGAAGCCGTTTCGGGAATAGACCACCTTCGGCGTGAACAAATACGGATACATACCGAAATCGGTATATGAACGGTCCAGATTCACGTAATAAACGTAGCCGCCCATCATAGATGCAAGAAGGAGGCAGGCAACGGTACGGGTGATCGCGGCTGTGTATTTTTTCAGCTTGGGGATAATGCCAAGGGGGCGTATCTCAAGCTTGAAGCTCAGCTTGAAGCCCAGTATCACGATGAGCATCAGCGTGACCACGGAAACGGATATTCCGTAGGTGATGCTGAAGTCGTAATTATCAACGATAGTGGCGGCGGTGCCTACGCTTTTAAGGTCCCAGGGGAAAAGGGGCGCATTTCTGAAAATGAGCACGTAATGCTCGGTGAGGCCGGCCGCAAAGCCGTATACGCCGAGGAAAAGCGCTGCAGGCCAGCTGCGTCCCGTCAGATACAGAAGGAAGAGCGCAACGAGATAGAAGATGGCGAAATTCAAAAGAAGGATCTTGAATTTCACCTCAAAGGGGTTACGGATCATGCTTTCGAGAAGCAGGCAGCAGGCGGCGGGCGTCACTGCAAGGAAAAGATCCGGTAAAACGGGGATCCTTCCGATGTCGAAAAAGATAACGGCGGTGGACACCGCGAGAATGAAATATGAAAGCAGGAGCCAGAACGTCTGATTCTCAGCCTCCGGTGCCGGCTTAGACATTGATATGGCAATTATCTCGATGATAACGGGTATGAACAGCGGCAATTGGCGGAGAAGCTTTTTATTGCCTTCTTTTTTATCTTTAATATCGGTACTCATGATATTTCCTTTCGGTGAAGGTCCCTCTCTGCGGCTGTAGCGGCAAAGACAAGGGGTCGGGACAAATATACCTACATATTATATCAAAAAATCCGGCGTTAGTCTTGTATTTTTTATTAAATATTTGATTTATGATCGCTCTCTTTTGTTTATAGACATATTTTTGACGGAAATACGTCGGTTCAGGGCTTCATATTCGTAAAGTTTATCGGCTTGACATCAAAATTCTGCCATGATAAAATTGTATAGTATACTACTTGAGTTTGGGCATTAACCGAATCTTTAAGCAAAATCAACACGAATCACGAAAATCAAAGGATCATTATGGAAGCATTAAAAAAGTTTTTCTCACCTAAGGATATGTCTTTGGGCGCCCCCTGGCTCAGGATCGTTGAATTCTCGATCCCCATGGTCATAGGCAACATCGCTCAGCAGCTTTACAGCACCGTCGACTCCATCGTCGTGGGCAAATACGTTGGCGACAACGCCCTGTCGGCTGTTGGTGCGGCTGCGCCCATTCTTAATCTGCTGCTTGCGCTGCTAATGGGCGTCGCTACCGGTGTCGGCATACTCGTTGCGCAGTTTTTCGGCGCAAAGGACCGCGAAAAGCTTTCCGTCACCATCGGAAACTGCATCACTCTTTCCGCGCTTTCCTCCGTTGTCATCATGATCATCGGTCCCATTGTGACGATGCCTCTTCTCAACCTTCTGAAAACGTCTCCCCTTCTTATCACCTGGTGCCGTGACTATCTCTGGATATCCTTCATCGGCATTGCGGGAAGCTTCTTCTATAACACGCTTTCCGGCGTGCTCCGCGGAATGGGCGACTCCGTTTCCGCCCTGCTCTTCCTTCTTGTTGCCACAGGCCTCAACATAGGACTCGACGTTCTTTTCGTTGCAAAGTTCGGCATGGAGGTTGGAGGTGTTGCTCTCGCAACCGTTATCGCACAGATTATCTCCGCTATCCTTTGCTATCTGAAGCTCTTATCCATGAAGGAAAGTTTCGAGATCAAGTCCTCCTGCTTCCGCATCGATAAGATCATCACCGGCAGCGTTATCAGGCTCGGAATCCCCTCCGGACTCACTCAGGTGATCTTCTCCATGGCGATGCTGGTGGTTCAGCGCCTCACGAACACCTTCCCCGTAATGATCATTGCCGCAAACGTTATCGTTATGCGCGTTGACGGCTTCGCTATGATGCCCAACTTCACCTTCGGTCAGGCTATGACGATGTTCACCGGCCAGAACGTGGGTGCAAGAAAATACGACCGCATCAAAAAGGGTGCTCTTCAGGGTACGGCCATGGCAGTCGGCGTATCAGCCTTCTTCCTCATTCTTATCTTCATTTTCGCGCATCCTCTTATGAGTCTTTTCACAAAAACAGAGGAGCTTATCAATATCAGCTTCGGAATGATCACCATTCTTGCAGCGGGATACCTTGCAATGGGTGTTACCCAGTCTCTTTCCGGCGTTATGCGCGGTGCGGGCGACACAATGACGCCTATGTGGATCTCCCTCGTGACAACGGTGCTTATTCGCGTTCCCGTTGCATACGCGATCGCGTATCTCACACGCTCCCCCGAGCTCCCCAACGGCGACTACCGTGCACTTCCCCTTTCCCTTCTTATTTCGTGGCTGTCCGGTATGATAATTACCATTATCTTCTTCGTTGCCGGCAAATGGCGTAAAAGGCTCACCGAGCTTAAGCCTGAATTCAACGAAGAGACTGCCTCCGACACATACGAAGAATTCTGAAAATAAAGCAGACCTATATCGGGTCTGCTTTTTATTTTGATTTGATAAAGCAAATTGACAGAGGCTTATGGAATGTGTTATAATTCGAAATGATATAGTCATTTAATGTGATAATAATCGTAATTGGAGACTTAATCATGAAAAAACTGACGGCAATACTGCTGATCCTCGCACTCTCACTCACCTTCGTTATCGGCTGCACCGACGACGGCGGCGAAGGAATCGAATCTACCGACGGCACCGGAACCGGCACCGAGACCGGCACCGAATCCGAAACCGACACGGCAGAAACAAAGGAAGACGATGAAGACATCGCCGACGGCGAAGGCTACGAGCCCCTGAAATACGGCGACAAGAAGCTCACCATCGGAAGAGTTACCGTTCACGATCCCAGCATCGTTTACGAGCACGTCAGCGGCAACTATTACATATTCGGCTCTCACAGAGGCTGGGCTAAGTCCACTAACCTTGCAAGATGGAGCACGGTGACCACCACCGTTGACAACAACTACAGAGAGCTTTTCAAGTCCAATATCGCATGGTCATCCTACGGAAGCAAGAACTATGACGTTTCCGGTAACCTCTGGGCTCCCGACGTTATTTATAACGAGGCTATGGGCAAGTGGTGCATGTATATGTCCATCAACGGCGACAATTACTATTCCTCCATTGCTCTTCTCACCGCAGATAAGATAACGGGCAGATACGAATACGCAGGCACTCTCGTTTATTCCGGCTTCGTTAACTCCAAGCAGATGAAGGAGACCGACTACACCGACGTTACGGGCGAAAGCAACATCGCGCGCTACGTTTCCGGCGGCAGATGGAACTCCGCATACGGTCCCAACGCTATCGACCCCTGCGTTTTCTATGACGAAAACGGCGACCTCTGGATGTCCTACGGCTCCTGGTTCGGCGGCATCTTCTTAATGAAGCTTGACAACGAGACCGGTCTGCGCGACACCTCCTATACCTACGAATACAAGCGCAATGAATCCGACCCCTATTTCGGATACAGACTTTCCGGCGGCTACGGCTGCACCGGTGAGGGCTCCTACATTGTTTGGGATAAGGACACCGGTTACTACTACATGTACATCTCCTACTGCGGACTCAACGCAACCGACAATTTCTCCGGCTATCACATCCGTCTGTTCCGCTCCGAAAACGTGAACGGACCTTACGTTGACGCCGCAGGAAATGGCGCTATTTGCACCAGCGCCGGCCAGAATCAGTCCAACAAGGGCATCAAGCTCTTCGGTAACTATTATTTCGATAGCCTCAAGGGCAATGGCGACAACAGCCGCAACGGCTATATGTCTCCCGGACACAACTCCGCATTCATCGATACCGACGGACAGCACTATCTCGTATATCACACCCGCTTCAACCTTGGCAACGAATGGCATGCAGTGCGCGTTCACCAGCAGTTTATGAACGAGGACGGATGGCCTGTAACCGCAGTTTACGAGCATCAGGGCAGCGTTATCTCCGCTGAGGGCTACTCCGCTGACGATATCGTCGGTGATTACGAGTACGTTGACCACGGTCTTGCATCTGCCACCACCTTCACCGATATGCTGAAGACCAAAAAGGTGACCCTCAATGCAGACGGCACCGTGACGGGCGACGTTGAAGGCACCTGGGAGCAGGTGGAAGGCAAGGACGGCAACAAATACTATGCTACCTTCGTTATCAAGGGCGTTACCTATAAGGGCATATTCTTCAAGCAGTACGACGAATCCAAGAAGGTTTCCGAAAGAATGACCTTCTCCCTTATCGGCGAAAACAACCACTCCATCTGGGGCAGCAAGACAACTACCGACTGAACATAACCGAACAAAAAAGGGCACACCTTGGAGTGTGCCCTTTTTTTATATAATTTTTATATAAGATTCAACGTTCGCATTATAAATACTCCCATGAATATGGTGAGCATACTCATTACCGTTGACACCAGCAGTATCTGACCTGCAAGCTCCGCGTCGCTTTTCATATTCTTAGCCATAATATAGCTGGATATTGCCGCAGGGGCACCGAAAAGCACGAAGATAACGCAGATGCGTGCTCCGCGGAAGCCGATAAGCGCAGCCACGGTGACAGCGATAAGCGGGAAAACCACAGTTTTGATAAGGGATGCAAAAACGGCTGTTTTCAGCTTGCCCTCCTTGAAGCTTTCCGGCGTCATAGAGGCGCCAAGGCTGATGAGGGACAGAGCGTACACGGTGTCGGAAAGCTTTGATGCCACGGTGATCGCCACCTGAGGCAGCTCAATTGAGAAAAGCTCCCTGACGGCGATGAGAAGAAGTGCCGCCATTGCCGCAATGATGAGAGGATTCTTTATCACGTTTACAACTGCGGAAACAATGGCGCTGCCCGTGGATTTTTTCTCTTCCTCGGGGGCAAATGCAGAAAGTATAAGCACTGCAAAGCCATTGAAAAGAACTATCGCAAAGGGCATGACAACAGCCATTGCGGCAACTCCCTCGTCTCCTGCAAGTCCTCCTGCCAGGGACACGCCCAGAACAGCAAAATTCGAACGGTAGGAGCCCTGTATCACGGCTCCGCACCTGCCACGATCCTTTATGATCATGGGAACGAAGACCCACAAAAGGACCACCGCAAGAATAACACCGATAACGGAGAATCCGATGAGCTTGAAGTCCGTCAGCTGCGACACGTCGCAGTCCAGCACCTCAAGGAATATCATGCACGGAAGTGCGATCTTGAAAACGAATGCGTCTATCTGCGGAAACACGTCTTCCTTGAAGAAGCCCTTGTTCCGAAGCACCACGCCCATAAAAACGAAAAAGCAAAGGGGAAGGACCTGGTTTACGCTGAATATTAAATTGTCAAGCATATTAACCTCCCTATATAGGAGCGGGTCGTTTATAACGGCTCTTCCCTTTTATCTCTCCGAAAGGACCTTCTTTTCGTATTCTCTCACGGCAGAAAGCCACTCGCCGCCTGCAGGAACGCAGGATTCCTCGCAGTACCTTTCCCATACGTCGGCAAAGGGCATCGTCTTCAGCTCTTCCATTAAAGCGAGACGGGATGTGAAATCTCCCTCCACCTCGTATCGGCGAAGAAGCTCGGAGGGCTCAAGTGCCGCATAGAGGAGCGCCTTCTGCATATTACGGGTGCCGATGACCCATGCCGCGATACGGTTGATGGATGCGTCGAAGAAGTCGAGGCCAATGTGGACCTTTTCTTCACCTGCGCGGAGGATCTCGGTGGCGATGGCGCGGAGCTCGTCGTCAAAGGTGACGACGTGGTCGCTGTCCCAGCGGACGGGGCGGGAAACGTGAAGGAGGATCTCCGGCATAAAGAGAAGCGCTGTGCTGATCTTATCGGAGATGAATTCGGTGGGATGGAAGTGACCTGCGTCCAGAGTGAGAAGCTTGTTTCTCGAAACGGCGTAGGCAAGGTAAAAATCGTTTGAGCCAACGGTGAAGCTTTCGGCACCTATTCCGAAGACCTTACCTTCAACTGCGTCCTTATTGAATTTTTCGGGCACAGGCTCTGCAAACACCTCGTCGAGAGCGGTGGTGAGGCGCTCGCGTGCGCCGTAGCGGTCTGCAGGGGTGTCTTTATATCCGTCGGGCACCCAATAGTTTGTGACAACGGTCTCACCGAGAGACTCGCCGATATAAGCGGCGATGGCGCGGGAGCGCTTGCAGTGCTCGATCCAGAATTCGCGCACCTCACGGTCGGGTGAGGAAAGCGTGAGACCGGAGTCGCTCATGGGATGAGAGAAGCAGGTGGGGTTGAAATCGATGCCGAGGCTGCGCTCGCGTGCCCACTCCACCCAGGACTCGAAATGCTTCGGCAAAATATCGCATCTGCCAACGTTTTCGCCGCCGTTATCGAGATAGATGGCGTGAAGATTGATCCTCTTCTTGCCGGGGATAAGGCTGACGGCGCGGTCGAAATCGGCTCTGAGCTGCTCGATGTTAACGGCTCTGCCGGGATAGTTTCCCGTTGTCTGTATACCGCCCGTAAGGTCGCCCATAGGATTTTCGAAGCCGCGGACGTCGTCGCCCTGCCAGCAGTGCATGGAAACGGGGATATTACGAACGCGCGCAATGGCGGCATCAACGTCTACGCCGTATTCGGCATAGCGGGCTTTTGCAGATTCGTAGCTCATATTATTTTCCTTTTTTATGATAGATTTTTGTTTTTATCGGGAAACGATGGCCAAAAAGCGGAGGTAGGCTTCGTCCCATGCGTCCTTATCCTCAAGGTGCGGCTCATATTCCGCCATGGGGAAGGAGGCTCTTATGATGCTTCTTGCTTCCGCCACGTTTCCAACCTCTCCCGAGGAGATAAGCTGGGATGCGATGTTTCCGAGAGCAGTTGCCTCGGTGGGACCTGCGTAAACGGGGATGCCGCAGGCATCTGCCGCAAGACGGCAAAGGTCCTTTTCCTTCGTACCGCCGCCAACGATATGGATATACGGTACCTTTTCGCCGCTCATTTCGTTTATTCTCTCAATGCTCCAGCGGTATCGAAGGGCAAGAGAATCGAAGATGCAGCGGATGATCTCGCCGGGAGTCTCCGGCCTGCCCTGGCCCGTTTCTTCGCAGAAGTCTGCGATCCTTTTCGGCATATCTCCGGGAGGCGTGAATCTTTCGTCGTCGGGGTCGATGATGTAGCGGCGGGGCGCAGCTGCTGCCGCCATTCCCGCAAGCTCGTCGAAGGAATATTCTCTTCCCTCCCGGCGCCACTGACGGCGTGATTCCTGCGAGAGCCAAAGGCCTGCGATATTCTTGAGGAAGCGGATCTTATCTTCCGCGCCGCCCTCGTTTGTGAAGCAATATTTACGTGACGTATCCGTGATAAGCGGAGCCTTCAGCTCTGTGCCGAGAAGGCTCCACGTGCCGGAGCTTATGTAAACGAAGCTTTCCCCTGCCGCAGGAACGGCGATAACGGCGGATGCCGTATCGTGAGAGGCAGTGTTCACCACCTTAAGAGAGGCATCGGCGCCGGTCAAGGCGCGAACGTCGTCTCTGAGCGATGCAAGCACCGACGCAGGCTTCGCCATAGGTGCGAAAAGCCTTTCGGGTATGCCCGCTTTTTCCAGAAGCGCCGATGAGAAGGATCTCGTTTTCGCATCAAGGATGGCGCCTGTGGATGCGATGGTATATTCGGTTCTCATCTCGCCCGTGAGAAGATAATTGAAAAGGTCGGGCATAAAGAGCATTTTATCGGCTGCTTCTATGAGATGAGGACTGTATAAAAGGTCCGCGTAAAGCTGATACACGGTGTTGAAATTCATATCCTGAATTCCCGTTATACCATAGAGCTCATTCCACGGCACTCTTTCAAAAAGCTTTTCGCGGATGCCAAGCGTGCGTGTGTCGCGATAGTGTGTGGGATTCTGAAGAAGGTGTCCGTTGCTGTCGATATAGCCGTAGTCCACGCCCCAGGTGTCCACGCCCACGGTACCTATACCGCCTTCGGAGCCAACCGCTTTGCTGATGGCGGTGAGTATCTCCGAATAAAGAGCGGGGGCATCCCAGGAAAATCTGCCGGCCAGCATGACGGGTTTATTTTCAAAGCGATGTATCTCCTCCGTGGTGATGCGTTCACCGTCGAAGCGGCCGATAATGCCGCGTCCGCTGGAGGCACCGAAATCCATTGCTAAAACGTTATACATTTTTATACACGGTTTTCCTTTGCCCATACTACAGCCTCGCGTGCTGCGTTCACAGCGGCAGCGAAGGCTTCCTCAGCTGTGGAATAGGTGCCCTTGACCTGAGTTTTTTCGCCGTGCTCGAGAGCATCGAGGCCTGCGAAAACACGGAGGTGAGGCTCAAGGGTCATAATAACGTCGCCATCGCGGCGGTCAAGCTCGCGGAGAGTTTCCGCGATGCGGCCGATTCCCTCCCCTGCGGGAACAACAACGCCCTTTTCCGTTGCATCCTTAAGATGCATATACGTCACGTGCTCTCCGAGAAGTGAGAAGCCGTGGGGGAAAGGCTCGCATCCGCACTGGATGAAGTTTGCATGGTCGAAAACGATGCCAAGCCTGTCACCGAAGGCATTTTTAAGATCGAGGCACTTTTCGGGGGTGTCGCCGTAAACGCCCTTTTCGTTTTCGTGGCAGAAAAGAACGCCAGCATCCTCGCAAACAGCCAGCATCTTATCGAGGTTTTCAAGCACCTCGCCGCGGCGGTCGGCGGTGTCGTAGAAGGAGAAGGCGCGGATGCGTCCGCACTCCATTACGTTTGCGGTCTCGCAAACGCGGCGTGTGAGATCCAGATGAGCCGCAAGGTCGCCGTTGAGGGATATCTTACCGAGGGGGGAGCCCACTGCGGAAAGCTTTATTCCCGCGTCGTCCAGCATTTTTTTATATTCCTTTGCCTCGGCAACGGTGAGCTCAGACACGTTTTTTCCGTCAAGTCCGCGAAGCTCGATAAGCCCGATGCCGTGCTTTTTAAGACCTTCAAGCTGACCCTTAAAGGCGGGGGAATATTCGTCTGCAAATGCGCTTAAGATGAAATTTGCCATTTTATACTCCTTATCAGTCGCGGAACGCTTCGAAGCGTGCCTTGAGATTGTCGTGGCTTATCTTCATGCTGTCGAAAAGGTCGATATAAACGTCGTCCTGCTCGATCATATGGTAGCGCACGCCTGCATCGAGAGATGCCTTGATGATGGAATCGAAATTCAGATTGCCTGTGAGGCACTCTGTCATACGGAGCTTATCGTCCACAACGGTCATATCCTTTAAGTGGAGGCAATATATCCTGTCGCCGTGGCGTCTGATAAAATCTGCCGGGTCAACGCCCGCAACGTGAGACCAGTACGTATCGAATGTGAACTGCACGCCCTCGGGGTCTGTCATAGACATAAGGATGTCAAGACCGGTCTTATCTCCGTAGTGCTCAAATTCAAATCGGTGGTTGTGGTAAAGGAATCTCTTTCCCGCAGCCTTTATCTTCTTCACTGCCTCTGCGATATCGAGCGCGAACGCTGCGTATCCGTCGGCTGTGTGAGGATACATATTGGCAATGCCGCCGATACCGATGCTGTCGCAGCCGAAAACGTCGTGCTCCTTTATAACGGCGTCAGTATCTTCAATGATGCGGCGGAGGTTCGTATGAGTGAGTATGCACTTTACTCCGTATGTTTCAACGGCATAGGCGATAACGTCGGGGGTCACTTCGGGACCGACGCCGGACACCTGCATATAGCGATAACCGATGTTTGAAAGCTTCTCGATGGTCTGAAGGAAATCCTCGCTCGTTTTCGTCTTCTGACGCACCGTGTAAAGCTGAGCGCCCAGATAAAGCTTGTCTGTCATAATTTTCTCCGTTCCGCCGCCGTATGGGCGGCAAAAATATTTGTTTTATTTTATCTCAACGACGGTAACGCCTGCATCTCCCTCGCCGTATTCGCCGAGGCGGTGGCGGGAGACTCTGGGGTCGGACCGCAAAAATCCGTGAAGGGCCTGGCGAAGAGCGCCCGTTCCCTTTCCGTGGATAATGCGGACGGTCTCGATGCCTGCCATCATGGCCTCGTCCAGGTATTTATCGACTGCAAGCCAGCCGTCGTCCACCGTGTAGCCTCTGATATCAAGCTCGGGGCGGAAGGTTGCACTTGCCCTTTCCACCCGGTAGGTGGAAACGGACTCCGTTTTCCCTTTTGCGGTAACGGTGTCGTTTTCGGGAGCGAAGCGGATCTTTGAGACCTTTGTTCTCGTTGTGATGTTATTAGAAATGATGGTGACGTTGCCCGATTTATCGGGTCCGTCCTTGATTATGCCGCGGACTCCGGTGCCGGCGATGATAACGTCGTCGCCCTTTCTGTATTCGCGGGGCGGCGTGTATTCCTCAGGCTCGGGCATCCGCTCCTCGTACATAGATTCGGTTTCGCGCAGGTGCGCCTTGATGGCGCGCTTTGCATCGGCCATGGTTTTGCCAAGATTCTCGCTTTCGCGCTCGCGCTTCACCTTTTCCATCTGCGCCATAATGAATTCGCTGGACGCTCTCGCGCTTGCAACGATGTCACGCGCGCGCCTTTCAGCGCGCTCGGCTTCCGCCTTGGCGCCCTCGAGCTGCTCGTTGAGCTTCGTCTCGGCCTTCGCCTTGAAGCGCTCGTATTCAACGCGCAGACGGCGCTGCTCCTCCCGCTCCTTTTCCATTGCAAGGCGCTCTGCCTCAAGCTTTTCGATAACGTCCTCAAAGCTCTTGTTATCTCCGCTTACCAGCTCTCCCGCCCGCTCAACGATACGGGGAGAAAGACCGAGACGGGATGATATTGCAAAGGCATTTGATTTGCCGGGAGCTCCGATTATGAGCCGGTAGGTGGGGCGCAGCGTCTCCACGTCGAATTCGCAGGCGGCGTTTGAAACGCCCTCGGTGTTCAGCGCATAGACCTTCAGCTCCGCATAGTGTGTGGTCGCGGCGCAGAGTGCACCTCTTGCACGCACCTCCTCAATGATGGCAATGGCAAGGGCTGCGCCCTCAACGGGGTCGGTGCCGGCGCCAAGCTCATCGAAAAGCACCAGGGAGTGATCGTTCACACGGTCCAGGATGCTGATGATATTGGACATGCTGGAGGAGAACGTGGAAAGAGACATTTCGATGCTCTGCTCGTCGCCGATATCGGCAAGGATATCATCGAAAAGGCAGATCTCCGAATCGTCTGCGGCAGGGATATGAAGCCCCGACTGTGCCATCAGCGAGAAAAGACCCAGAGTTTTAAGGGCAACGGTTTTGCCTCCCGTGTTGGGACCCGTTACAACGAGGGTATCGAAGCCCTCGCCGAGAGTGACTGTGATGGGCACGCAGGTCTTTTTATCGATAAGGGGATGACGTGCCTTTTTGAGAGACACCACGCGGCGGCTGTCGTCGTTTATCTTGGGCTGCACCGCATCCATCTTATAGGAAAGCTCGGCGCAGGCAAATATGAATGCAAGCTCGGTGATATTCATATAGTCGAGCCTGAGTGTGTATGCGGAAGCGGCAACGTCTGCGGAAAGCTCTGAAAGGATGCGCTCTATCTCGCGCTGCTCTCTGCTTTCAAGAATACGCAGCTCGTTGTTTGCATCAACCACTGCAAGGGGCTCAACGAAAACGGTTGCGCCCGATGCGGAGGTATCGTGAATGAGGCCCGCGACCTCGTTTTTATATTCCGATTTTACGGGAATAACGAATCTTCCGCCGCGCTGGGTGACGATATTCTCCTGCAGATACCTGGAGTAAGTACCGCCGGTGATATACTTCTGCAGCACGTCGCGTATCTTTGAATTTGCCGCACGCATCTTGCGTCTTATATCGGCAAGCTCGGAGGATGCCTCGTCGGCTATCATATCCTCGGAGATGATGGCACGGCCTATCTTATCCTCAAGGAATCTGTTGCCGTGAAGGCGCTCGAATATCTCGTCAAGGGTGGTGTCGAATCTTTTGTCGCCGCGGAGATAATCGGTGAGTCTGCGCGCAGTTTTCATAACGTTTGCGCAGGCTAAAAGCTCGCGGCAGGAAAGTGTTGCCCCCTTCTCCGCTCTTTCCACGGAGTCGCTCACGTCGGTGACAAGACCGAAAGAGGGCATTCCCTTCAGCCCCATAAGGCGCTTTGCGTCGCCTGTGCGGCGCTGACGGCGGAGCACGGTAACGTAGTCGGCAGAGGGAGTGAGGGTCAGTGCGGCCTTTTTTGCGCCCTCTGTGGGAGCGCACGCCGCAAGCATCTCGAGTATTTTATCGAGTTCAAGTGTTGTAATGGTTTTTTCTGTGTATCCCATATTATTGTTGTTTCAGTGTCAGGCAATGCTTATAGTAATCGAGTGTTGAAAAGCTGCGCCCGAGATGATGGAGAAGATAGCGCTCGCAGGCTGCGGAAAACTCGTCCATTTCCTTTTCGGGGAGAGAAAAGGAAAGAAACTTGGCAGCATCGGCAAAAACAGTGTATCTGAGCGCGTGGAGAAGTGTTGGTGAAACGGAGATAAAGGGTCGGCTCCATTCCCCCTCACGGTCCTTATATATGTCCTCGTGGCCTCTCCGTACAATGCAGTCCGGGCAAACGAGCTCGCCCTCAAGAATGTCGAGATAGTACATCTCCTCCTCATCCGCACCGCAGACCGTGCAGCCGGAAAGGTCCGGCGCAAAGCCGCTGACGGCGGCTAGACGAAGCTCAAAGGCAGCCTTTATCTGTTTTTTCGGCTTTATGCCCTTGGAAAGTGCGTAAAGCGCATTGAGAGTCAGCCGGAGGAGCGCGGTCTCATCGTTTTCCTCCACGGAAACGTGGTCTGCCACGTCGCAGATATACGCCGCAAGCGCAATGGAATCAAGATCGGTCCTTATGCCGAAAAACATTTCGTGCAGGTCGGATTCGGAAACATACCAAAAACCGCTCTTATTCTTTGAAAGCACGAAGGTCGAATAGGCAAAGGTCTGGGAGGAGGCCATATTCTTGCTTTTGAGCGAACGCACGCCCTTTCCGGAAACGAACATCTTCCCCCGCTCTGCCGTGAGCAGAGTGAGGAGCTTATCGTTTTCCCCCATGGGCTTTTCGCGGATAACGAGCCCCTTAACGGACAGCTTTTCCATTATTTAAGTGTTTTAATATCGTAGCCGAAGTCCTTGAGATAGCCGCCGCGGTCGCGCCAGCCGTCCTTAACCTTTACCCAAAGATCAAGGAACACCTTAACGCCGAAGAAGCGCTCAAGATCCTCTCTTGCATAGGTGCCGATACGCTTGAGCATATCGCCGTTTTTGCCCAGGATGATCCCCTTGTGGGTCGCCTTTTCGCAGTATATCTCCGCTCTGATGCGTATGAGGGTCTCCTCATCCACGAACTCCTCGATAACGACGGCGGTGCCGTGGGGGATCTCCTTGGAAAGGAGACGGAGCATCTTTTCGCGGATGACCTCAGCCGCATATCTGCGCTCGGTCTGGTCGGTGATCTCGTCGCCGGAGAAGTACCATTCCTCCTCGCGAAGGAATGCCTCAGCCTCGTCGATGACCTCGGAAACGTTGCGTCCCTTAAGGGCGGAGGTGGGCACCACTGCGGAAAAATCGTGGAGAGATGCGTAGTTGGTGATGGTCTCCGCAAGGCGGGCGGGATCGGTCTGGTCGATCTTATTGAGCACGAGGATGGCGGGAACATTGCCCTTCTTAAGGCGCTCCATAACGGTGATCTCGATATTGCCTGCGGGCTTGTCCGCATCTGCAATAAGGATAGCGGCGTCGCAGTCGCCGAGGGAGGTCTCCGCGCTCTTCACCATATAGTCGCCAAGCTTTGTGCGGGGATTATGGATACCGGGAGTGTCGAGGAACACGAACTGGTCCTCGCCTCTGGTGAGGATACCGGTGATGCGGTTTCTCGTTGTCTGGGGCTTGCTGGAGACGATGGCCACCTTTTCGCCGAGCATTGCGTTAAGCAGAGTGGATTTTCCTACGTTGGGTCGTCCCACGATTGCGATGAATGCTGTTCTTTTCATAAATATTTTTCCTTTCGTACCGCCGTTTTGCGGCGAATTCTTATGTGTCTTTTCTTTCTTCGTTCACTTCGAGCTTCAGTATCTTCATAACGTCGCGCTGCTTTGCCCGCATAACGGCTTCCTCTTCCTCGCTGTTCACGTGGTCGTAACCAAGAAGGTGGAGGGTGGAATGCACGGCAAGGAAGGCAAGCTCGCGCTCGAAGCTGTGGCCGAAGATGAGCGCCTGATTATCCGCTCTTTCGGCGGATATGATGATATCTCCCAGAGGAACGTATCCCATCTCGGGATACTCGTCCTCGCTTTCAAACTGAGGGAACGAAAGCACGTCTGTGGGGGAATCGATATTTCTGTATTCCGCGTTTATCTCGCGGATGGCTTCGTTGTCGCAAAGGACAACGGAGACCTCTGCCTTACGGGAAAAGCCCTCGTAGCGCAGAGTTTCAAGGATGGCGCGGCGCAAAAGCCGCATATGGCGGAATCTTATGTTTATAAGCTCCTGCTCGTTTTCTATAAGTGTTCTCAGCTTGAGTTTCATAGTCTTACAGCCTTTTTACTTTGAATTTTCCGCCCTTTTCGCCGTCGCGGACCTTGCGCTCACGCTCGTAGCGGTCGTATGCCAAGATGATCTTCTGCACCAGCTTATGTCTCACAACGTCGCGCTCGGTGAAGCGGTGGATGGCGATATCGTCGATGCCGTCGAGGATGCGCACCGCCTCCGCAAGACCGCTTCGCTTGCCCGAGGGCAGGTCTGTCTGGGTAAGGTCGCCCGTGACGACGGCCTTGGAATTGAAGCCGAGACGGGTGAGGAACATCTTCATCTGCTCGGGGGTGGTATTCTGCGCCTCGTCGAGGATAATGAAGGAATCGTCCAGGGTGCGGCCGCGCATATACGCAAGGGGCGCTATCTCGATGGTCTGCCGCTCGATATGACGGTTATAATTCTCTGCGCCCAGCATTTCGTAAAGTGCGTCGTGGAGGGGGCGGAGATACGGTTCTATCTTATTCTGAAGGTCACCCGGCAAAAAGCCCAGCTTTTCACCTGCCTCAACTGCAGGACGGGTGAGGATTATCCTTTGCACGTCCTTTTCACGCAAAGCCTTGCAGGCCATTGCCACCGCAAGGAAGGTCTTACCCGTGCCCGCAGGGCCAACGCCAAGGATAACGGTATTCTTCTTTATTGCGTCCACGTACTTTTTCTGGCCGACAGTCTTCGCCTTGATGGGCTTGCCGCGTGTGGTGACACACACGCAGTCGTCGAGAGCCTCGAGCTCTCCCGCCTTACCGTCGCTGACCATTGCGATAACGTAGTCCACCGTCTGGTCGGAGAGGGTCTCGTTATATTCAGCCATTCCGCGCAGGTATATGAGCGCATCTGCGGCAAGCTTTACTGCCTCATCCTCGCCCGAGATGACCACAGAGTCTCCGTCGCCGTCAGGATTCTGACGGTTGCGTATCTTCACGCAGAAGGCCTCCTCCAGGCGGCGCGCATTAACGTCGAAGCTGCCGAAAAGGCGGCTCGTTATTTCATTTGATTTCGTACTTACGATTTTTTCTGCCATGTTTATTCTACGGTAAATTCCTTTGTTTCAGCGATATTTTCGATCACACGGAGCACGGCTGAAATCACGTATTCCTTTCCGTCGGGTGAAAGCCCCTCCGTGACGGAATATGAAAGCAGCAGCGCCTCCTCTGTGGCGGCAATAAAGGCGCGCTTATATTCGCCGTATGCCACAGCTCTTGCCTTCTCGGCCGTCACTGTGACTTTTTCATATGAAAAGGGCTTATGCTCCGTGACGATAAGCTTGATCGGCAGCTCTCTCACACCGAAAAGCGTCACATCTTTATACATAGTTATTGTATCACATAAAGAGTCTTCAATTCTACCCTTTCTGCCAAAAAATATATCGTCGCCAAAGATTTTTATGCCGTATTCCTTCACATTTTCCCCTGTCCGGCACTTGATCTGCCGCGTAAGCGGCACAGATACCGCCACCGTCTTCTCTCTTTCGGCATACACCTCACCGCGTGCGTAAACGTATTCCGTGTCGCACCCCTCGAGTGCAACAACGCCCGATATCAGAAGCTGCCCCTTCTTCACGGCATCGCCTATCTTCACCTCCGAATATCCGTCAAACGCCGACACACGCGTTATTATCCCGTCTGAGGCTGCAATCACGTTGGCGCACTTACCCTCGGGCGGGTCGCTGTGGTCCATATATTCGCGCACACGGACGTATGCAACGCTGCCGTGCATATTCACCGCTATCCAGGCTATATCCTCAGAGCGGGCGAGAAATCTGTTATGAAGCACGTCGAAATCGATGCTTTTATGGTATACGCCCTCATGAAAACCCACGTCGCAAAGCTTTTCAATGATGGCGGCATCGGGCACGTTTTCGTTTCCGATGACCTCTATCCGCCACACGTAATCGTCGGAGACAAGAAGCGCGGAAATAAGAAGGGCGCCTCCGAGCCAGAGCCCGTAGCGCCTCTTGCATCGGTGCCACAGCATGGGAATGCCTGAATGACGCACCTGCAAAAAGGAAATACCGTTCGCTTCGGCAAGCTCCGACACGATAGCAAAATCCCGTCGGCGGAAGCGCACCCGACGGCGTTTTTTCCTTCGTCCAAGGAAGGCGGGGATCCCTTTGTCGAAGGTCAGTCCGATGAGCACCGCCGCATCCTTCGCGGACACGGTCACGGTGACGTAACCTATCAAAAACAGAAAAAGACGCATCAGCACTTTTACCGGTCCTCCGTTATCACGCTTTTTATTCTGCCCTTCACCGTTATCTCCCGGTCGGTATAGTTTACGATATCCAGTCCCTCTCCCGAAAGGGTGAGCCGTCCTGACCCGGTGCCCACCGTGATCGCGCTGTCATCGTATGAAAGGATAGCAAGACAGCCCACCACCGTGGCTTCCCTGCCGTCTGTCACGCTCACCGAAAAGCCGCCGCTCACGGGGGCTGAGGGCATCTCGAGCATTTCACCGATAAGCTCTCTTATCCTGCCGTTAAGTCTGATTTTTTGTCCCAAGGCATTAAGTCTCCTTCGGTTTTCATATAATTACGTGAAAATTCTATGCGGAGCGGAAGATATTAATGCGTAACAACACTCACGACACGGCTTTATATTCCTTTATGGTCCTTTTTATATCAGTCCTGTTTTTACTGGCTCCGGAAACGGTTACCGCATCGGTGTCGGCGTCCCTTTCCCTTTGCGCAGCACGTGTCATTCCGGCGGTTTTCCCCTTTTCGGTGATATCGTCGCTTTTCATTGCCACGGGCGGTGTGGACATTATCGACCGTCTTTTCGAAGGGGTGAGCTTCCGTCTTTTCGGGCTCCGCAGAGGCGCTTCCGCCTTCCTTTGCGGACTGATATTCGGATTCCCTCTCGGTGCCATGACGGCAGCGGGACTGAAAAAAAGGGGCGCCGTAAGCGCTTCGGAATGCGAGCGGCTCCTTTGCTACGGCTGCTGCGCCTCGCCCACCTTTCCCGTTTTCGCCGTTGGCAAGGGGATGTTCGGAAGCCTTCGGCTTGGGGTCACCATATGGGCGGTTCAGGCTTTATCTGCCGTTTTGATCGGGGCTGCGCTGAATATGCTTGCGAAAAAGCCCGCGTCGGCGAAAAAACCGTGCTCCCTTATAAAAGGAGGCGGCGCCGTGCCGCCTGCCGCCGCGCTGACTTCTGCGGTGACCGAGGCATCGAGGGTCATTTTGAACGTGTGCGGAGCTGTGACGTTTTTCTCTCTTTTGGGTGCGGTGGCGGTGCATTTTATTTCCGCAGTATGTGATCGCATTTACATAAAGCTTCTGATATCGGCGTTTTTTGAATTTGCAAGCGGATGCTCCGCTTCTGCCTCCGCCCTTGCCGATGGACTTATCAGCAGAGGCGGAGCGGCATTCTTCGCCGGCTTTGCCATCGGCTTTTCCGGCCTCTCCGTGCTTTGTCAGACAGCCTCACTCTTCCCTGACGGAGCCGTCAGGCTTTTGCCCTTTATCATTTCAAGGCTTTTGACGGGAGTACTCACCGCCGCGGCTTCCCTGGCCGCCGTCCGCTTTTTCCCCGAAAGCATAGACGTTTCCCTGTTTCCCGATGCCGCCGGCACGTCGTGGAATGTCCCCTTTCACGGAGCCTTTATCCTCGCTGCCGCCGTCGCCGTTATTGCGGGAGAAAAAATTAGCACTTGCAAAAGAAGTAAAAAGGGTGTATAATACGTAGGTTGACAAAACTTTCAGAGGAGCAATTATGCGTTACGACAACAGCGACGACGGCAATAATATGTGCGTTTACTGCAAGCATGGCACCGTTCTTTTTTCGGGCGATGCCGTTCTTTGCAAGCATCGCGGGCTCGTTTTACCCACGGCAAGATGCCGCAGATTTAAGTACGACCCGTTGAAGCGCGACATAAAGCCGCTTCCTCCCATTCCGAAACTCTTTTTCCCGCCGGAGGAATAAGCTTTTATAACGGTATAATTCTCCGTATTTTGAATTTATCGGAGGTGAAACGTATGAATCAGGACAGCAGCGGCAGTTACCGAAGTACGCGGTACAGGGTCATACGTTTTGCATCCGCAGATATATTTTTTTAGCCGTGTGATCCGATACCGACAATGGATGCATAATCTATAGTCAGGAGGATGCGCGGTTTTTTCGCGCAAAAAACAGTATGATTGAAAGATTCAAGGAGCTTTTGGCTGAAAAAAGGCTTCACGAAATACACGAAGCCTTCCACGAAATGATGCCTGCGGATATTGCCGAAATCCTGGATGAGGCTGAGGGCGACGAGCTCATCATTCTTTTCCGTCTTCTGCCCAAGGAGATCGCCGCGGACACCTTCGTTGAAATGGACACAGACAGAATGGAGGAGCTTTTGTCTGCCTTCTCCGACAGAGAGCTCACCGCCATCATCGAGGATATGTACCTCGACGACACCGTTGACGTGATCGAGGAGATGCCCGCAAACGTGGCTGCCCGTATCCTCGCCCGCGCTTCCGACAGCACGCGCAAGGAGATAAACGCGCTTCTGAAGTATCCTCAGCACTCTGCAGGAAGCATTATGACGACGGAGTACGTCCGTCTTTACCCCGAGGACACGGTTTCCGATGCATTTGACGTTATCCGCCGTGCAGGTATAGGCAAGGAAACTGTATACACCTGCTACGTTACCGACAGGCAGAAGCGCCTTGTGGGCGTTGTTTCCGTGCTGATGCTTCTCACGTCAAATCAGGAAAAGACCATCGGTGAGATAATGGAGCCCAACGTTATCTCCGTCACCACCCTTGACGACAAGGAATTCGTTGCAAATCAGCTTTCCAAATATGACTTTCTCGCCCTTCCCGTTGTGGATTCCGAAAACCGTATGATCGGTATCGTCACAGTTGACGACGCTATCGACGTCATCACGGAGGAGTATAGCGAGGACATCGAGATCATGGCTGCTATCACGCCTACGGACAAGCCGTATCTGAAGGAATCCGTGTGGAACGTGTGGCTGCACCGCATCCCCTGGCTCATACTGCTCATGGTATCCGCCACCTTCACGGGAATGATCATTTCGTCCTTTGAATCTGCCCTTGCGGCTGAGGTTACGCTGACAGCCTTTATCCCCATGCTTATGGGCACGGGCGGTAACTCGGGAAGCCAGTCATCCACCACCGTCATCCGCGGTCTTTCTCTCGACGAGATCGACTTTTCCGACACCTTCGCCGTTATCTGGAAGGAGCTCCGTATTTCCGTTCTTTGCGGTGTAACTCTTGCTGCCGCATCCTTTGTGAAGATATTGCTCATCGACAATCTTCTTCTGGGCAGCGCGGTGCCGCTTCCAATCATCGCCGTCGTTTCGGTGACGCTTCTCTTCACCGTTATTTCCGCAAAGCTCATCGGCTGCCTGATGCCCATCCTCGCAAAGCTCTGCGGCTTTGACCCTGCCGTTATGGCGAGCCCCTTCATCACAACCGCGGTGGACGCACTCTCCCTTGTGCTTTATTTCCTCTTCGCATCTATGGTGCTGGGACTTTAAGAACATATAACATAAAAAAACCGTATGCCTTTCCGGCATACGGTTTTTTTCGGTTATTCATTATTTGCCCCATTTATCGGGATAGTCCTTTTTCAGCTGGGCGCGCAGGTCGGAGATAAGGCGCTCCGTTCTGAGCTCGGTGCCCTCGGAGGACAGATGATAGTTCGTGCCCGACATATACTTGCCGTTGAAGATATAGTCTTCAATGGAGGAGATGACGGTGAGGTCCAGGTTGTCTCTGATATAGTCCTCGTAATCCTTGCGGTGATTTTCCTTCTTTGCGGGACCGTCAAGAGCGTGCTTGTTGAGGCTGGGGAACGAAAGATACGTTTTTGCGCCCTTTGCCTGACACTTTGCAATAACGGAATTGATGTTTTTCGCGTTTATATGGTCGGGGTAAAGCATATACGTGCCCTGACTTCCCACAAATCCGTTATATTCACCGTTGCGGTACCAGTCGTTGTCGCCATATCTGTTGATGCCGTTCCAATACTGGGTGTATTTTGTTTTCGCCATCCACTGACGGGTGCGGTTATACTCCGCGAAGGTGTCGAACACGCCGTCGTAATCTCTGATATCGACGTTCGTTACGCATCCGTATGCGGCTTCGAAGAACTGCCACATGATGGAGTTCCAGTCGTTGGTGCCAAGCTGGAATTCATTGGGCTCGGGCAGGAACAGAAGGATATCGTCCTCCTCCAGGAAAGCGGAGATAAGGTCGATGAAGAACATACCGCAGGTCTGATAGTGGAGCGAGTAGTCGATAACGTAATACTCGTTTCTGAGGCCTTCCTCAAGCTGTTGTGAATATACGCCGTAGGTGCCGTTGGAGCCGGATGTGAACACCAGCTTCTGCAGGTCGTGGCGGGTCGCATATACGAGACGCTCATACTTGATGGCGTAGGTTCCGTGGTCGTAGGTCTGATACTTGGGGTGGGATGCCGCGTTCACGTAGAGGGTGGAAAATCCATCGCACTTAAGGAACGAGGAATCGCTTACCTCAACGACGGTATCGGGCATATAGAGATTCTTGAAATCGCAGGAGAAGAACGCATTGGGCACGAGAGTCGTCATTGTTTTCGGCATTATGACGGTGTGTGCCTTTGCGTTTTTGAAGGCCTTGTCGGCAACGGTGGTGACTGTTTTGCCCTTCAGCTTTTCAGGGATAACGATAACGTCCTCGTCGCCTGAGTATCCGGTTATGATGGCTTCCTTGCCCTTCACCGTTACTGTGAAGTTTTCGGCGGGAGATTCCTTTGCCCACATACAGTAAAGGTCGATGACGGTCTCGTCGGTGATGATATTCCAGCCGAGGCCGAAATATTCGCCGGTACCGTCGGCAGCTGTGTTATAGCCGTAGAGCACGTAGCCGTCGCGCTCGAAGTAGTCCATATCGGGAAGCGCGTTGGGATAGAAATGATATTCATCGGTAACGGTGTCAACGTACATCTCACCGCCCGTTTTAGCAACGGTACCGCCGTTTGTGTGATACTTGATAACGTTTGAGCCTTCCTTTAAGAAGTTTGCGATAAGCTCCATATCCTTTGCTATCTTAAAGGTATATGTCGCGTCGGTGCTGATTATCTCGCCGCCCTCGTCGAGGGATTTGCCGTCGGTCCAACCTGCGAAAACGTATTTATCACGCGCGTTTTCCTTGGGAGTTGCCTTAACGGTTATCTCCTCATCCTCGCGGACGGTAACACCGTTGACCTCGGTAACGGTGCCGCCCGTCATTGCCCTGACGGAATACGTGCAGTTATAATATTCGCGGACGACAGTCTTCACCGTTACGGGGAAATATACGGCGTCGATCTTTATCTTACCGTCTTCGTAATATGCGCCGCCGGTGGCGGATGCGACCTTCATCCCCTCGGGGATGGAAACGTCGAACACCACAGATTCGCCCGCCTTCACCGTAACAACGCTTTCACCGTTTACCGTAAGGTTATCGCTCGAGGCAAGCATGACCTTTACCTCGTAATCGATAATTCCCTCCGCCACGGCACAGCCAACCGTTGCCGCAGATATTAATATTAAAGCTGTAAGGAGAAACAAAAGCTTATAATTTTTTTCCATTTCTTTCACCGCCGGTATCCTTGATATTTATTCAAGTATAACATATAATGCAGCAGATAATCAACAGTATATGATAAATAATTACTAAATGCTTTCTTGACTATCGGCTTTGAAAATGATATCGTATAAGTAACGGAGATAAAACGGGAGAAAACAATGAACGTACAGATATTCGGCACGAAAAAATGCAACGACACGAAAAAAGCACAGCGCTTTTTCAAGGAGCGCGGGATCAGATTTCAGTTTATCGATCTTACGGAAAAATCCCTTTCAAAGGGTGAGCTTCGTCAGGTTGCCGCTGCTGTGGGCGGCGTTGACGCAATGCTGAACGAAAACTGCCGCGATAACGACACCCTTATGCTGATCAAATATATCGACGGCTCACAAAAGGAAGAAAAGATCCTCGATAATCCTCAGGTGCTTCTGACTCCTATCGTGAGAAACGGAAAGGCTGCCACCCTTGGCTACTGCCCCGACATGTGGAAAAAGTGGGAATAAAAAAAGCCGATGCTTTTCTCTGTTATCCTTAACGGAGAACTTGCAAGCACAGCATTTCGGCAGAGAACTTGTT
>JAZMZX010000104.1:0-13941 GCA_045586225.1 Eubacteriales bacterium
GGAGGAGCAGATCCTTGACAACATGGATCTCGAACGCGAGCGCGGCATTACCATTAAGGCGCGTGCCGTAAAGCTGATATACAACGCAAAAGACGGTGAGGCGTACACCTTTAACCTCATCGATACCCCCGGCCACGTTGACTTTAACTACGAGGTCTCCCGCTCGCTTATGGCATGCGAGGGAGCACTTCTGGTGGTGGACGCGACTCAGGGAATCGAGGCGCAGACTTTGGCAAATGCTTATCTTGCCGTTGACGCAGATCTTGAGATAGTTCCCGTTATAAATAAGATAGACCTTCCCTCGGCTCAGGTGGACGTTGTGCGAAATGAGATCGAGGACGTTATCGGCATTCCCGCAGAGGATTGCCCTGCTGTCAGCGCGAAGACGGGCCAGAACATCCCCGACGTTCTCGCCGCCATCGTGAGAGACATCCCCGCCCCCAAGGGCGACGAAAATGCGCCGCTCAAGTGCCTTATCTTCGACTCCTACTATAACAGCTATCTTGGCGTCGTCGTTTACGTCCGCGTGGTGGAGGGCACTCTCCGCGCAGGCGAAAAGATCAAAATGATGAGCACGGGCGTTGAATTCGACGTTGTGGACGTTGGCTATATGAAGCCTCTGGGCCTCACCCGCGCGGATTTCCTTGCGGCAGGCGACGTTGGATACATCACCGCAAGCATTAAAAACGTTGCAGACACTCAGATAGGCGACACCATCACCCACGCGGAGGGCGGTGCCGAGGAATCTCTCCCCGGCTTCAAGGAATCTCTCCCCATGGTGTATGCCGGTATATATCCCGCCGACGGCGCAAGGTATAACGACCTTCGCGATGCTCTTGAAAAGCTCCAGCTCAACGATGCAGCCCTTCAGTTTGAGCCCGAGACCTCCGTTGCTCTCGGCTTCGGCTTCCGCTGCGGCTTCCTCGGCCTGCTCCATATGGAGATCATCGAGGAGCGCCTGGAAAGAGAATTCAATCTTGACCTGATCACAACAGCTCCCAGCGTTATTTACGAAATACAGCTTCGCGGCGGCGAGGTGGTGCGTATCGATAACCCCTCCAATTACCCCTCTGCCGACGAGATAGAGGTGGCGTATGAGCCTATGGTGAAGGCCAGCGTTATCACTCCCACCGATTATATCGGCGGTATCATGGACCTTTGCACCGACCGCAGAGGCATTTTCCACGATATGAAATATCTCGATGAGAAGCGCGTTGAGCTTCATTACACGCTTCCCTTGAACGAGATCATATATGACTTCTTCGATGCTCTCAAGAGCCGCAGCCGCGGTTACGCATCCCTTGACTACGAGCCCGCAGGCTACGTTGAGAGCAAGCTTTGCAAGCTTGATTTCCTTCTCAACGGCGACATCGTGGATGCGCTTACCTTTATCGTTCACGAGGATAAGGCGTACGCACGTGCACGCAGGATAGCGATCAGACTTAAGGACAATATCCCCCGTCAGCTTTTCGAGATACCGATACAGGCTGCAGTCGGCTCCCGTATCATCGCCCGCGAAACGGTGAAGGCGCTCCGCAAGGACGTTCTGGCAAAGTGCTACGGCGGCGACATAACGAGAAAAAAGAAGCTGCTTGAAAAGCAGAAGGAAGGTAAGAAGAAGATGAGAAAGCTTGGCTCTGTGGAGGTTTCTCCCGAGGCGTTTATGGCTGTTCTCAAGCTTGACGACGAGGATTGACGGGTCGATACTAAATACAGCAGAAAGGAGGAATACGAATATGCTGATGAAAAGAAGGCAGAATAACCGTCTCGGTATCTATATCCACATACCGTTTTGCAAGAGCAAGTGTGCGTACTGCGATTTTTATTCCTATTCCCCCCGTGACACGAGAGTTTATCAGGCATATACCGACGCTCTCATAAAGCATATCGAAAGCTATAAGGTGGCAGGCGGCGACTACGCACCCGACACCGTATACATCGGCGGCGGCACACCGACGGTGCTTCCCGAGGAGGATATGGTCCGCATTCTGAAAACGGTCAGGTCCGTGTTCCGCCTTTCAAAAACGGTGGAATACACCATGGAGTGCAATCCCGCCACCGTCACCCTTTCGATGCTGAAAAAATACCGCCGCCTTGGCGTGAACAGGCTTTCCATCGGCTTTCAGTCGGCAGATAAAACGGAGCTTGCCGCTCTCGGAAGGATCCACACAAAGGAGCAGTTCCAGGAAAGCTACGTCACCGCAAGGGAAGCGGGATTTGATAATATCAGCGTTGACCTGATGTACGGCATCCCCTATCAGACGATGAATTCCTGGATCAACACCTTAAGATACGTGATATCTCTCGGACCTGAGCACATATCCCTTTACAATCTGAAGCTGGAGGAGGGCACGCCCCTTTATAATATGGCAGGAAGCCTGCCCATGCCCGACGATGAAACGGAATTCGCAATGTATTCGGCGGCAATAGACCTTCTCGCCGCAAACGGCTACTATCAGTATGAGATAAGCAACTTCGCACGCAGCGGATACGAATCCCAGCACAATCTGAAGTATTGGCACTGCGAGGAGTATCTCGGCTTCGGCCCGGGCGCCCATTCCTATTTCAAGGATATCCGCTTCTCGTATAAGAGAAGCGTGTCCAATTACATCAAGTGTAATTCCGGTGCCGGCGACGAGGAAATGACGGACGAATACGAGGAGATACCTCTCCGTGAGCGTCTCGGCGAATACATAATGCTTCATATGCGGCTTACCGAGGGCGTTGACACGCGAAAGTTCTTCATGACCTTCGGCAAGGATTTCGACCGCATATACGGTGCACGTCTCGCCCGCTACGTGAAGGGCGGTCTTGTGGAATACGACGGCGGAAGATACCGCTTCACAAGGCAAGGAATGTTCGTTTCCAATTACATTCTTTCCGATATCCTCGATTTTGATTAAAACGCAAATATCCCCCGACGTGGCGTCGGGGGATATTTTTTGCTTTGTTTGCTTTAGCCGAAAACGGCAATGGAGAGGGGAGGAAGGATAGCCTTTCCTTCGTTTACCTCGGGGGCGATCCTTGAGACGGGATCGTCCTTTTCCGTTACGTGGTCGGAGCGCTTTTTCGCGGTGAGCCCGTCGACTGCACGGGTGAAGCCCTCGGGGATGGATATCTCCTTTTCGGCGCCGCCGTGGTTGATCACGTAGAGAAGCTCGCGTCCTTCGCCGTCACGGGTGAAAAGACCGAAGAGAAGCGGATCGTCTATATCAGCCAATGCCGCAAGGGAGGGGGTGTAATTTCGCGCGAAGAGGGCGAATATCTTGCCCATTGCGGAAAGCCACGCGCTGTCCTTCGAGCCTTCAACGATGTTCTGCCCCCACGTGTTTGCCATATTGTTGAAGTTTGCAAGGGCAAACTCTCCTCCGTAGGAAACGTAGTCAAGAAGCCTGTGTGCGCCGTTGAGAGCATAGTTCCAGCTGATCTCGTGGCGGGAAAGGATCTTGTCGAAATCGTTATATATCCTGCCGTCCCAATGGTAACGGGTGCCGATGCCGGGCTCATCAAAGGGCTCGGGGCTGTGGCAGGAGGCAAGCCATTCCGTGTTCACAAGCTTGATATTTCTTCCCGTGCGTTCGTTATATTCGCGGATGATGGGAAGCACCTTCTTCACGAAATCGGGGTGGCCTGCGCGGTAGATGATGTAGTTCACGTCGCCGCCCGCGATCTCAAGCAGGGTGGGCAGACATTCAACGGAATAGCCGTATGCGGCAAGCATAAATTCAGCCTCGGGGGAAACGAGACGCATCTCGCGGGCGAATGCAACGCACTGCTCAGCGTACTGCACTGCCGTCCATTTGCGGTCGGGCTCGTTGTCGCACTCGAAGTAGCGCACGCCGAAGGGGGCAGGGTGTCCGTCGAGGGCGCGCAGACGGCCGTAGCCAACGTTTTCGGGGGCGTTCAGGTATTCAACCATGCAGCGCGCATCGAAGGGGGTGGAGGACATCATATTAAAGCATATCTGTCCTTCAAAGCCGCATTCCTCGGCAAGCTCCATGAATTCGCGGAGTCCAACGTCGTTTTCTTCGATACCGCCCCAGTAGAAGCTTTCCTGAGGCTCGCGTCTTTCTCTGGGGCCGACGGAGGAGCGCCAGTTATAAAAGCTTGTGAAGCAGCCGCCGGGGAAGCGGACCACGGAGGGCTTCGCCTCCTTCAGAAGCTCCACGATGTCGCGTCTCCAGCCGTTTACGTTGTCGGTGGGCATAAGCGACGTATAGGAAAGAATGAGATTGCCCGCCCATTCGTATGTGACGGTGATGGGGTAAACGCCCGTTGTCTTTGCGGTGAACACCCACTCGTGCTCACGCACCACACCGGAGGAATCGATGACGGTCTCGTTATCGCCGATGGCGATCTTCACAGGACGGGGATCAATGGCGCGCTCGTTTGAGCCGAAGCCGTTGAGACCCGGGTCGCTGCGCCACATGGAAGCGCCGCAGAAAATGCGGAAGCAGTATTCGCGTCCCTCCGAAAGATGTATGCCCTCCTGACGCACGCCGCACTCACCGTCGCCCTCTGCTGCGGACAGTATGAGGGAGGAGGTGCCCTTGTGAGTCTCGGTGCCGCAGGTCACGTGGTGCTTGGTTTTGCCGATGAAGCTCCAGTCGAATTCTTCATATCCGCTGTGCCAGAAGGGAGCGTCGGAGGTGTAGTGGTCCTTGTCGAGTCCGAGCCAGTCCCACGTGGATCTTTTATAAGGCGGGATCGTTCTGAATGCGCGGTTATATATCATTTCCGACCACATTCCCGGCACCTGCCTGCCGAATCCGGATTCGATAAATCCGCCGAATATTTCAACGGGTGCGGGGATGGAGGTGTAATTCTGCGTGTTTTTTACCGTTGCCATACTAATTCTCCTTTATGGATATTGGGGTATCAGAAAATGCGGCAGTATTTCTTCAGCGTTACAGCCTGCTCGTAGGCGAAATCCTTGATCTCGTCAAGATTGCGCGCCTCGGGAGCCAGAGACTTATAATAAAGAAGCTTAACTCTGGGCGGATCGTACATGGGCACCATCTCGCAGCACTCGAGCAGATTGATCACCCATTCGAGGGCTTCAAGAATCGCGTCGGAGGAGGCGGACTTGTGGCGGAATACCTCTGCGGAGTCGGTCATAGCGCGCTCAAGACGGCGGAGAGCCTCGGTGGCCTTTCCTTCCTTGTTGGGATTGGGCTTGATCCTGTCGGGAGTGTATTTGCGGTAAATACCCATCATCGCGGTAACGGTGGAGGGATCGCGCACAGTTCCGTCGGGGTAGAAGATGCCGTGAATGTCAGCCCAGTAGCCGCGGATCATAAGCTCGAATACGTAAAATCCCACCTTGTGCTCGTAGGCCTTTTTGATGGAGAGCTCGTAGGGATTTGCGCGGCCAAGGCAGGAAAGCTCGCTGTTGATAAGGGGCTTATTGTATTTCGCCGCTATCTCCTCTGCGCGAAGGTAGGTGTTTTCGATGCGCTCCTCAGATTCGAGATAGTCGTGGAAGGAGAGAACGTCCACCCATTCTGCGCTGGGCTCCAGGTCTCCTGCCCAGGTGTGACCGATGGTGATGGCGTTTTCGGGGTCCAGCTCCTTAACGAGACGGCTGTAATGCTCGAGGAATGCGTTTATCTTTGCCCAGCGCTCTTCCTTTTCTTCGGGAGCGCATTTGAGTAAATAATCGTTGCAGGAGGGCTCGTTCATAATGTCCCAAATAATGAGACCGGGCTCGTCCTTGATGGCGGCAACAAGATCGCGTACGTAGCTGTCGCCCACAGCCTCCCACCATTCGGGATCGAGAGTTTCGGGGCGGAGTCCGTTTCCGTTGAAGATAATGGGCATAACGGTTATTCCGTTTTCATATGCGATCTTTATGAATGCCTTCGTGTCGGCAAGGAAATCCTCTCTTGCGCGCTCCCAGGCGAAGGGAGAGAGCCAGGTGCGGAAGGAATTAACGCCGATGCTCTTGGCGTATCCTATCTCACGAAGGTAATTTTCGGGATTTGTGCGCGCCCTTGAATTGTGGCAAACACCGCGGATAAAGCTGTAATCGCTTAATGGCTTCATAGTTTTTTCTCCTTGATAAATAAGCCTTATATGAAAAAAAGGACGCAAAGATTGCGTCCTTTTTTGTCATTCGATAATATCGGAAATCGTGTTTTTGTCGCCGTTATAAATTGCGATAAGGCGCTGGGCAAGACCCTCCACGTACAAAAGCTCACCGCGTTCCTTTACCGTTTCCGAGGGGAAGGGGGTGATACCGAAGTTCTCGCCGATATAGTTGATAACGCGGGTGTGTACCGATGCCGCGCGGATGCCGCAAACGATCTCGGCGTCGGGGAGTCTTCTTGCGTTATCAATGGCAATGTGAAGCTTGCGCTCAACGTTTTTGAAGGGGTCGCCGTAATCGCGCACCTCGCCGTCAGCGGTGACGCCGACGATGTGACCGCACACGTAAGCATCCCCGTCGGAAAGCTCCTGAGGAACGGGGTCCTGAGTATATGTAACGCGACCGCCGGTGAAAACGTAGTCGAACATGGGATTTTGTGCTCTTTCGATGGAGTGAGAGGCAATAAAGGTGGCCTCGGCTCCGCCTTCAAGACGGCATCTGATAAGAGCGGTATCGAAGTTTTCGATATCGTTCGTGCGGTAAAGCTCTGCCGTCACAGATTCTGTGCTGCGGCTTTCGTCCGGCATGGCACCGGTAACGTAGAACATATTGTGCAGATAATGAGCGGCGGCGTTGTTTGCAACGCTGTCGTATATAAGCGTGCCGTCGGCTGCGCGGATCTTGCCCGCCCAGCCTGTGCCGCGGCTGAAATATTTTCGGTCGCGGGGCCAGAGTATGAGAGTTTTAAGGGAAACGGGCTCGCCGTACAGTCCTGTCATAACGTCGCGCTTCAGCGCCTCGATGGCCTCGCTGTGAGACCACTGATAGCCGATGTGAACGCGGTGACCGCTTTCCTCCTCTGCGCGGAGAAGGGGCTCGATATCTCTCGCATCGCCGCAAAGGGGCTTTTCGCAAAGAACGTCGGAGCCGTTTCTGAGTGCGGTGATTATATTGGAGGTGTGAAAGGATATGGGTGTGGAGATAACGGCGAGGTCTGCCTTCCTTTCGGCATAAAAATCCGCAATGTCAGCATAAGGCTCGCCTGCCAGAGCGCGCAGCTCATCCAGCCGCCTGCAGGAGGCGGGGAAGGGATCGACAATGCCCACAAGCTCTGCTTTTTCAAGGGTTTCGGGGCGGAGCATCTCGTTTACGTATATGGAGCCGTAGCCGCCGATGCCGATGAGCACGACCTTTATCTTTTCGTTTGCCATCTTTCATACTGCCTTTCACTTTGCTGACTACAGTATAAACCGAAAAACGCAAAAAATCAAGATTTCACCGCAAACAACTCCGATGTGACAGTTGCACAAAAATAAATGCGAGAATTTGTGCACAATCACAAACGAAATTCTCGCGTGCCTCTGAAAATTCATTTAGAATTGCTCTTGCGTGAATTTTTAAATTGATTATACTATAGGTGTCCTCGGGGGCATCCTCCCGAAAGACAATAATACTAAAGAAAGGAATGGCTGTATAATTATGATCAAAAGAGAAATTGAAATGCGTGAAGTCGATATCGCCGCTTTCATCAAAGCGCTTGACTGCTGCGAAGGCAACGTGTACCTTGAAACAGAAGAGGGTGACTGCATCAATCTGAAGTCCCGTCTTTCCGCGCTTCTCGGCATTTCGCACATAATCAAGGGCGGTCTCGTTACGAAGGCAACGCTTCGCTGTGAGTCTGCAGACGATGAATCGAAGCTGTTCCGCTTCGCTCTCTACAGAGAAATGCCTCAGAAGAGCGAAGAGAACAACTGATGTGACAACGTTATCTTGAATGAATAATATAGCAGAAAAAAAGGAGTGTGATATCACACTCCTTTTTGATTTGGTTTCGATAGATATTATTCTTCGGAGTCGGAGCGCTTTTTTCTTGCCGTAATGCCTGCTGCCAGAGCGCAAAGCAGAGATGCGGGAAGGGCGGCGGAGGAGAGGGAAGCGCCGCATCCCTTTTCCTCGGGCTTGGCTTCGGTCTCGCTCTCCGATTCGCTTTCGGAGCCGTCCGATTTGTCTGTTTCCGTGTCGGTGGGGTCTGTGTCGGTGGTGATGTCCTCCGTGTCAACGGTGGGGGGCTCTTCCTCCTGAGCTTTGATGCTGATGCCCATCACGCTTATGTTGTCCACGTACATTGACTTTTCGCCGGAGGCGTAAAATTCAAGTCCGAGCACGCCGTCGCCGTTGACCGCGTCCTTCATATCCTTGATAACGTCCCAGCCTGCAGGCTCATCCTCACTCTGGGCCCACACCTTGATGTACATCATTTTTTCGTAAACCATAGTCTTGCACGTGTACCACTTGCCTGACTTTATGACTTTGGAGATGCCCGCCTCGTCGGTGCCCTTGGTTTCAAGTCTTACGGTGGTGCCGTATGCAGGGGTGAGGTTGGCGGTGTAAACAGTGCCGCTGTCGCGGATAACGTTGTACATGCCCTCGTAGCCGGAGAGAGCGTCTTCGAAGCAGAAATCGAATTCAGTTACGTTTGCGCCACCGGAAAGCTCTGCGTAAAGCTTCGTGTTTGAGCCCTTGGACGTGAGCTTTATCACCTTGTTGCCGGAAACGGTGGCAACGGTGGCAAGATCGCGCTGAGCCTTCTGCACCGTCCAGAGGTCGGAGGAGATGCGTCCGTCCTCGTAGCTCTCAAAGTCGTCGGATAATATCTCGGTGTATTCGAATTCGGGAAGGTCGCCGCCGATTTCGGGAATGCTTTCATAATCGGCAAGGTTGATGACGGGCTGCACTCCCGCAAGCTCCTTGATTTTTTTCGCCGCTTCCTCCGTGACTATTCCGGATTCGTTAACGTAGTTGCCGCTGATCTTGTTTGTGCCCGTTGCGTGGGAGTTGACTCCGTATGCCTTTTCAACAACGTTTGCCGTTATAAGGTAGCCGCCGGTGCCCTCGTCAAGGTAAATTCCGTTTGTGCCGTAATCCGCCCAGGAGGGAAGGGAGATATCGTGGATGTAGTTGCCCCACATTTCCGAATCGGGCTGCTCGGAAAGGGTATAAATACCGCCCGCGTCGCAAAGCACCTCTGTTACGTGGTGGATCTCATTGCGGAGTATTCTGTTGCCGTTCATTGCGTTTGCGCTGCGTGTCCAGCCAAAGCCCACGGAAATGCCCGTGTAGGGCGCGTATGCAACGGTGTTGTTTGCAATAAGGATGCCCTCGGGATAGCCTGCAGCCACGGCAACGGCGCTTTCATAGTCTCTGCCTATGCGGAAAATTTCGTTATTCACGATCACGTCTCCGCTGCACACCTCGCGCTTGTCGGCAGGATTATAGGGCTCGTGGTAGTCCACGTTATCATCCTCGGCAAATTTGCCAACGGCAACGCCGTTGCCGCTGATGTCGGAAATAAGGCTGTTTGCGATGATACAGTTTTTAGTGCCGAAATGAAGGTCGATGCCGGTGGCTCCCATTTTCGAAATACCAACGTTATCGAAGATTATTCCCTCAGCCGCCTCTACGGTGATGCCGGCAGGCGTTCTGCCAACGCCTACGTCGTTTGCGGCAAATGCGGTTCTTGTCACGTACTGCATCGCCTGCCCGTCCACAAGTCCCTTTTCGGAGGGGCCGGTCCAGCCGGAATATTCAAATCCGATGCCGGTGAATGCGATGTTCTTCACGGGCGCATCAAGAGTGCCGCTCACGGAAACCAGAGTCTCAATGCGTGGAACAGTCGTTTCCGCGGAGGACATATCCGTGCCCGCAGGGGCTTTATAGTAAAGGATGCCGGTGCTCCTGTCAAGGTACCATTCGTTGTCCTCGTCCATAAGCTCGTATGCATTCTCAACGTAATATATGAAGTTGTGCGTGTTCATATGGCTGTAGCCATCGATATTGGGGTGCTGACGGTTGAAAACAAGCTCTGCTTCTTCGTCCATTATCTTCACGTTATACTGCTCGTCCGTTTCGGTGATGGACTTTATCCTGAGCACGTTGACGCACCACGCGGTGAACACGTGAAGCTCGATATCGTTCAGATTTCCCCAGGAGCCGTCAAGGGTGCCGTCGCCTTTTGAAATGAACAGGGTGCCGTCGTCTGCCTGCGCTCTGGAATCGGCGTTGTCAACGCTGAGAAGCTCGGGAAGCACGGTGCCGTCCTTTATTCTTTCGGCGCCGAGGATACGGGTGGAGTATTCACCCACCTTGCCGCTGCGTGCGCGCATGGCTCTTTCGCCGTTCACGTAAAGCTGACGCGTGTCAATGCCCTCGGGAAGCTGTACGCTGTATACGTTGTTTTCTTCATCGTGAAGCTCCCAGCCCTCGGGAGAAAAGCCGCCGCTTATGAGGGTGGCGTCCTTTCCTTCGCCTGCGTAGATAACGCGGTAGCCGCCGTTTCCCGAATCCTCGGCGGAAAGAGTGAAGGTCTCGTCAAGGGTGTAGGTTCCTTCCTTGATGTGAACGACGATGTCTCCCTTCATGTCGCCGTTTATCTCGCGCACCTTGTCGCGTGCCCGTGTGATACTTCTGAAGGGAGACGCCTCCGTACCCGCTGCCCCGTCGTCACCGTCGGCGGAAACGTAAATGTGCGTCACCTCTCCCGACAGGTCGAGAAGCCCGTCGGTTGAGCCGCTGTCTTTTGCAGACACGGCTGCGCAAAGGGAAGATATCGCAATGGCGGCTGAAAGTATGATGGAAATTCTCTTATGCATATAGCACACCTCGTATGTGTGATTTTTTGAGCCGCTGAAGCTTGCGCTTTACAGCGGAAATATTAAGTGATATAATAATTTTAACAAGGATAAACAGTGTTATCAATGGCAGATATATGATGAAAGGGGTAATATTTTGATGTTGACTGATCCCGTTACGGTGGGGTTTCCTTTTCTCGACGACGTATCGGACCCGATTATCCGTCTGACCGGTGTGGGACTTGAGGTGCGCTCCCCTAAAGACTACTATTTTGACAATAAGGACCGCAATATCGACAGCTACATTTTCCAGTATACCCTCGAGGGCAGCGGTATACTTGAGACGGGGGGACATAAATATAAGCTGCCCCGTGAGCACGGTTTTTTCATTTATGCTCCGGGCGATACAAAGTATTACTGCGACCCCGACGGCGGCGAATGGAAATTCATTTTCGTTATATTTATGGGAAGGGGCATAATGCCGTATTTCGAAAAGTTCACCTCCGAGAAGGGGACGGTGTTTTCGCTTGCCGTGGATTCATCGCCCATACGCAGGGCAATGGAAATGCTCCATAACGCCAGGGAAGGGCGGCTGAGTGATTCGCTGTCTGCCTCGGCTGCGGCATTTGATTTCGTATGCGAGCTTTGTAAAGCCCCCACCTCAAGCATGGGACAATCGGCACTGACACAAAAGGCTGTGCGCATGATATCGGAGAATTATCATCTTCCCATCGGTATTTCCGACGTGGCCGCAGCCCTCGGTGTTTCGGGCGGCCATCTTTCACGATGCTTTGCCGGTGATATGGGGACGACAATGATAGAATATCTTACGAAAATCAGGATAAACGCCGCAATGCGTCTGCTTGTAACAACGGACGGCACCGTTGATTCCGTTGCCCGCGCCTGCGGATTTGATAACGGCAATTATTTTTCGAAGGTCTTCAAAAGGTACACTGATATGACCCCTGCGGTTTACAGAAAAAATCGCAGGCTTTGAAAAAGCAAAGACTGACTCTACCCTAAAAGTGACAGCTTTTTTGATCAATTCATTGACTTCACTTTAGCGGTGTGATATATTAAAGTCAGCATAGATCCTCACGAAGCGGATGCTTACGGAGAGGATACTCACGAGTTATTTATGCCGCATTTTGCGGCGGAATGGAGAGCACTATGGCAGAAAAGAAAAACAATCCGATCATATGGGCGGATATCCCCGACGTTGACATTATCAGAGTGGAAGACACTTATTATATGGTATCGACCACCATGCATCTTATGCCCGGCGGCGTTATCTTCCGTTCTTACGACCTTATCCACTGGGAGATAGCAACGTATCTTTACGACATTCTTGAGGATTCCCCCGGTCAGCGCCTTGAAGACGGACGCGGTATCTACAGCGCGGGAATGTGGGCGGCAACCATCCGCTATCACAAGGGCAAGTTCTACGTTATCTTCGTTGCAAACGATACGAGAGATCAGGACGTTTCCTTCCTTTTCACCTCTGACAGCATCGAGGGTCCCTGGGAAAAGCGCAAGATCAAGGGCTTTTACCACGACTGCTCTCTCTTCTTCGACGATGACGATAAGGCCTATATCGTTTCCGGCGGCGGCAGACTCCGTCTCGTTGAGATGAAGCCCGACCTTTCCGAGCCTATGCCCGGCGGCGTCGACAAGATCATTCTCATTGATACTGACTACGTTGGTCTTCGCAACGAAGGCACACATATGTACAAGATCAACGGCAAGTACTATCTCTTCACCATCCACTGGCTCCGTTACGGCTCCAGAAGAAGAGTTGAGGCCTGCTACATTTCCGATAAGGTGGACGGCTTCTATCAGGGCAACAACATTCTCGACGACGATATGGGATACCATAACGCAGGTGTTGCTCAGGGCGGTATCGTAGATACGCCGGACGGCGACTGGTATGCAATGCTCTTCCAGGACCACGGCGCCGTGGGCAGAATCCCCGTTCTCGTTCCCATGACCTGGGACGAGGGATGGCCTGTGCTTGGCGTTGACGGCAAGGTTCCTCACTTCGTTGAAACCAAGTCCACACGTCCCGATTATCAGTATGCCCCCATCGTCACCAGCGACGATTTCGACTATAAGGAAGGCGAAAAGCTCAATCCCGCATGGCAGTGGAACCATATTCCCGATAACGACCTCTGGAGCGTTACCGAGCGCGAGGGCTGGCTCAGACTTAAAACGGGAAGACTTGCCACAAACGTTACCCTGGCCAAGAATTCTCTCGGCCAGCGCACAATGGGCCCCGCCTGCGAGGGTGAGGTAAAGATCGACGTTTCCGCACTTAAGGACGGCGACTATGCCGGCCTTTGCGCAATGCAGAGCAACTACGGCTTCATCGCCGTTACTCAGGAGGCAGGCGAAAAGTATATCGTTATGCTGGGCAGAGGCGACTTCCAGCGCGACGAAAGAGGCAGACCCATCAACGCTCACTCCGTACCCGGCAAGGAATACGGCAGAGTCAAGCTGGAGGGCGACACCGTTGAGCTTAAGATGTACTGCAACTTCCGCGAGAATATCGATGAGGCAGACTTCTTCTATAAGAAGGACGGCGAGTGGGTGAAGCTTGGCATCACTCTCAAGATGCTCTATACCCTCGATCATTTCATGGGCTATCGCTTCGAACTTTGCTGCTTCGCAACCAAGGAAGCAGGCGGTTACGCAGACTTCGATTATTTCAAGTTCAATCTTATCGAAGAATAAGGCGCAAAATAAAGAAAAAAGGCTTGTCATTTGACAAGCCTTTTTTTATTGGGGTGAATGAAAGATCATTCAAAATAATCGTTTGATCTGAACTGAAGCGCGTAAAGATTCTTGTAGGTGCCGTCGTTTTCCATAAGCTCCTCGTGGGTGCCGCGCTCGGTGATGCGTCCGTCCTCAACGACGGCGATCTCGTCTGCGTTTCTGATGGTGGAAAGACGGTGCGCCACAACGAGAGTAGTGCGTCCGCGGCAAAGCTCGTCAAGCGACTGCTGGATGAGTATTTCCGTGGTGTTGTCAAGAGCGCTGGTTGCCTCGTCGAGGATGAGGATGGCGGGGTCCTTTAAGAAGATGCGCGCAATGGATATCCTCTGCTTCTGACCGCCAGAAAGCTTAACACCGCGTTCACCGATCTCGGTATCGTATCCGTTTTGGAGAGTCATAACGTAGTCGTGAATGTTTGCGCGGCGTGCCGCCTCGTGTATCTCCTCCTCGGTG
>JAZMZX010000105.1:0-7231 GCA_045586225.1 Eubacteriales bacterium
AACTCCTTGGCTCACAGAACGACATGGCTACGATCCGACTTTGACAACGATATTCCTTACTCCTGGGGTACCGCTGTTAACGTACAGATGATGGCATTCGGTAACATGGGCGACAACTGCGGTACAGGTGTTGCATTTACCCGTGACCCCAAGTCGGAGGCCAAGCGGTCTTAGGAAGACAACTTAGTAATTCAACTCCTTGGCTCACAGAACGACATGGCTACGATCCGACTTCCCTTTTCGCCGGTAGCGGGGTCACGGGTGAAAGCAACACCGGTGCCGCAGTTGTCGCCCATGTTACCGAATGCCATCATCTGTACGTTAACGGCGGTACCCCAGGAGTAGGGAATGTCGTTATCGCGGCGGTAAACGTTAGCGCGGGGGTTGTCCCAGGAACGGAAAACTGCTTCAACAGCGCCCATAAGCTGTTCCTTGGGGTCGGTGGGGAAGTCTTTACCGATCTTCGCCTTGTATTCAGCCTTGAACTGGCTTGCAAGGGTCTTGAGGTCGTCAGCGGTGAGCTCAATGTCCTGCTTAACGCCCTTTTCTTCCTTCATCTTGTCGATGAGTTCTTCGAAGTATTTCTTGCCGACTTCCATAACGACGTCGGAATACATCTGAATGAATCTTCTGTAGCAGTCCCAAGCCCAACGGGGATTGCCGCTCTTTTCGGAAATAGCTTCAACAACTTCTTCGTTAAGACCGAGGTTGAGGATGGTGTCCATCATACCGGGCATGGATGCTCTTGCGCCGGAACGAACGGATACGAGAAGGGGATTTTCCTTGTTTCCGAACTGCTTGCCGGTGATGGCTTCCATCTTAACGATATATTCCATGATCTCTGCCTGGATCTCATCGTTGATTTTTCTGCCGTCTTCGTAGTACTGAGTGCAGGCTTCGGTAGAAACAGTGAAGCCCTGGGGAACGGGAAGACCGATGTGGGTCATTTCGGCGAGGTTAGCACCCTTACCGCCGAGAAGTTCACGCATGGTAGCGTTGCCTTCGCTAAAAAGATACACGTACTTTTTGCTCATGGATTTCCTCCGTGTGGTAAAAATAGTATTTTAATGACAACTAAGTGATTGAATGTACGGCCAAAACGCCTCGTTTTATGACCATAGCAATTTATTATAACACATTTGTTTTGAATTGAACAGTATATTTTTTAATATTCGCAAAAAAAGTGTAACGTAATATTCAATCTTTTGGTGCTCATGCTTGTCAAACCGAGACTTTTGATATATAATATAATGAATCGTAAAGTGGGAGGCTGTTTTTTTCATGGCTGATATATTTGAAATACTTAAAAAGCTTTCATCCGAAAAGGCTGCCGCATCAACAGCGCCCGTTTCGATGATAGTTGCCGGGCTTGGAAATCCCGGCTCCAAATACGTTTACACACGTCATAACGCGGGCTTTCTCGCTATAGACTATATTTCGCAGAAGCTGGGATTTGACTGCAAGCGTCTGCGCTTTCACGCGCTCACGGGCGAGGCCACGGTGGGCGGCGTGCGCGTGCTTTTCATGAAGCCCGAAACCTATATGAACAATTCCGGCCTTGCCGTCCGCGAGGCTGCGGATTTTTATAAGATACCGCCCGAAAAGGTCCTTGTTATCTGTGATGACGTGAGCCTTCCCGTCGGTACCGTCAGGATCCGTGCAAAGGGAAGCGACGGCGGCCAGAAGGGTCTGCGCAGCATCACGGAGCATCTTTCGACGGATAAATTCCCCCGTATCAAGATCGGCGTGGGGCAGAAGCCAAATCCCGAATGGGAGCTTGCCGACTGGGTGCTCAGCAATTTCTCCGATGAAGACAAGCAAAAGGTGTTCGACGCATTCGGCCGCGTGAACGATGCCGTTGCATATATCGCAGGCGGCGATATCACAACGGCGCAGAGCAAGTGCAACGGGTGAATAAATGAGGATACTTGAAGATATCATACGCCGCGAGCGGGACTATAAGTCCTATGCGGAGACGCTTAAAAGCGGCTTTTACGTGCGCCCCAAGCCTATCGTTATATCGGGGCTTTCGGCAGGCGCCGCAAACGCTTTTTATGCCGCAACTGTCACCGATGCGGTGGCAGCCGGAGCTGAGGCAACGGTGTTTTTCGCCGCAGACGATGCTGAAGCCCGGAGGCTCACCGCGTACCTTTCAAATTCAGGCAAGCGTGCATACTATTATCCCGTGCGCGAGCTGGTGTTTCATAATATCACAGCCTCCCATGACAGCGAGCATGAGAGGCTCTCCGTGCTTTCCTCCGTTATCGGGGGAGAGGTGGATGCCATCGTCACCACGCCCGACGCGGCGCTTTCCTATACCATCGCGCCGGAGGACCTGAAGGAGCGCACGCTGACTCTTTCCGTTGGCGACGAGGTGTCGAGAGACGACCTTGCAAAAAAACTCACCGCCGCAGGATACGTGAGAGTCGATATGGTGGACGGTGTTGGCCACTTTTCCCTGAGGGGCGACATCGTTGACGTGTATCCCGCATCCCGCACGGCGGCAGTGCCCTACAGGATCGAATTTTTCGGAGATGAGATCGACAGGATCTGCGTGTTCGATCCCTCCACTCAGCGCGCCACCGATTCCCTTGGATCTGTAAGCTTTCTGCCCGTACGCGAGTTTTATGCCGACGGCGAGGTCCGCGAAAGGATCGCAAGGGCGGCAAAAAAGCTTCTCGACAAAGCAAAGACCGAAAACGCAAGGGATATCCTCCGCACCGAGCGCGAATGCGCCGAGGCGGGTCTGCCCATGCATTTCGCCGATAAATATCTTGCTCTCTACAGCGACAGACGCTACTGTCTGCTCGACTATTTCGTTTCCCGTGTCGCTGTTGTGACCATTGAGAGCAACAACGTAAATAAGCGCCTGGAGGGCTTTTTCGCCATCCACGACGAGGACGTGAAGACCATGCTCACCGAGGGCATGATCTCCCCCGACCTTGCGGACTACACCTGCCGCGAGGACAGCCTTGAGGCATTCACCGCGGAAAACGTTCACGTTATCGTGAACACCTTCTCATCTGCCGGGCTTTCGGGCCGCTCCCTAGGCGGGATATACGGCTTTTCCTCACGCAGAGGAGTAAACTATAACGGAAACATCGGGCTTCTCCGCGAGGATATAATCACCTTTATGCGCGGAAACTACCGTATCGCGGTGCTGTGCGCCTCCGAGGCCTCTGCAGCGCTGACAGTGACGGCGCTTACAGACGAGGGGCTTCCTGCCGTTAAGGCAGACGGCGTGCAGGCAGATGACATGAAGCCCGGCGTTACATACGTTATGTGGGGCGACGACGCCGAGGGCTTTGAGCTGCCGGCTCAGCGCTTTGCATTCTTATCCTTCACCGCCGAGCGGGACAATGCGCCCAAAAAGCGCAGATTCACAAAGGATAAGCGTAAGGAGACCAGCACACAGAAGCTTCTTTCGTATAACGACCTTAAAACGGGCGACTACGTGGTTCACGCCGCATACGGTATCGGTCAGTATCTGGGGCTTGAAAACCTCACGATAGACGGCGTTTCCCGTGATTACGTTAAAATAAAATACGCAGGCACGGACCTTCTGTATCTGCCCACCGATCAGCTTGAATTCGTATCCAAGTATATCGGTGCCCATTCCGACGACGGCGCTCTCAAGCTGTCGAAGATGGGCGGCTCCGATTGGGTGCGCGCCAAGTCCCGCGCAAAATCTGCGGCGAAGGATATGGCAAAGGAGCTTATCGCTCTCTACGCCGCACGCAAAAGAGCAAAGGGATACGCATTCTCCGAGGACGACGATTATCAGCGCAGCTTTGAGGAATCCTTCGACTACGAGGAGACCGAGGCGCAGATAACTGCCATCAACGATATAAAAGCCGATATGGAAAGCGCCTGGCCTATGGACCGCCTCCTTTGCGGCGACGTTGGCTACGGCAAAACGGAGGTGGCCCTCCGTGCCGCCTTCAAGGCCATCGTGGACGGCAAGCAGGTGGCGTTCCTGGTGCCCACGACTATTCTTGCATTCCAGCATTATAATACCGCATCTGCCCGTATGCGTCCCTATCCCGTAACGGTGGAGATGCTTTCACGCTTCCGCACCAAGGAGCAGCAGGCAGAGATACTCCGCCGTCTGCGCCGCGGTGAGATAGATATGATCATCGGCACGCACCGCATCATATCAAAGGACATAAAATTCCGCGATCTCGGCCTTCTCATCATCGACGAGGAGCAGAGATTCGGCGTGGCGCAAAAGGAAAAGCTCAAGGAGATGGCGGTGGGAGTCGACATACTCACCCTCACGGCAACGCCTATCCCCCGAACTCTCAATATGGCCATGAACGGCATCAAGGATATGTCTATCCTTGATGAAGCCCCCGGCAACCGCCTGCCCGTACAGACCTACGTGCTGGAGCACGACGATATCGTTATCGAGGAGGCGCTCCGCCGTGAGCTCCGCCGCGGCGGTCAGGTTTTCTATCTTTACAACAGAGTTGAGAGCATACATCTCACGGCAGCACGGCTGCAGAAGCAGTTTCCCGATGCAAGGATCGTCACAGCGCACGGTCAGATGGAAAAGGAAAGGCTCGAGGAGATCTGGCAGGCTCTTGTGGACGGCGAGATCGACATTCTCGTGTGCACCACCATAATTGAAACGGGTGTTGACGTGCCCAACGCAAACACTCTCGTTATCGAGGATGCGGACCGCCTCGGTCTGGCACAGCTTCATCAGATACGCGGACGCGTGGGCCGTTCGGGCAGACGCGCATACGCATACTTTACATACAGGCGCGGCAAGGCACTTTCCGAGATCAGCATGAAGCGCCTGGATGCCATCCGCGAATACACGGAATTCGGCGCGGGCTTCCGCGTGGCGCTCCGCGACATGGAGATACGCGGTGCCGGCAACCTTCTGGGTGCCCAGCAGCACGGTCATCTCGACGCGGTGGGCTACGATCTTTACGTGAAGATACTTGAAAATGCCGTTCTGGAGGAAAAGGGTATCCCCGTTCCGCCGCCTCCTCCCGAATGCACCGTTGATATCAAGGTGGACGCGTATCTGCCGAACACATACGTTCACAGCGCGTCTCACCGAATGGAAATGTACAAAAAGATCGCCCGCATCGAAACGAAGGAGGATGCAAACGACATCTTCGACGAGCTTTGCGACAGATTCGGCGATATGCCTGCCCCCGTTGAGAATCTTCTCAAGATAGCGAGGATCCGTGGCATCGGCAGGTCCATCGGCATCACCGCCGTTGAAGAAAGAGAGGGTGTGCTCAATATCAAGCCCTCGGAAATGGACTTCACCGTGTGGGCGGGGCTCGACGAGGTATGCCGCCTTTGCGGTGCCCGTATGCGTGTGGTTTCCGCAACGGTGCCCTATCTTACACTGACGCTGAAGCCCTCGTCCAAGGCTCTGAAGGTGGCACTTGCGGTGCTGGAAAAATACGCAGAGCTGAAAGCGGGCGAAACCAAATAAACGAAAGGTACGGTTCATTTAATGAAAAAAAGGATAATAGCGGCAGCTCTCGCCGTCATCACCCTTCTTTCCTTTGCCGCCTGCTCGGATAAGGGCACGGTGGTGATGGAATACGAGGACGTATACGTGAACGAGGCAATGTACCGTTATTGGCTCTCACACTATAAATCGGTGTTCATGGACTATTACACCGAAATGGTGGACGATGATGCGTTCTGGAATTCCACCGTGTCCGAAGGGATGACGGCAGACGAATATTTCACAGAGATCGCCATCGAAAACATCAAAACCAACGTTGCCGCCGCGTGGCTCTTCGACTATATGGGGCTTTCCTTCACCTCGGCAATGAAGAAGGAGATAAAAGCCGGCATCGACGATATCTGCTCCACCGTTTTCGGCGGAGACGATGAAAAATTCGATTCCTATCTTGCCGCCATGGGCATGACCCGCGACGACCTTTACGAGGTTTACGTGATAGATGCGAAGATCGAATACGCATATAATTATCTTTACGGCGAGAAGGGCGTTATGAACATTCCCGACAGCGACAAGCTCGTTTATACCAAGGATAATTACGCGCATATCATCCATATCTATGTGAACAATAATTTCAAGTATATCACTGTTGAAAACGAGCTTGGAACACTGACCCACGACCCTGAAACCGGCGAGCCCTACACGGCAGAGCTCACCGAGGCCGAAAAGGCGGAAAAGGATGCTGCCATTGCCGCCATCGACAAGGCTATCAAGGACGGAAAGGATTTTTCAGAGGTGTGGGACGAATATTCCGAGGATAAGCTTTATTCCGACGGATATTATTTGAAAAAGGACACCAACTTCGTCGCCGAGGTGGTGGAGGCTGCCTTTGAGCTCAAGGAGGGCGAATACGTAAGGCTGGAAACAGATTACGGCGTTCACTACGTTAAGCGCATCCCCATCGAGGGCAAACCCTGGGACGATAAAAAGAACGCAGATTTCTTCCGCGATTTCGACAGCGAGCTCCGTGACTATGTCTTCACGGTCATGCTTGGCGAGATAACGGAAAAGGTGACGGTGGACAAGAGCATCGCGGGCAGATATTCCATACGCAACGTGAAGCCCGGCAGCTACATATAAAAGATCAACCTCAGTAACGATACAGGTATAAAAATGACAGAGAGACAGAAGAAAATAAGAAATTTTTCGATCATCGCCCACATCGACCACGGTAAATCCACACTTGCCGACCGTGTTATCGAGGCGACGAACAGCGTTGAAAAACGCGAAATGGAAGAGCAGCTCCTCGACGATATGGAGCTTGAAAAGGAAAGAGGCATAACGATAAAGGCCCGTGCTGTACGTCTTGACTACGCGGCAGACGACGGTGAGACCTATGCCCTGAACCTTATCGACACCCCCGGCCATGTGGACTTTAACTACGAGGTCAGCCGCTCTCTTGCCGCCTGTGAGGGTGCGGTGCTGGTCGTGGATGCCAGCCAGGGCGTGGAGGCGCAAACCCTTGCCAATACCTTCCTTGCCACCGATGCGGGGCTGGAGGTCTTGCCAGTCATCAACAAAATCGATCTACCTGCCGCACGCCCCCAGGAGGTGAAGGCAGAAATTGAGGATATTATCTGCATCCCCGCCGAGGATGCCCCGGAGATTTCCGCAAAAAACGGCATCAACACCCCCTCCGTTCTGGAGCTGGTGGTGCCGGGCGTTCCCGCTCCCACGCGCGACCGGGATGCTCCCCTGCAGGCACTGATTTTTGACAGCCAGTATGATTCCTACCGG
>JAZMZX010000106.1:0-10481 GCA_045586225.1 Eubacteriales bacterium
CTTGGCTCACAGAACGACATGGCTACGATCCGACTTGCAAGATAGGTCTTGCCGTCTGCGCCCTTGATGCGGATGCCGAGGCGGCGTGCCTGAGCCTCGCCGAGGTTGGAGCAGGAGCAAACCTCAAAATACTTCTGCTGGCGGGGACTCCATGCCTCAATATCGCAGCTCTTCACCTTGAGGTCTGCAAGGTCGCCGGAGCAGCATTCAAGCTGACGAACGGGGATATCGAGAGTGCGGAAGAGCTCAACGGAGTATCTCCACATCTTTTCGTACCAGTCCATGGATTCCTCGGGACGGCAAACAACGATCATTTCCTGCTTTTCAAACTGGTGGATGCGGTATACGCCGCGCTCCTCGATGCCGTGTGCGCCCTTTTCCTTGCGGAAGCAGGGGGAATAGCTGGTGAGAGTGTGAGGAAGCTCTGCCTCGGGAATGATCTGGTCGATGAAGCGGCCGATCATGGAGTGCTCGCTGGTGCCGATAAGATAAAGGTCCTCGCCCTCGATCTTATACATCATAGCGTCCATTTCCGCAAAGCTCATAACGCCGGCTGCAACGTTTCCGCGGATCATGAAGGGGGGCAGGCAGTAGGTGAAGCCCTTTTCGATCATGAAATCACGTGCGTATGCAGTCACAGCGGAGTGCAGACGTGCGATATCGCCGAGAAGATAGTAAAATCCGTTGCCCGCAACGCGGTGAGCGGAATCGAGATCGATGCCTGCGAAGGTCTCCATGATCTCGGTATGATAGGGAATGTCGAATTCGGGAACGACGGGCTCGCCGAAGCGCTCCACCTCAACGTTTTCGCTGTCGTCGCGGCCGATGGGAACGGAGGGGTCGATGATGTTGGGAAGGCTCATAAGGATAGCGGTGAGCTTTTCGTCAGCCTCCTTCATGAGGACCTCAACCTCGGAAAGACGTGCTGCAAAGGCAGCAACCTGCTTTTTTGCCTCCTCAGCCTCGTCGCGCTTGCCCTGCGCCATAAAGAAACCGATCTGCTTGGAGATCTTGTTCTTTTCAGCTCTCAGGGATTCGGTCTCGCCGATGTAGGCGCGGCGGTCAAGGTCAAGCTTGATAGCCTCGTCAACGAGAGGGAGCTTCTCGTGGCGGAACTTGTTTTCAATATTCTTCTTTACTATGTCGGGATTTTCTCTGACAAACTTAATGTCCAACATGATGACGGGTCCTTTCGAAATGGAAAAAAATGAAAAAATAATAGTTAAATGGAATCGAAAATATTTCCGCAAAGTGCGGTAAGGAGGGCTTCAAGGTCGCGGTCGTTTTCAAAGCCGATCTCGAGTCTGCGCTTTCTGCCCTTGTTCACGATGGTCACAGGCCTGCCGAGAGCCTCTCTCGCCTTATCCTCAATGACCTTGATGTAGTCCACCTGAGGAGGGGAGGTGATGGGGTCGTCGTCGCCGCCCACGTGTGAATCTGCGTTCATGGATTTTGCCAAAGCCTCTGCGGCTCTGACGGAAAGCCCCTTTTCAATGATGCGGTCCGCAAGCACGGGGATATCGTAGCGGTCGTGAAGGGAAAGGAGCGCCCTTGCGTGGCCTGCGGTAAGCTCTCCGCTCTTGACGAAGGGCACCACAGCCTCGGGAAGATCGAGAAGACGCAGGGAATTTGCGATAGCGGAGCGTGATTTGCCCACGCGGGAGGAAAGCTCCTCCTGAGTCAGCGAAAACTGAGCGATAAGCGCCCGATATGCCTCCGCTTCTTCATATGCATTGAGATTTTCGCGCTGAATGTTCTCAATAAGGGAAATTTCAGCCGTCATAAGGTCGTCGGCACCCAGCACGATGGCGGGTATCTCGGAAAGACCTGCAAGCTTGGCGGCGCGCCAGCGGCGTTCACCGGCAATAATGCTGTATCTGTCGGGCTCAACCTCTGAAACGAGGATAGGCTGGATCACACCGTGTACCGAAATTGAATCGGCAAGCTGACGTAAAGCGTCCTCGTCGAAATATTTGCGCGGCTGATCGGCGCGGGGCTCGACGGAGGAAAGTGACAGCTTATAAACTCTGTCTCCTTCGGGGATAAGGATCCCGCCGGCGGCATTGTCCAGGAAAATGGAGTCGATGCCTCTGCCAAGGGATGATTTCTTAGCCATAGGAGAATACCTCCCGTATATTAGTATTATGTAAAAAAGTCCTCTTGATTAATCAGATCCTCGTGAGAAGCTCGTCTGCCACGTCGAAATAGCACTGAGCGCCCTTGGAGTTCTTATCGTGATAAATAATAGGTGCGCCGAAGCTGGGAGCCTCCGAAAGCTTCACGTTTCTGAGGATCGCAGTGCGGAAAAGCTTATCGGCGTAGTATTTTTTCAGCTCACCCACCACCTGAACGGTGAGATTGAGGCGGGGATTATACATAGTGAGCAGAATTCCCGTGATCTCAAGGGAGCGGTTATAAAGCTGCTTGATCTTGCGGATGGTGAGCATCAGCTGAGAAAGCCCCTCAAGGGCGAAGTATTCGCACTGCATGGGAATGATGATGCCGTTGGATGCAGCAAGTGAATTTATCGTGAGAAGCCCGAGAGACGGAGGGCAGTCGATGATAACGATGTCGAAATCGTCGTTCACGGCAGCAAGCGCTCTTTTCAGCCTGTACTGACGGTCGGGCATATCAACGAGATCGAATTCGGAGGCCGCAAGGGAAATATTGGCCGGAATAAGGAAAAGATTCGTGTATCTCGTTTCGATAATGGCATCCTTCACGCTGCACTGACCCAAGAGAGCCTCGTATGCGGTGTGCTTCAGATCGCGCTTAACCACACCGACACCGCTCGTGGTGTTGCCCTGAGGGTCCATATCTATAAGAAGAACGCGCTTGCCGCGGTGAGCAAGGCAAGCGGCAACGTTGACGGCAGAGGTCGTTTTGCCAACGCCGCCCTTTTGGTTTGCAAATGAAATGATATATGCCATAGGATACCTCGCGCCGCGAAAGCGGCAAAATCGTTCTGTGATGCGCCGATTCGGGAAGAAACGGTCGCGTGATAACATTATACAACACTCCCGACCGCTATGTCAACAAATGACGAAAAAAAGCCGCAAGCTTTTAAAGCCTGCGGCATTGTTTCACGTGAAACAAGAGTGTCTCGTTATCGGATCGTTTCACGTGAAACGTTTCCCACGGAAACGGTGATGACCACCCCCTCCTTCGATTCGTTTTTCTCTATCTTAACGGGGACCCCTGAGGTGCGCACAAGCTCCGCCGCGCGGTCGATGGAATTATAGAAAAGCCGCAGGTCCTTGAAAATGAACCTCACCTTCTGCCGCCGCGCTGTGTCCCTTTCGGCGAGCAGGCTTTCCACATACCTTTCCGAGGAGGAAACGTTCAGACCCCGTGAAATGATGTGAAGGAGCGCGGCGTGCCGCTCCTTTTCCTCTGTGAGGCGGAGCAGACATCGTGCGTGTCGCTCGGAAAGGGAGTTTTCAAGAATGAGAAGCCGCTCCTCCTCGGAGAATCGCAAAAGACGAAGCTTGTTTGCCACGTAGGACTGAGACACGGAAAGCCGCTCCGCCGCCTCTGCCTGAGTCATGTTGTATATAATTAATAAGGAAGAAATTGCAGCAGCCTCCTCGAAAATATTCAGGTCCTCCCGCTGTAGATTCTCGATTATGGCAAGCTCTGCCGACTCCTCCTCGCAGGTGTCCATAATGATGCAGGGCACAGAATAAAAGCCCGCAAGGCAGGCGGCGCGGAATCTTCGCTCGCCGGCTATAAGCTCATAGCCTCCCGAGGGGAGACGGCGGCAGGTCAGCGGCTGAAGAATGCCGTAGCGCACAATGCTGTCGGAAAGCTCCTTCAGCTTCTCCTCGTCGAAGAGGCGGCGGGGCTGACGGGGGTTTGGAGTTATCAGACGGAGAGGCACCTCGGTGACGGTGCTCTCCCCGGACCTTTCTATGGTTATTGGCTGCATGCGGTGTATTTCCTTTCGGGCAACTTTGTTTTTTATAATATACCGCCGCGCCTGCAAAAAAACTGCCGACACAGGCGGGCGAAGACTATTATATTTGCCCCCAACTTGGCTATATTTGGCTCATAATAGAGCTCCGGTGTTGAAAATCGCGCATTTTAGTGATAAAATATATGTGAATAAGAAGTACGCAAAAAGATCAAAAAAGGAGAGTGGGCTGCCGCCCACGAAAACGGCTATGAAAACTTACGGTGGATTCACGCTTCCCGGCGAGTCCGGCTACGAAAAACTCACCCTTGCCCTTGCGGAAAAATGGGGCGCAGACTGCATCCGTGACAGCGACGGCACTCAGCTTTCTGAGGAGATCCTCTCTGCGGGCGTGCCCATCTATTCCACCATCTGTATGATCCGCAGCATCAATCCCTGGGCAAAGGAGCATAAGGATATGCTCCAGCGGAATTTTCTCTCCACAGACCCCGTCCTTGCAACGGAAGCGACCCTGAAGATCAAGCCTCTGGAAAAATATTTCCGTCAGCAGTACGATATCTGCCCCTCCGACGACGTGAAAAAGCTCTGGGAGGTCTACGACCGCACAGAGGGCACCCCCGTGCCCGTTGACGCATGGGAATACGACCCCGAAAGCGAAACGGTTACCGTTAACGGCACCGTCCCCTACCATACCTATACCGTCAGCTTTATGGCCCGCCGTAACTGGGAGGTCATCTCCATGTATAACCACCTGACAAACGACTGGGGCGATAAGGAGCATCTTATGCCCGTTGACCCCCACTATCCCCCCGTTCAGGAGGCGATACTGGACTATCTTGATAAGTGGTGCGAGTCCCATCCGGCCACAAAAGTGGTAAGGTTTACCTCCATGTTTTATAATTTCACCTGGATCTGGGGCGCCGATGAGCGTCAGCGCACCGTTTTCACCGACTGGGGCAGCTACGATTTTGCCGTCAGCCCCATCGCACTTGACAATTTCGAGCGCGAATACGGCTACCGCCTCACCGCCGAGGATTTCATCCGCGGCGACAGACATAACGCCACACATAATCCCCCCACAAAGCGCTACCGCGACTGGATGGAGTATACGGGCAAATTCGTCCGTGAATTCGGCAAAAAGTGCATCGACGTTGTCCATAAGCACGGCAAGCTTGCATACGTTTTCTACGACGACACCTGGGTGGGCATCGAGCCCTGGAGCGGCAAATTCGGACAGTTCGGCTTCGACGGCCTCATAAAGTGCGTTTTCAACGCATTTGAAGCCCGTCTTTGCGCGGGAGTTGCCGACGTTGGCACCCACGAGCTCCGCCTGCACCCCTATCTTTTCCCCACGGGACTCCGCGGCGAGCCCACCTTTGCTCCCGGCGGCCATCCCGATGCCGACGCAAGGCGCTACTGGGCATGCGTGCGCCGCGCACTTCTGCGCGTGAAGATCGACAGGATCGGCCTCGGCGGCTATCTCTCCTTAACGGAGCCCTTCCCGGAATTCCACGACGAGGTGGAGAAGATCGCAAACGAATTCCGCACCCTCCGCGGCTTCCACGAAAAGGGCAAGCCCTGGAGCACCGGAATCAGAGTGGGTATCCTCCATTCCTGGGGCAGCCTCAGGACCTGGAACTGCTCCGGCCATATGCACGAGCATCCCGAGCTTCCGCTGAACCACATCTACGAGGCGCTGGCAGGCCAGCCCTTCGAGGTGAGAGCCATCTCCCTTGACGAGGTGGAGGCAGGGGGAGTACCCGGGGATATCGACGTTATCATAAACGCAGGCCGCGAGGGCGACGCGTGGTCCGGTGGCGAAAAATGGGCGTCTCCGAAGCTTCTTGCTGCCATAAACGCCTTCGTTGCAAGAGGTGGCGGCTTCATCGGCGTGGGCGAGCCCTCCGCCGTCCGCGGCTTCGGCAGACACTTCCGCACCGCAGATGTTATGGGCGTCGACAAGGAAACGGGCGCCACCGTGTGCTTTGAAAAGTATAATTTCGAGGTGAAGCCTCACTTCATCACAAGGGACGTGAAGGAAACACCCGCCTTCCATAACCACGTGGAGGGCGTATATTCCGTGGGCGCCGATACGGACGTTATCCTTGCCGACGGCAAGGACATTATCGCCGCCGCAAAGAGCTTCGGCGACGGAAGAGGCGCATACCTTTCCGGCTTTACCTACAGCTCCGCGAACGCACGCCTTCTCTACCGTACTGTCCTCTGGGCGGCAGGCAGAGAGGAGCTTATGGAGGTGTACACCGCCTCCGACCCCGCATTTGAATGCGCTTACTATCCCGAAACGGATAAGCTCGTGATAATCAACAATTCCACCGCCGCAGGCGAGGTAACGGTCAAGACCCCCAAGGGGGACGTTACCGTCTCGATCGACGGCGAGGGTATCGCAATAATCTGACCGAAAAAGGGGGAGGACCCCAATGAGATTCAATATTCCGCATAATATCACCCGGGTGCTTGATATGCTTGAGGAGGCGGGCCACGAGGCATACGTGGTGGGTGGCTGTGTCCGCGACCTTTGCCGCGGCGTGGTGCCCCACGATTACGACGTGACCACCTCCGCCCTTCCCGAGGAAACGAAGGCCTGCTTTTTCGGCTTCCGTGTTATCGAAACGGGCATAAAGCACGGCACCGTCACCGTTATCTCCGAGGGCGCCCCCGTTGAGATAACGACATACCGCACCGACGGCGAATATAAGGACAACAGGCACCCTGAGTCCGTCAGCTTCACGGGAAACCTCTCACTCGACCTTTCAAGAAGAGATTTCACCGTAAACGCAATGGCGTATTCGCCCCGCCGCGGGCTTTATGACCTTTTCGGCGGCGAGGAGCATATCGAAAAGCGCCTCATCTCCTGCGTGGGCGACCCGGACCGCCGCTTCGGCGAGGACGGTCTGCGCATCCTCCGCGCGCTCCGCTTTGCATCAACGCTCGATTTCGAGATCGCGCCCGAAACGGCAGAGTCCATACACCGAAATAAAGAGCTTCTGAAAAACATCTCCGCCGAAAGGATCTTTTCCGAGCTTTCAAAGCTGCTCACGGGCCGCGGCGCCCGCCGCATCCTTTCGGAATACGGCGACGTTATCGCCCTTGTGGCGCCCTCCGCCACCATAGATTACGAAGAAAAAACGAACGTCATCGGCAGGTGCGGTGAAGACCTTCACCTGCGCCTTGCGGTGCTTTTACGGGACGACGAAAGAGAAGCGGACCTGTACCGCCTGAAGTCCGACGGCGCCACCGTCCGCACCGTGAAGGCTGTTAAGGAGCTTTACAGAGGAGACCTCACCGACAAGGTGTCCCTGCGCCGCTGCCGCCGCCGCTATAGCGGGGAAAACATCGAAAAAGCCGTGAAAATGAAGTATTTCTCGGGTAAGATCGATGAAAAAGAGCGCGACCGCCTGCTTTCGCTTATAAGTGAAACCGAAAACGACTGTGTTTCACCTGCAGGGCTCCGAGTCACCGGCACGGATCTGAAGGAGCTCGGCGTGCCCGAGGGCAGAGCCGTGGGCGAGATGCTGGAGCACCTTCTGGAGCTGGTTATCACCGACCGCGAGGCAAACGAAAGGGAAAACCTTCTTCGCCTTGCAAAAGAAAAGCTGTCAGAATGAGGAGGCAGGCACCATGACGAAAAAGCTATTTATATCGGCAGTGTCAAAATTCGCTCTGGGCGTGGCCCTTGTGGGCGCGCTTCTGTTCCTCCCTGCAGGCACCCTCGACTATCAGGGAGGCTGGCTCCTTATGGGAGTGCTCTTCGTGCCTATGTTCATTGCGGGCATAGTGATGATGGTGAAAAGCCCCTCTCTTCTTAAAAGGCGTCTCGACGCAAAGGAGAAGCAAAAGGAGCAGGGCTCACTTATAAAGCTTTCGGGGTTCATGTTTATTCTTGGCTTCGTCCTTTCGGGGCTTGACTTCCGCTTCGGCTGGAGCCATATGCCTGCGTCCGCATCCTTCACCGCCGCCGCGGTGTTCCTTCTCGGATACGGAGTCTTCGCCGAGGTCCTGAGAGAAAACGAATACCTTTCACGTACCATCGGGGTGGAAGAGGGGCAGAAGGTGGTGGACACGGGGCTTTACGGCATCGTGAGGCACCCCATGTACTCCGCAACGCTCTTGCTTTTCCTCTCAATGCCCGTCATCCTCGGCTCCTTCACGGCGATAGCCCCCTTCCTTTTCTATCCCGTCATCATCGTGAAAAGGCTTAAAAACGAAGAAGCCCTCCTCGAAAGAGAGCTTCCCGGCTACCGGGACTATATGAAAAAGGTGAAATACAGGCTGATCCCGTTCATATGGTGAAAATACCGCAGAAAAAGCACCCGAAAGGGTGCTTTTTTGTTTTTGGTTGCCCGCGCTGGAGGGGGCCTTGCCAGACGGCGATTCCGGCGAGGATGCACTTTTGCCACGGGGCAGCAAAAGTACTGCAAAAATGCCCTTTGAAAGGAAAAGAGGGGAAGCGCTGACGCGCTGCTCCCCTCCTCTCCTTTCAAAACTTTCCTCTTTGCAAAGCAAACGACCGCTTTCGCGGGATTTGACGACCGCAAAGCGCAAGTGTAGCGTTAGCTTGAACTAAGCGATTGTTTTGCAAACAGCTGTGGAAAACTAAAACCTATCGAGAGCGCGAAGTGATAGCCCCCTCGGTGGCTTCCCTCTCTTGAATGGTTCTTTATGCCGCGAAGCGTAAATGGAAATTATCGATTGCTACGAATCCAAAAACCGGTCCGCTGTGTTTGCACAAACCCTTTCCTCCTCTTCCGAGAAAAAGCACTCCCCCAAAAAAACAAAAAAGCACGCTTTTTTGAAGCGTGCTTTTCGTTTTACCCTATCCGAATCAATAAGAAACACCCTGCCATACCATAGCGTCAGCAACCTTCTGGAAGCCCGCAATGTTAGCACCGGCAACGAGATTGCCGGCCATACCGTATTTCTCTGCAGCATTCTTTGCAGCTGCGTAAATGTTCTTCATGATGCCGTGAAGCTTTTCGTCGACCTCCTCGGTGCTCCAGGAGAGTCTGATGGAGTTCTGAGTCATTTCAAGACCGGAGGTGGCAACGCCGCCTGCGTTGGAGGCCTTTGCAGGTCCGAAAAGGAGACCGTTTGCCTGGAAGCATGCAACAGCTTCGGGAGTGGAGGGCATATTCGCGCCTTCAGCAACGACCTTGCAGCCGTTCTTCACGAGGATAGCAGCCTCTTCGCCGTTGATCTCGTTCTGAGTTGCGCAGGGGAGAGCGATGTGGGAGGGAACGGACCAGATGCCGCGGCAGCCTTCGGTGTAAACGGCGCCGGGAACTCTTGCCGCGTATTCCTTGATGCGCGCACGCTCAACTTCCTTGATCTGCTTCATAACGGCGAGATCGATGCCGTTTGCATCGTAAACGTAGCCGTTGGAGTCGGACATAGCAACGACCTTGGCGCCGAACTGCTGTGCCTTTTCGCAAGCGTAGATAGCAACGTTGCCGGAGCCGGAGATGATAACGGTGGAGCCTTCAAAGGAGAGACCGTTGTCGATGAGCATTTCGTTTGTGAAGTAGCAAAGACCGTAGCCGGTAGCCTGAGGTCTGATGAGGGAGCCGCCGGAGGAGATGTGCTTGCCGGTGAGAACGCCCGTGAAGGTGTTTGTGAGGCGCTTGTACTGACCGAACATATAGCCGACCTCGCGGGAGCCAACGCCGATGTCACCTGCGGGAACGTCGGTATCGGGACCGATGTGGCGGTAAAGCTCAGTCATGAAGCTCTGGCAGAAGCGCATGATCTCAGCATCGCTCTTGCCCTTGGGATCGAAGTCGGAGCCGCCCTTGCCGCCGCCCATGGGGAGGGTGGTGAGTGCGTTCTTGAAGGTCTGCTCGAAGCCGAGGAACTTGATAACGGAGCTGTTTACGCTGGGATGCAGACGGATACCGCCCTTGTAGGGTCCGATAGCGGAGTTGAACTGTACGCGGTAGCCGCGGTTTACCTGAACGTCGCCGTTGTCGTCCACCCAGCTTACGCGGAACTGAATGAATCTTTCGGGCTCAACGATGCGCTTGAAAACGCCGGCCTTGATGTAGTCGGGGCGCTGGTCTGCAACGGGGGAGAGGGATTCGAAAACCTCACCCACAGCCTGATGAAACTCCTTCTCACCGGGGGTGGAGAGAACGAGACTGTCGTATACTTCTCTTAAATGTGCATTTTTGATTTCCATTGTGATTCTCCATGTTTATAAATAAGATTGAGAACTTATCGTTGATATTTCGTATTATACAACCGACATGAATGAATTGCAATAGTAAATTTCAAAAAACAGGTAAAGCGGCAGAAACAGACGGAATCGGACAAAGACAAGTGAAGGCTGCGCGCGCAAATGTTGCAATTTTCCGCAACCGAAGGGGAGCCTGTCATAGAGTCGGCGGCGGGCGCGTATAATTATACCGCAAATAAACGAAGGGGAGGGAAAAATGAGCGAGGCAAAACGGTATTTCAAAAATGCAATACTCCTCTCCCTCTCCGCGCTGCTTATGCGGAGCGTTTCCGTTGCCTTCAACGTGTACGTGACGGGAAGGGTGGGCGCCGAGGGGAT
>JAZMZX010000107.1:0-2938 GCA_045586225.1 Eubacteriales bacterium
CACGCCGACTTCGGCGGAGAGGTCGAGCGAATCCTGAAGATGGTAAACGGAGTCATCCTGCTGGTCGACGCGGCCGAGGGTCCGATGCCCCAGACCAGATTCGTTCTGCAGAAGGCGCTGGAGCTCAATCATCCGGTCATCGTCGTCGTCAACAAGATAGACCGCCCCGACGCACGCATCGAGGAGGTCGAGGAAGAGGTCCTCGAGCTTCTTCTCGATCTTAACGCCACCACCGACCAGTTTGAATCTCCCATGATCTTCTGCTCGGGCAGAGCCGGCACCGCTTCTCTTTCCCCCTTTGAGGAGGGCAAGGACCTGAAGCCCCTTTTCGACACCATCGTTGACTATATGCCCGCACCCGAGGGCGACCCCGACGGCCCCCTTCAGATGCTCATTTCCAACATCGACTACAACGAATACGTTGGCAGGATCGGTATCGGCCGCATCGAGCGCGGATCCGTTAAGGTTGGCCAGAACGTTACCGTTGTAAACTATCACACCCCCGATGCGCCCGCAAAGCGCACCTCCGTGGTTTCCCTTTATCAGTTTGACGGCCTTTCCCGTGTGCCCGTAAATGAAGCCAAGGTGGGAGACATCATCTGCTTCTCCGGCGCTGCCGACATCACCATCGGCGACACCCTCACCGATCCTATGCACATTGAGCCTCTTGAATTCGTCAAGATCAGCGAGCCCACCATCGAGATGACCTTCTCCGTTAACGACAGTCCCTTCGCAGGCCGCGAGGGTAAGTTCGTCACCTCCCGTCAGCTTCGTGCCCGCCTTTATAAGGAAATGCTCCGCGATGTTTCTCTCCGCGTTACCGACGGCGAGACCACGGACAGCTTCTCCGTTGCGGGACGCGGTGAAATGCACCTTTCCATCCTCATCGAGACCATGCGCCGCGAAGGCTACGAGCTCACCTGCTCCATGCCCCGTGTTCTTTTCCGCGAGATAGACGGCGTTAAGCACGAGCCCATGGAGCGCGTTTCCATCGACGTGCCCGAAAACTCCGTTGGCGTCGTTATCGAAAAGCTGGGCGCACGCCGCGGTGAGCTTCTCGAAATGAACCTCTCCGGCTCCCGCATGAAGATCGAGTATTCCATCCCTGCGCGCTGCCTTTTCGGCTACAGAAGCGAATTCCTCACCGACACCTGCGGCGAGGGTATCCTGAACTCCATTTTCGATGGCTACCAGCCCTATAAGGGCGATATCACCCTCCGCTACACAGGCTCTCTCGTCGCATCCGAAACGGGCGAGGCTACCTCCTACGGTCTTTACAATGCTCAGGACCGCGGTGCCCTCTTTATCACCACCGGCGCCGACGTTTACGAGGGAATGCTGGTTGGCGAATGCCCCAAGATGGAAAACATCGCTGTTAACGTGTGCAAGAAAAAGCACCTCACCTCCATCCGTTCCACCGGCGCCGACGAGGCGCTCCGTCTCACTCCTCCCAAAGTCCTTTCCCTTGAACAGGCTATCGAATTCATCGCCGACGACGAGCTTATCGAGGTCACCCCGAAGACTCTCCGTCTACGCAAGCGCATTCTCGATACCTCCCTCCGTCTTAAGGCGGAGTCCAAGCTTAAGAACAAATAAACGAAAAAAAGAGGAGTCACCGCCGCAGGCGGCCTCCTCTTTTTGGTTTATTGTTGCAATCAACGGCGGCAAGTGGTAAAATAGCATATAGGGGCGTGCCCCGTATCACACGCAAAGGAGACAAATCATGAACGATCCCAACGCAATTAAAACTCTATCTCCCCGTGACATCGCACAGCAGAAATACGACACAGCAAGAGGCAACCTTTTGCTTATGATAATCCTCACCGCCGTTAATCTGGTGCTGCTCTTTTTCGATTCCGCCACGATGCTCCTTTTCTCCGCCACCATCCCCTATCTGGTAATGATGTTCGGCATCGCACTTGAGGAAACCACCGCCATCGTTTTCGCCGGCTCCGTTGCCGCCGTGATCATTCTCATATATCTTTCTGCGTGGATATTCAGCAAGAAAAAATACGGCTTTATGGCACTTGCCCTTGTGATGTTCCTCATCGACACGGCGTTTATGGTGGGCATATACCTTTGGGCAGGCGATTTTTCCGGTATTCTCGACGTGCTCATTCACGCGTGGGTGCTCTATTACCTCGTTATCGGCACGGTAAACGGCAGAAAGCTTAAGGCTCTTCCGCCAGAAAAGGCCGAGGGCGTGTGGCCTCCTGTTTCCCCCGAAGAATAAAAATAATACAAAATAGCAAAAGAGAACACGATATGAAATACGACGTAATCATCATTGGCGCCGGTCCCGGCGGCATTTTTTCCGCATACGAGCTGGCCAAGCTCGACCCCTCTCTTAAGGTGGCTGTTTTTGAAGCAGGCAACCCTCTCGAAAAGAGAGCCTGCCCCATCGACGGCGTTAAGGTGAAATCCTGCATCAAGTGCAAGGACTGCAACATTATGAGCGGATTCGGAGGCGCGGGCGCCTTCTCCGACGGCAAATACAACATCACAAACGATTTCGGCGGCACTCTTTACGAGTATATCGGCAAAAAGGAAGCCCTCGACCTGCTTTACTACGTTGACGAGATCAATATGAAGCACGGCGGCGAGGGCACCAAGCTCTACTCCACCACCGGCACGAAATTCAAGAAGCTTTGCCTGCAGAACGACCTTCACCTTCTGGATGCATCTGTGCGTCATCTTGGCACAGACAAGAACTACGTGGTTTTGAAGAACATCTTCGAGCACCTTTCCGACAAGGTGGATTTCTATTTCAATTCCCCCGTCACCTCCATTGCCATTAAAGACGGAAGCTACGAGGTGTCCACCAAGGACAGCACCTACCTTTGCGACAAGTGCATCGTTTCCGTGGGCAGAAGCGGAAGCAAGTGGATGGAAAAGGAAGTCGGAGGCCAAGCGGTCTTAGGAAGACAACTTAGTAATT
>JAZMZX010000108.1:0-1720 GCA_045586225.1 Eubacteriales bacterium
ATCGGAGCTACTTCTGCCCGATACAAACACATATCTCATGCTATCACATCATATTCTCCATTATTATACTATATATTTTCCAATATAGCAAGAGAGAGTTTTCGACACAAAGTACTTTTGTGAATATTTATTTAACAAAAATCAAGGAAGTGCGCCGAAAAGCGCACTTCTTTATCTTATTTTACAACGATATTCACGATCCTGCCGGGAACGTAGATCTCTTTGACGATGCTCTTGCCCTCAAGCTGAGCGGCAACTCTTTCGTCTGCCTTTGCCAGCGCGATAACATCTTCCTTGGCTGCGTCCTTAGCCACCATAACGGTGCCGCGGAGCTTGCCGTTTACCTGAAGAGCGATCTCGATGGTGGCATCCACCGTTTTAGCCTCGTCGTAGGTAGGCCAAGCGGAAAGGGATGCAAGACCTGCGCCGCCCATCATTTCGTATATTTCCTCAGAAATGTGAGGTGCGAAGGGAGAAAGCAGCTTAACGAAGGTGATAAGCTCGTCGCGGGTGAGGGTGCCTGCTTCGTATATCTCATTGATAAGGCTCATCATAGCCGCGATAGCGGTATTGAACTTAAGCTCCTCGATATCGGAGGACACCTTCTTGACAGTCTTGTGGAAGGACACCTCAAGCTTGGGAGTTACGCCCTTGCCGGATACAAGCTCTGTGAGTCCGCATACTCTGTCGAGGAAGCGCTTAACGCCCTTAACGCCGGTTTCGCTCCAGGGAGAAGCAGCGCCGTAGTCACCCATAAAGAGTATATAGGTGCGCAGAACGTCTGCGCCGTAGCTGTCGATAACCTCGTTGGGGTCAACGGTATTGCCTCTGGATTTGGACATCTTTTCGCCGTCGGGTCCGAGAATGAGGCCCTGTGCCGTTCTCTTTGCGTAGGGCTCCTCGGTGTTCACCGCGCCGATATCGTAAAGGAACTTATGCCAGAAGCGGGAGTAGATCATATGACGTGTAACGTGCTCCATACCGCCGTTATACCAGTCGATGGGCATCCAATACTTCAGCTTTTCGGGGTCTGCGAGAGCGCTGTCATTCTTGGGATCGATATAGCGGAGGAAATACCAGGAGCTGCCTGCCCACTGGGGCATGGTGTCGGTTTCGCGCTTTGCGTCGGCACCGCACTTGGGGCACTTGCAGTTAACGTAGGATTCAACCTTGGCCAGAGGGCTTTCGCCGCCTTCGCCGGGCTCAAAGTTCTCCATATCGGGCAGACGGAGAGGAAGCTCCTCGTAGGGCACGGGAACCATGCCGCAATGAGGACAGTGAACGATCGGAATGGGCTCGCCCCAGTATCTCTGGCGGTTGAAGGCCCAGTCCTTCATCTTGAACTGAACGGCAGCCTCGCCGAGTCCGCGTTCCTTCAGGACCTCGATAGCCTTGGCGATGGAGTCCTTCTTATTATCGAATCCGTTGAGGAAATCGGAGTTGACCATTTCACCGTCGCCGGTGTATGCGCCGGTGGTGATGTCGCCACCCTTGATGACTTCAACGATGTCGATGCCAAACTTCTTTGCAAACGCCCAGTCGCGCTCGTCGTGTGCGGGAACTGCCATGATCGCGCCGGTGCCGTAACCCATCATGACATAGTCGGAAATGTAGATCGGGATTTCCTTGCCGTTTGCGGGGTTGACTGCGGCAATGCCTTCGATCTTTACGCCGGTCTTGTCCTTGACAAGCTGGGTTCTTTCAAATTCGGTCTTCTTCG
>JAZMZX010000109.1:0-11892 GCA_045586225.1 Eubacteriales bacterium
CGGTACCAGCCGTTTGAGGTCTTGCCGGTAACGGTGACCTCGGTTCCGATATCGATCATGGTGATCTTCTCAGAGCTTGTGGTGTGTCCTGTGCGGACGTTTACGTTTGCCTGTGCGTACATGATAACTGCGGGATCGTAATCCGTGACGGTAACGCTTGCTGCGGGTGCATCCTCTGTGAGAAGATCGTTTCTGATGTATGCGGTGTAGCCGCGCCAGTTAACACGGTACCAGCCGTTTTCGGTCTCGCCTGTGACGGTGACGGCGTCACCCTGATAGTAAAGGCCGTATATGTCGCTTTCTGTGGTGGCGCTCATTCGGGCGTTGACGTTGTAAAGCGCGTACATTGTTTTGGGAACGTCGTAGACGGTTTCGCCGATCTCGGGAGGAGCGGTTGTCGTGTCGTCGGGGGTGCTTTCGGTCTCTTCGGTGCCGTCGGGCTTTTCCGTGCCCTCAGAGCCGCTGTCGGAGTCCGGCTTTTCGGTGTCGCCCTCCGTGTCCTTTTCGTGGGTGTCGCCTTGTGTATCGGCGGTGTCGGTGCCGGAGGTGTCTGCGCCGTCGTCTGGGGAGCCAACGTCAAGCATATGGGCTATCAATATTATCGAGCCGATCACTATCGCCAGCGCGAGGATAATGATCACTGTGTTTATAACGATCCGAAGTGTCGGGTTGCGGTCAAGGAACATAATAGCCTCCTTTGCGATGCTTTTGCCTGGGTGATTATATTATAGCATACTTTCTCCGCTGTAAACGGGGAAACGGAAATAATTTACTGTATCATCAGTTTGTCTGCCTCAAGAAGGGAGGGAAGAACCAGGTCGGGCATGTCCTCGGGGCGGCACTTTTCAATGTCGCGCTCAGTTGTCTCACCCGTCAGCACGAGGATCGAGGTGATGCCGTTTCTCTTTCCGAGGGCAATGTCGGTGTACAGCCTGTCTCCGAAAATACAGATGTCGCGGCTTCCGTAGCCCGTCACTTCCTTTATCATATCGACAGTTTCCGAATACGGCTTGCCGAAATATCGGGGCGTCACGCCGGTGGATGCGGTGACGAGTGCGGCAATGGCGCCGGAATCGGGGATGAAGCCGTCCTCTGTGGGACAGTTAAAGTCGGGATGTGTGGAAAGATATTCGGAGCCGCTGCGTATCATACGGGTGGCATCGGAAAGCTTCTGATAATTGAGCTCCGTATCAAAGCTCGTAACAACGATGTCGGCAAGAGCGCCGCAGGATGCGTCGTCGTCGCTGATAAGGCGAATACCGCGGCTCTTCCAGTCACGGCGAAGGTCTGAGGTGCCCACAAGATAAACAGATGCACCGCGGCGGTGGCGGAGAATAAACTCTGCCGTAACGTCGCCCGCTGTCATGATCTCACGGGGAGAAGGACCGTAGCCAAGGGAGGAAAGCTTCATGTAATAAAATCCGGAGCTGCGGGAGGCGTTGTTGGTGAAAAACATAACGTCCTTCCCCCACTCACGAAGGTGATTGATGTATTTTATCGCAAAATCAAAGGGTCTTTTGCCAAGGTAGATAGTGCCGTCCATATCGAAAATAAAGAGCTTCTTTGACATGAGCAGGTCACGGGCGCTTTGCATTTTCGAACCTCCTTAAAAGCTAAAAATTTTTTATAGTATACCACAGAGTTGATTTTTTTTCAACACTGTGGTATCATTATCATCCGTAAAAGAGAGAAAACCGAAGTCACGGGGAGGTGCATTTATGTCCATGGCGAAAAGCATATTGCCGGCTGAAAAGATAAAAAGACTGAACGCAAAAACGGCGGAGCTTCTCTCCCTTTATCTTAATCTTTCCCCCGACGCCGTCACCCCCGAAATGGTGAATGAAATGAAGGAGGCCTGCGGATTTGATGCCTCCCGATCATTTGCCGAGATATTGGCCGTTCTTTGCGGGCTCGATTCCGCAGGTGCGGACAAAGCCCATTTCCGGAATTGGTTCCTGCCGATGGTGAAGGAGCTGGACCCTCTCGATTTCGAAAACGATCCGTACTATAAAAATATTAAATTCCCCTCAAAAAAGCTTGGCAAATGGGAAATTAAAACAATGACTCTCGCTCCCTGCGAGGGCTTCATACGGGATGATTTCACCGTCACCGAGCGGGGCGAGCTTATCCCTCAGCTGGGCTTTTTCATGCGCGGTTTTTCATATCCCGCCATCCTTGAAGGGGGAAGAGAATGGATGACTCTTCTGCCCAACGAAACTGTCACCACGCTGCCTGCGGTGGAAAAAGCCCGCGGCAAGGTGCTCACTTACGGGCTCGGACTGGGATATTTCGTTTATATGTGTCAGCGCAAGGAAGAGGTGGAGTCTGTCACGGCGGTTGAGCTTTCGCCGGATGCGGCAGCGCTTTTCAAAAGCGAGATACTGCCTCAGTTTGAGCATCCCGAAAAGGTGAATATCATCGTTGCCGATGCCATAGAATACGCGGAAAAAACGGCACCGACGGCAGGGTACGACTTCATTTTCGCCGATATCTGGCACGACGTTGGCGACGGCCGCAGCTTATACAGTAAATTCAAAAGCTTTGAGCATCTTTATCCCGAAAAAACAGAGTTCGAATATTGGCTCGAAAAGTCCATCCTTTGCTATATGGACCCGTCCCTCTGGCCTTGAGACATAATAAAGCTTTGGCACAGCAAGCGGTATACTTCGCCGCATGAATCCCCCTTTATGCTGACTGAGAGCGCCGAATCCGAAACGGAAAAGCCATCGGCGCACCTTCCCGAGCCTTCAAGCAGAGCGGAAACGGACGCCAAAAGCCCGTGCATACCGTAGCCGAAAAGCGTCACGGTGCACGTGCCCTCGTTTTCCCGAAGGGTCACGGCGTAAACGATGGAGCTTTGCATAATAAAACCTCAAAAATAAAACAGCCACGGCAACCGTGGCTGTTTTTCGTTTGCTTGTTATTATATTATGCGGTAAACGGAGACCTGTGCCTCATTTTCTGCACCGAACTTTTCTGCGCGGGCGCATGCATCGCCGTGCTTTTCCTCGGGGAGGACGAAGCCTGCGCGCTTGCCGTCTGCGCCGACTCTTGCGGCAATACCGAAATACTTCTCAGCCTCATCCTTGAGGGATAGAGGCACCGTGACGAAGTGGCCGCAAAGATGGTGAGCGTAGGGCAGAAGGGTGGAGTCATCGGCCTTTCTGAAGGGCGTGATACGGATCTGCGTGCCGGAAACGGCAGCGATAACGTCTGCGATAATGGAGCCCGATGTGGGGTATCTGCCGGCGCCGCGTCCGAAGAACATGAGCTCATCGGAAACGGAAGCGGAAACGAGCACTCCGTTGAATACGTTTTCAATGTGGGAAAGGGGGGAGGTGTAGGGCACGAATGCAGGTGCCGCAAAGATATCGTCGGTGCCGCCTCTGTATTCGCCGTGAGCGATAAGCTTCACCGTGCCGCCGCAGGCGTCGGCTGCAGACATATCCTCAGGGGTGATATTGCGGATAGATTCCGCGCGGAGCTTTTCGGGGGCGTAAAGCCTGCCGGTTGCAAGGGCGGAAAGAATGCAGATCTTTCTCTGCGCGTCGATGGCGTCAAGGTCTGCGGAGGGATTGGGCTCAGCATAGCCGCGTGCCTTTGCATCGCCAAGGGCTTCATCGAAGCCGATGCCCTCGGAAAGCTTTGTGAGAATGTAGTTGGTGGTGCCGTTTACGATGCCGTTTATCTCATTGATGGATTCGGAGCGCAGGGAGCCCGTTATGGGACGGATAAGGGGGATGCCTCCGCCAACGGATGCTTCAAAAAGGTAGTGAACGCCCATTTCCTCAGCGATCGCAGTGAACTCGTCGCCGAAATTGGCAACGACCTCCTTATTCGCTGTGACGACGTGCTTACCCGCACGAAGGGAAGCAACGGTATACTCGTATGCAGGGTGAGAGCCGCCCATAGTCTCGCAAACGAGACCGACCTCAGGGTCGTTCACAATGGCGTCGATGGAGTGGACGATTCTGTCTCCGAGAGGGTGATCGGGGAAATCGCGAAGATCGAGGATATACTTGATTGTGAGCTCCTCACCGCAGGCCTTGGCCAGCGCTTCCTTGTTTTTCAGGATAACGTCAACGACGCCGCCGCCGATATTTCCCATTCCGAATATTGCTATCTTCATAAAATTCTGTGTCCTGTGATCTTTTTTTGTTTTGTCAGTTGTTTATATAAGCCGAGAGGATGGATACCATCACCTCGTCGGGCTCGAAGCTGATGTGAGCCGTGCCCCCGTCTGCATTGAACACTGCCGTGTAGTAGGTGTCGGGCATCATCGTCTGCGTGAATGAATAGCGCGCCGTGTCCTTGTCAGCGGCGGGTGCTCCGCCGTCCTTGGCTCCGCGCACACGCTTTACGATGCCGGTGCAGTCCTTGCAAGGGATGTTTGCAAGGCAGGTGCTTTTTTTGCCCTGGACCTTGTAAACGTAAAAGGAATATCCCGTGACCTCGCCGCTGTTCATGCTCTCGGTTGCCTTGACGGAATAAATGAAATTCGTCCACGTGTACCGCTGGTTCACGTATATGCCGACAACGATGAGCAAAAGGGAGAGAAACTGAAGCACCGAGCCGTATCTCACGCCCTCAACTGCAACGGAATAAATGTAAAGAAATGCCGATGCAAGGTAGCAGGTAACGGAAAGGGTGATATCCGTCCTGTTTTTTCTCACCGCGTGGATGGTGTATTCGTTAAAGCTGCTACCGTTCATCATTTAAGCTTTGAGATAAAAGAGCCGGAGAGCTCGTATTTCTTAAGGGGACGTTCACAGCTGAGCACCTTCATCCTGCCCACAAGGGAGGTGTAGTCGGGCTCGCCGTCGCGAAGCAGATAAAGCTCAATGTAGAAATTCGTTTCCTCATCGGGGACAACGTCGAAAACGAAGGTGTGGAAAACGTAAAGGGAACGGGTCATCTTTTCCGTTTCTTCGGGGAGATAATCGTTGCCCTTGTCATCTGTGAGCCTGAAGGCGAAGTAATCGGTGTTCTTGATAACGTCGGATGGGAGGGTCTCAAAGTCGGAGGTCTCGCGCTGCTCGTAGGAAAGCTCCTCGTTTGAGTCAAAGCCCAGACCGAGCTCGTCTGCGATCAGCACGTCGGGCATGGTGCGCACGTTGTAGCGCACGGAGACCTGAAGCTGACCTGCCGAGGGGGTGTAAAACATACCCGTGGAATAAAAGAGGCCGTCCTCTGTGTACATATCGAAAATGTCCTGAGTGTATATGGCAAAGCCTTCATCCTCTGCGTATGCCTCGCGCATCGCCTCCGTGACGATGGGGCGGAGCACTGCCTTCGGGTCCTCTGCCGAGCAAACGCGGAAGATCACGGCACCGTTTACGAGGACGATGAAAAGATAAAAGATCACCTTCACCGCGATCTTCATGGGTGAGGGTCTGCTGTATTTGATTTCTGCGGGCTCTTCGTCGTAGCTTTCGAAGGCCTCGTAAATTCTCTTCTGCTGTTCAGCCATAGTGTTCCTCTCGGATAAATCGACCGTTTTTGCCGTGTGACCGGTCATCTATATAATTTTCTGTCTATCTGCAGTAACTTAAAAAATATTATACCATAAAAGCGACATTATTTGCAAGTACGCGGCTCACAAAAATAAAGGAATGTCACCGGGAGCGGCGGCAATGTGGTCTGCTCCCGCAGCGGTGAGCTCCGCAAGGCTTCCGTAGCCGTATAAAACGCCGATGGAGGCAATGCCGTTTTCTTTGGCGCCGTTTATATCGTGCTCTCTGTCACCCACCATTATGACGTCGGCAGGATCGGTGACGCCTGCGGTTTTAAGCGCATATGCGATAACGTCGGACTTGCGGTTTCGCGTGGCGTCGAAGGTGGCGCCGCAGATGTGGTCGAAATACTCCGAAAGACCGAAGTGCTCCAGTATTTTTACAGCATAGGGCTCGGGCTTGGATGTTGCAATAACCAGCTGCTTTCCCGCATTTTTTAGCCCTTCCAGCATATCGGGGATACCGGGGTAGACCTCATTTTCGTAAAGCCCCCTGTCGCCGAAATAAACACGGTAGTGAGCCACGGCTGCCTCTGCATCCTCGTGGGAAAAGCCGTAAAAGCCGCGGAAGGAATCGTAAAGGGGAGGACCGATGAATCGGTAAAGCTCGCTTCTGTCGGAAACGGTGATGCCGTAATGGGAAAGGGCATACATCACGGAATTGGTTATGCCTGTCCCGGGGTCGGTCAGAGTCCCGTCAAGGTCAAAAAGAACGGTGCTGTACATAGCCTGCCTCGCTTTCGTTGTTCGTATTGTTCTCTCCGGTATATACTAACAAAAACTGAGCTGTCGGTCAATGGCCGGGCGAATAAAATAAACGCAACACACCCCTCGGAGTTGACACGGAAATTTTTATGTGATATACTGTAGCGTAATAATTTTATTTAAAATATTTTATTTTTTGAGGTATATAATGGCTAACGACAAAAAACTTGTTAAAGAGATCACCTCCATGGAGGACGACTTCGCGCAGTGGTATACCGATATCTGTAAAAAGGCAGATCTTATCGATTATTCCAGCGTTCGCGGATGCATGATCATCCGTCCCTACGGATATGCAATCTGGGAAAATATTCAGAATATCCTTGACACGAGATTCAAAGAGCTTGGTCACGAAAACGTGTATATGCCTATGTTCATCCCCGAATCTCTCCTGCAGAAGGAAAAGGACCACGTTGAAGGCTTCGCCCCCGAGGTTGCATGGGTCACCCATGGCGGCTCCGAGCCCCTCACCGAGCGCCTTTGCGTGCGCCCCACCTCCGAAACTCTCTTCTGCGAGCATTACGCAAATATCATCAAGAGCTACCGCGACCTGCCTAAGCTTTATAATCAGTGGTGCTCCGTCGTAAGATGGGAAAAGACCACACGCCCCTTCCTCCGCTCCCGTGAGTTCCTCTGGCAGGAGGGTCACACCATGCACGCAACGGCTGAAGAAGCAATCTTCGAAACCGAGCAGATGCTGAACGTGTACGCAAGCTTCCACGAGGACGATCTTGCTATCCCCGTTATCAAGGGCAGAAAGACCGACAGCGATAAGTTTGCGGGCGCAGAGGCAACCTATGCCATCGAGGCTCTCATGCACGACGGTAAGGCTCTTCAGGCAGCAACCTCCCACTATTTCGGCGACGGCTTCGCACGCGCCTTCGATATCCAGTATACAGACCGCGAGAATAAGCTCGTTTATCCCCATCAGACGTCCTGGGGCTGCACCACCCGTATGATCGGCGGCGTTATCATGACCCACGGCGACAACAACGGTCTCGTTCTGCCTCCGGCTATCGCTCCCATTCAGGTAGTTATCGTTCCCATCCAGATGCAGAAGCCCGGCGTTACCGAAAAGGCAACGGAAGTTTATGAAGAGCTCAAAGCTAAAGGCATCCGCGTGAAGCTCGATACCGACGATACTCAGTCTCCCGGCTGGAAGTTCGCGGAATACGAAATGAAGGGCGTTCCCGTAAGAATCGAGATCGGTCCCCGCGACCTTGCAAACAACGAGTGCGTTCTCGTTACCCGCTATAATATGCAGAAGACGTTCGGCATCTCCCTCGACGGCATCGCCGATACCGTTCTCAAGACTCTCACCGAGGTTCGCGACGGCATGCTCAAAAAGGCTCTCGAAAACCGCGAGGCACACACCTACACCTGCCGCACCATCGACGAGATCAAGGCGTCCCTCGAGGAAAAGGGCAATGGCTTTGTCCGCCTTATGTGGTGCGGAGACGAGGCCTGCGAGGATTCCATCAAGGAACAGACCGGCGTAGGCTCCCGCTGCATCCCCTTCAACGAAGAGCATTTCGACGATAAGTGCGTTTGCTGCGGCAAGCCTGCAAAGGACGTTGTTTATTTCGCAGTAGCGTATTGATCTGACACTCCGAAAGCAAAAATAAACACCCGAAAGGAGGCAAGTACGAAGTGAAGGTCTTTTCAACCTCGCTCAGGGAAAAGCTCGGCAAGCTCGATTTTGTCATAATCTTCTGCGGCCTTGGTATGAGCCTCATCTCCGTGCTTACTCTGATCGGTATACGCAGCGATTATTCATACGGCACGCGTATGGTAATAATGCAGATCGCGGCTGCCATCGTGGGGTGCGTCGGCATGACTGTTTTCGCTCTTTTCGATTACGATGCCGTAGTTACCAAGCTGTGGATACCGCTGGTCGGATTTTCGCTGTTCCTCATGATGCTGGTGCTCCTTTTCGGTGAAAGCCCGCAGGACGACGGACAGAAGCTCACCCTCAACCTGGGATTTGTTCAGTTTCAGCCGTCGGAATTCGTGAAAATGTTCTTTATCCTTTCGTTTTCAAAGCATATAGACCGAGTGAAAACGAAAATAAACCATCCGAAAAGCCTTATTCAGCTCATTATCCATGCAGGTATCATCATGGGCTCCGTCCTTCTGACGGGAGACCTTGGAACGACGCTTGTATTCGCCTGCATCTTTGCCGTTATGCTTTATGCCGGCGGACTTTCACTCTGGTATTACGTTGCAGCCATCGGCGTTTGCGTGGTCATACTTCCGTATGCGTGGCCGCATCTTTCCGAGTATCAGCAAATGCGTATCCTTTGCGGCTTCGACCCGTATATCGACCCGCAGGATTACGGATATCAGGCGATAATGAGCATAAACACCATATCCGCAGGCGGATTCTGGGGAGCGGGTCTTTTCGGAGGAAACGAGTATAAAATACTGCCCGTTGCCACCACCGACTTCCTTTTCTCCGTGCTCTGCGAAAAGTTCGGCTTTATCGGCGCCTTTTCGTATCTCACCCTTATGACGGTGATGATAATAAGGACTATTCATATCGCACACACGGCGAGAAAGGACACAGGCTCATACATATGCACGGGCGTTATCGCCATTCTCATTGCCCAGACCACGGAAAATATGGGAATGTGCCTCGGTATGCTGCCCGTTATCGGTATCACGATGCCGTTTATAAGCTACGGCGCATCGTCGATGCTGTCTATATGGCTGACCGTAGGCCTTGTGCAGAGCGTGAAGCTCCATAACACAAAATACTATTTCGAGCGCGAGGAAGCGTAGCGAAAAATCAAACCTAAGGAGGTACCACCGTGAAGCTCTTGGAATCGGGAGAGATGTATCTTGAAACGATATACATCCTTTCAAAGGAGAAAGCAGCAGTGCGTTCTATCGATGTGTGCGAATATATGGGATATTCAAAGCCCAGTGTAAGCCGCGCTGTGGGACTTCTCCGCCGCGGAGGCTACATCGAGGTGGACGCCCGCGGATATATCACCCTCACCGAGGAGGGAGTCAGAAGTGCCGAGCGCACTTATGAAAGACACAATATCCTGACGGAATTTTTCGTTTCCCTCGGCGTTTCCGAGGAGGTGGCGTCGGTGGATGCGTGCAAGATCGAGCACGTTATCAGCGACGAGACCTTCGAGGCTATAAAAAAACAGAATAAGCAGTGAAAAAAGACCGCGAAAGCGGTCTTTTTTTCATTCCTTTAGCGAACGGAACGCCGAATTGTGATATAATCAGCTTAAGAAACAAAGGAGCTATACTATGAAAAACTTCGTTTTTATGAAAAACCTCGTTTTCACCGCCGAATGGATAGAATACCCCGGAGACGACCGCTCGCTCTCACCCATATTTGCGGCGGATTTCAGCTTCGATAAGGAAAAATACGAAAGTGCCGCCTTGTATATTTCGGGCCTCGGTCTTTTCGAGGTCACCGTAAACGGCAAAAAGCCCGAGGACACGGTGTTTGACCCGGGCGAAAGCGTTTTCGGTAAAAGAGTATACGCCGTCTGCTACGACGTTTTTCATATGCTCTCGGATGGCGTAAACGCCATCGGAATTATGCTCGGAAACGGCCAGTACGAAAACTTCCGCGTGAACCCCACCATGGAAGCGGACGGAAAGCCTATCCCTCCACACAGATACCAGAAAAACGATGGAGCCGTGTATTCCCGTGGGATATACGGCACAAAAAAGCTCGTAGCAGAGATTCGTGCCACCACCCGCACGGGCGAGGAGCACGTTATCCTCGCGAGCGGAGATGGCTGGCGTGCCACCGCGGGACCTATAGTGTTCAACGATTGGTACGGCGGAGAGGACTACGATGCCACCCTTGAGATCGGGGGATGGGATCTGCCTTCTGCCGACAGAAGCGGCTGGCAGAATGCCGCCGTCACCAGCGCCCCTGCAGATACGGTCACGCTCCGCGGATTTACCCCCATAAAGGTGTGCGAGGTGACCCCTGCCGTCTCCGTCACGGAAACGGACACGGGCACCTATATCGTGGACTTCGGTAAAAACGGAGCGGGCGTGCCCGAGATCACAGTTGAAGCGACTGCCGCCATGCGCGGTACGAAAATCAAAATGAAGCCCGCCGAGGAGCTGGACGAAAAAGGTCACGCCGATCAGCGATCCTCCACACAGAGCTGGTCTGCCTTCAAATCCTGCGAGATAAGCGACAGCTACACGGTAAAGGGAACGGGCAGGGAGGTGTGGCGCCCCCGATTCTGCTATCACGGCTTCCGCTACCTTGAGGTGGAGAGCTTCCCCTATCCGCCAACGACGGAAAGCTTCGGTTACTGCCGAATCCGCACCGCAAACGGGAAAAACGGCACTGTCACCACCGATTCTCCCGTGATAAACCGCATAAACGAGATCACGGAGCGCTCCATCGAAAGCAATATGTTCGGTGCCTTCACCGATTGCCCTCAGATCGAAAAGCTTGGCTGGCTTGAAACCTCGCACCTGATGTTCCGCTCAATGGCATACGGCTATGATATAAGAAATTGGATACCCAAGATCGTAAGAGATATATGCGATTCGCAGGTGAAGGAGGGCGATAAGGACGTCGAAAGCGTTGGCTACGTGCCTGCAATCGCTCCCGAATATCACCGCATCGTGGGGCTCCACCGCGACCCAAACTGGGGCGGCGCCGTGGTGCTCACACCCTGGAATTATTACGTGTTTTATAACGATGACAGCCTCATAAGAATGGCGTATCCCTCAATGAAGGCATATCTTGTTCACCTTGCGGGCTTTGAAAAGGACGGACTCATAGAGGGCTATGCCCAAATGGGCGACTGGGGGCAGATAAACGAAAGCACCCCCACAAAGCTTGTTGAAAACTGCGCGTACTATAATCTCGTCACCACCGTGTCGAAGGTCGCCGCCGTCCTCGGATATGATAACGAAAGCGCTCTTTATAAAAGCAAGGCGGCAGAGATAAAGGCGGCGTTTCACAGGGACCCCGTCTGTTTCGACTCAGCCTCCGGCACATACGGAAACGGCAGCCAGTCCAGCTGCGGCTGCGTTTTGTGGTCGGGGATAGTGGCCGAGGAAAACGAAGCTGCCACCGTGGAGGCCTTGGTGTCTGCCGTTGAAAGAAGCGGCTACCACCTTACCTCCGGCGAGGTTGGCTTGCGTCAGGTCTTCGGCGCCCTCGATAAATACGGACGTAACGACGTTGTCTATAAGATGATAATGAATCCCACCCCTCCGGGATACAGATATTTCATTGATAAAGGGCTCACAGCCTTGCCCGAATACTGGAATTACGAGGAGCTCTGGTGGGGAATGGTCCGTTCCCGCAACCACGCAATGATGGGCCACGTGAAGCAGTGGCTCACCGAGGGGCTTTTAGGCGTGAAGCCCGTTGGCGACTCATACGGCAGTCTTCTCATCGAGCCCTTCGTGCCCGATGACGTGAAGCGTGCGGAGGGAAGCTTCGTTTGCGGATACGGATGCGTGTCCGTTTCCTGGAATGTGCTGTCCGAGGGCGTTATAAGCGTGAAATACACGGCTCCCGAGGGCGTCAGCGTCACCGTGAAGGCGCCACGCGGCTATACGCTTGCAGAATAAAAAAGAGCCGATGCGAGGGCGTGATGTTCTTAGCGGAG
>JAZMZX010000110.1:0-30701 GCA_045586225.1 Eubacteriales bacterium
GCGGGCTATCTTTTGCTCACAAGGACAGAGGGCGGAGTTATCGTGCTTTTCGTGCTTGCTCCGGTTATGTCCTACAGCACGCTGACCCTTTATATCACCGTTCTTTCCGCGGGATATATTTTTAAGCTCATAACGGGGCGCAGGACCTTCCGTCTCGACGTGCTTGACACCGTTGTGATGATATTTGCAGCCGTTGTGATCTTCGGCGGCATCGTTCACCACGGAAACGGCTACGGCATCGGAGACGTTTCGTACGTTCGCTATATCCTCGTTTATTTCGTTATAACGAACGTGATCAAGAACGATTTATGGAGAGAAAAATGCCGTCATTCCGTAACCGTGGGCGGAGGCCTTCTGGCCTTTGTGTTCATCCTTTCACGGGTGTTCGACGTGAAATCGGCGCTTTCGTATGACTTTGTATCCCCTGTTCTTGTCCGCACCGCAGATTGGCTTTTGGGACTGGTATCGGAGACTGCCGTTATAACGCCTTATCTTGTTATGCTTTTGCCTATGATGATCGCGCGTGCTCTCGTGCGTAAGGAGGGCGGCATTTCCCTGACGGCTTCCATAGGCACTGTGGTCACGGCTGTCGCTATCGTATATACAGGCTCGCGCAGTCTGTGGCTGGGTGCTCTTGCAGGCATTATCATTATCCTTGTGTCGCGTAACGTGAATTATCTGTGGCTCCCTATGGGGGCGGCAGTTGCGGTGCCCTTCGTTTTGTGGCTGGCACCTCCCGGGCTTGAGCGCTTCATTATGCGTATACTGGATCTTTCGGGAGCCGATACCGTTGCCCGCATTCGTGTGAGAGCCAATTCGGTGCGCATCCTCCTCGATAACATTATCGGCGGTGTCGGTGCCTCCGACGACGTGTTTGCATCTCTTTATGCAGCCTACGACAGATTCGGTGAGGTGGCGGCAAACAGCCAGTGCCTGCCGCTGGGCATCGCAGTGAGATACGGGGTCACGGGGCTTCTGATATTCACACTTATGATCTGCCTTATCATTATCAAAGCAGTAACGGCGGCAAAGAGCGGCGCACCCCGCGCAAGCGCGGCGGCATCCGCATCCTCCGCTGTCGGAATGATCGCGCTGCTGATAAGCTCCTTCACGATGGATATCTTCACTGTTAAAAAGCTTTTCATTCTGTTCTTTATGTTCGCCGCGTTTGTTTCGGCGTATACGTCACCGAAGCCCGGAATAAGCCGCATGAGCGACGACAACGTTGCTGCCAGCGACGGAAAAACGGCTGCTGTTGACGTTGAGTACAGATAATTTCTCTTCGGAGGTATTTATGAATAACGGAATAAAAGAAAGCGGCGCCGCAAAGAAACGCATCGGTATCACGCTTTTCGACGTGCTGCTTTTTGTTTTGATAATAGCTGTGGGCGTTCTGGTTTATGAATTCGTGCTGACGGATTCCACCCTCGACGACACCTATGCCGTCAGCTATGTTATAAGAGCCGTTGAGGTGAGAGACGAGCTTACCGACCGCGTGGCGGTTGGCGACCAGGTCTTTTCCACGGACGGCACCTTCATGGGCAACGTGAAGGCATATGAGGTGACGGCCTCCCGCTCTGCTCTGACAGGTCAGCTGATACCCGGCAGATACGACCTTTATATAACAATATCCGCTGAATCTTCGTCTCCCGACGAGGCTATCGTTTCGGGCTATGAGGTGCTTGTTGAAAGCGAGTATTCTCTGCGGACAGACAATTTTTCGTTCAGCGGCGTTTGCATCAGCGTGGGCAAATAAACGCCCGTCTTTGAAAGGAGAACCACATGCAAAACAGAAAGATAACCTTCGGTGTGCTTGATCTGTTTTTACTCGTGCTGATACTCGTTATGGTGACGGGTGTGGTGGCGAGATATATTCTCACCGAAAAAAACGGGATCCTTGCGGTGACTCCCGAGCTTACGGGCGCGGCGGTGTCGGTGCTTATCACCGATATCGAGGGAACCTCCTCGGTGTATTTCGTTGAAGGTGAAAGCTTCACGCTCAACGGAGAAGTGAAGGGGGCGGTGCTGTCCGATTTCACGGTGACGCCTGCCCAGTATTACATGGAAAATGAAGACGGCGAGCTTGTGATCGCGTATCACGACGAGGAAAGCGGCAGGATAGATTGCCGCGGAGCATTTGCCGTTTCCGGATACTATTCCGAGGGCATATATCTTCTCGACGGAGAAATGCCCATAACGGCGGGCATGGAGATCGAGCTTAAAAACGGCGAGATCAAGGTCACAGCCCTTGTTATCGACGTGTCTCCCCTTTCCTGATGGGAGAGCCTCGTCAAAGTAGTAAAAATGCTATAAAATTATGTGCACAAAGTATATAAAAATACATTAATATGTACATTGATTTTGACAGCGGTATTTGTTATAATTACTTAAACTAATATGATATAACGGAGAAGAGTCGTCTATACTCACTGTGTATCCGATTATTTTGGGGGAAATATGATATCCAAAAGCGTCACGATAAAGAATAACGTAGGACTTCACGCAAGACCTGCTACATATTTTATTCAGAAAACGAACAGCTACGCATGCTCTATCTGGATCGAGTGCGAAGGCGGCAAGGTGAACGCAAAGAGCCTTCTCGGCGTTCTTTCTCTCGGTGTTAATCAGGGAGCAGTCGTTAACCTGATCGCTGACGGAGAAGATGAAAACGAAGCTATCGCAGGTCTCACTGCGCTTATCGAAACAGGCTTTTCCGAATAATACGAATAATTCTTATGGCAAAGAGCGGACGTGACTACGTCCGCTTTTATGTTTCCGTATGAAATCACCCTTGCATTGGGTGTGTCTTTTGTTTATAATAAAAGCGATGAAAAGAAATAATATCAGCAAAGAAAAAAGCGAAAAGCTCGACGGACTTTATCGCGAAGCCATGAAGCTTCCTTCCACCTTCGGCGTTTATATAATGCACGATAAAAACGACAGCATCATATACGTGGGAAAATCGAAGTCACTGAGGAGCCGTGTTTCCCAATATTTCGCCGACACCGCCCACGCCGTGAAAACGGAGCGGATGGTCTCGTCGGTGGAGCGATTTGAGACTATCGTGTGCGAGACCGAAATGGAGGCGCTGACGCTTGAGGCGTCGCTCATAAAGCGCCACGAGCCCAGATACAATATTAAGCTTAAGGATGCGAAGGCGTATCCCTATATAAAGGTGGATATGAGGGCGGATTTTCCGCGGCTCTCAATGACGAGAAAACGCGGCGCGGAAAAGTCCACGGAGGCGCTTTACTTCGGCCCCTATTCCTCTGCTGCAGCCGTGAGAGACATACTCACGTCTATGGAGCGGATATTCTCGCTCCCCACCTGCAAATACGAATTTCCCCGTGATATCGGTCGGGTCGGCTCCTGTGTTTACGACCAGATGGGCCGCTGCTCCGGCATCTGCCGCGGCAGAATAACCTCGGAGGAATATAAGGAGCACCTGAAGGGGGTAGTTTCCGTTCTCCGCGGAGATATTCGCGGAGCCGTGTGTGCTCTCAGGGAGCGAATGACGGAATATGCGGAGGCGGAGAATTATGAGGCGGCGGCAAGATGCCGCGACAGCATCGCTTCCCTTGAAAGACTGAAGGAAAGGCAGAACGTGGTGGCGTCCCCCGAAACGGAAAGGGACGTTATCGCATACCACGAGGACGGGGACGGTATATGCTCCTCGGCGGCGCTTCTCGTTATACGGGGCGGTGCCGTTGCCGATAAGCAAAGCTTCGATTTCGGTGCAGACAGGCTCCTTCTTTCCGACTCTGTTTCGGAGGAGGACGGAATGGTGGAATTCCTTACGGTGCTGTATTCATCGAGGGAGTATGTTCCCCACGAGGTGTTGGTCTCCTTTGATCTTTCCGACGAAAACAGAGCGCTCGTGAGCGAATATCTTACACAAAGAGCGGGGCACAGGGTGACTGTGCGTACCCCTGAAAGAGGGGAAGGCCGCAGGCTCGTTCATCTTGCCCTTGAAAATGCCCGTCACTCGGCGGAGCTTTACAAATCACGCGCAAAAAGCGACCTTGACGTTCTTGTCAAGCTTGCGTCGCTGCTTTGCCTTGAAACGGTGCCGGAGCGCATCGAATGCTACGATATCTCGAATCTGGGCGCCGAGCATATAACGGCGGGAATGATAGTTGCCGAGAACGGCAAATTCAAAAAATCAGCCTACAGGCTTTTCTCCATTGAGGGCAAAAATGCGCCCGACGATTACGCAGCTATGTCGGAGGCTCTGCGCCGCAGGGTGGCACACACCGAATGGGGCGACATGCCCGACCTGATCCTGCTGGACGGAGGCAAGGGCCACGTGGGCGTTGTGAGAGCCCTTTTCCGTGAGCTTGGCGTTGATATACCCGTGTTCGGTATGGTGAAGGATGAGCACCATAAAAGCCGCGCCATAGCGGGAGACTCGGAGGAGATAAGCATCGCCCGCGAGCAGGCGGTATTTCAGTTTATTTACAGATTAAGTGAAGAGGTCCACAGATTCACGGTGTCGAGCATGAAGCGCGCCAAATCGAAGACTCTCTCCCGCTCGTCGCTGACGGCGGTGGAGGGCATCGGTCCCAAAAAGGCAAAGGCGCTCCTGGCTCATTTCGGCACCATGACGGCACTTCGCGCCGCCACTCCGGAGGAGATCGGTGACGTGAGCGGCATCAGCGAAAAGAATGCCGCCGCCGTTTACGGATTCCTCCACAAAAACGATGAAAGGAAGAAACTAAAGTGAGGATCATAACAGGAGAAGCAAGAGGAAAAAAGCTTATCACTCTGGAGGGGGAGGCAACGCGTCCCACGGGTGAAAGAGTGAAGGAAGCGCTGTTTTCCATGATACAGTTTGACCTTGAGGGCAGGCGGGTGCTGGACCTTTTCGGCGGCTCCGGTCAGCTTGGTCTTGAGGCGATCTCGAGAGGCGCTGCCTCTGCGGTGATACTTGACGCATCTCTTGAAGCGGTGAACGTTATCAAGACAAACGCAAGGACCACGGGGCTTTTCGACAGATGCAGAATATCCGTGATGGAGTTTGAGGCGTTCCTCAAGCGCGCGGCAGGCAAGGAGAGCTTTGATATAATTTTCCTTGATCCGCCTTACAAAAGTGACTATATGAAGCGCTCGCTGGAGCTTATCGCAAGAGGCGGGATCGCAAACAAAAATGCCATCATCGTTTGCGAAAGCGAGAAGGGCGACGTATTCGGCGGTGATGCCGCTCTGGAAGCAAAATATAAAGTTATGCGTTCGTCTAACTATGGCAAGGCCTGCATCACATTGCTGACGCCTGCAGACGGCGAATGACCTATCGGAGGGTGCGAAATGAAAAAGGCTGTTTTTTCGGGAAGCTTTGACCCGGTATCGAAGGGGCATCTTGATGTTATAAAGCGTGCGTCAAAAATATTCGACGAGCTTTACGTTGCCGTGTGCTGCAACACTAAGAAGGGCGGAGGAATGTTCACGCCCGAGGAAAGGCTCACTCTCATAAACGCCGCCCTTGGCGAGCTTGAATTTGAGGGTACCGTGAAGGCGGAGATATGCGAGGGGCTTCTTGCGGAATACGCGGCAGCGCGCGGCATCGACACTATCGTGCGCGGAGTGCGCTCTGCCTCTGAATACGAATGGGAGACGGCTATGGCCGAAATGAACCGTGACCTTGGCGGTCTTGAAACGGTGGTGTTTCCCACCCGTCCCGAGCTGGCTCATCACAGCTCCACCTACTGCAGGGAAATGATCATTTACGGACGTGAGGACATGGTTCTTCCTCCTGCTGTGGCGGAGGCGCTGAAAACGCTGAAAAAATAAAATATACGCAGCTTTTGCGGGGTGTGCCCGGGTGTTGGCACGCCCCGTTTTTTTGTGCTGACGGGCGAATTTTTCCATGAATAATCATACGGAAAAGGCGCTCGGATAAGGTGAGTATTCCGCCGATAAAGGCGCTTTTGGGAGAAGGGTGGCGGATACTGCCGCGACACTTGCCGAAAACGCGGGAGAGGTGTCGGGAAGCATTATATTTTAGTAGAAAAAATCGTAAAATTGTTCTTATTTTTTTGCTTATTATATTGACTTGTCACGGGAATAGCCGTATAATAACACTGTGGTGGTGTGAAATGGAGTGAAAATCAACGATTTTGCACCGAAAAACAGCCTGAAAGGAGGAAAGACACCGTGAATCGATTTGTTGGCGAGTACGCTCAGGGTATCGATAACAAGAACAGAGTATTCATTCCCGCAAAGTTCCGCGAGATGCTTGGTGAAAAAATATTCATCACACGCAATTTTGAAGGCTGTCTTTCCGTTTACTCCGAAGAGGGCTGGGATGATTACGCGGACAAGCTTCTCTCTCTTCCCAAAACAGAGGGCAGCGGTCTTATGAGATTTATCTTCTCCTCCACCATAGACGTTAAGCTCGATTCCCAGGGACGTGTCGTTCTTTCCCCCTCTCTCAAGGAATACGCAGGTCTCAATAAGGACATATATATCATCGGTATGGGCGATCATCTGGAGATCTGGGATAAGGACAGATTCGAGGGTGAGAACACAGTTGAAAAGATATCGGGATATATCGACGTGCTTAAGAAAAACAGCTTCTGATCTTTAAGATGAAGGGCAAGAACAAATATAAGCACAAGGCTCCCGAAGGAGAAAAGGCGGCTCCCGTCCGCGAGGGCGGACAGGCAGGCACCTTCTCCCATGTGTCGGTGATGCTTTGGGAGTGCATCGAGGGGCTCGATATAAAGCCCGGCGGCATATACGTGGACGGCACGGCAGGTGGCGGCGGTCACTCCTTTGAGATCGCATCCCGTGTGGGCGGCGGCAGGCTCATCTCCATCGACCGTGATTCCGATGCGATCGCCGCGTGCAGCAAAAGGCTTTCGGTCTTCGGCGACAGCGTTACCTTAGTGCACGATAACTACAGAAATCTCGAGTCCATCCTTCAGGGGCTGGGCATAGATAAGATCGACGGAATGCTTCTTGATCTGGGCGTAAGCTCACATCAGATAGATACCGTTGAAAGAGGATTTTCCTACAGCGCATCCGAATCGGCGCCTCTCGATATGAGAATGTCCCGTGACGATAAGCTGACGGCTTACGAGGTTGTAAACGAATATAGCGAATCTGAGCTTCGCAGGATCCTTTCCGATTACGGTGAGGAGAAATTCGCTGCCCGTATAGCACAAAGAATAGTGGAGGCGAGAGAGATCGCCCCCATCACCACAACGAAGGAGCTCTCCGAACTTGTTAAGGCTGCGGTGCCTGCGGCATCCGTTGAGCGAGGCTCGCACCCCGCAAAGCGAACCTTTCAGGCTATAAGGATAGAGGTAAACGGCGAGCTTGACGGAATAGAGCCTGCGCTGAAGGCGGCCATAGCCTCCCTTAAGCCCGGCGGACGTCTTGCTGTGATAACCTTCCACTCGCTTGAGGACAGAATAGTGAAGCGAGTCTTTGCCGAGGCGGCAAAGGGATGTGACTGTCCCCCCGATTTCCCCGTTTGCGTATGCGGCAAAAAACCGATACTCAGGCAGGTGAACAAAAAGCCCATCACGGCAAGTGATGAGGAGCTTTCTGAAAATTCAAGATCCAGAAGCGCGAAGCTGAGAATAGCGGAACGCTTATAACATAAACTTACGAAAGGAAAAGATACCGTGACAGAACGCATGATCGGCGGATACGACCCCGCAATGACCGGATACAGAAAACCGAATACAAGATCTTCGGCTCCCACAAGGGTTCGCGTTTATCCCGTTGCCGACAATGCTTCCATGGAGCTTGTGGCCAAGCTTCGCGCAAGAAAGCCTGTCAGCGGTGAAAATCTTAACCGCGCAAGATCCGAGGATCTGATGCAGAATGCATATAAGACCGTTCCTGCAAGAACGGCACAGAGATCTGAGGCTGCAAACGTAAGCGAGGTCTCCCCCCGCTTTAACAGCAACTACAGCGCATATTCCAGCGTGAACAGAGCCGCCCTTGAAGAGGCGAAAAAGCGCGAGGCTGAAGCAAGAGCCGCACGCCCTGCAAATGTACGTCCCGCAAATACACGTCCTGCAAATGCACGTCCCGCAAATGCACGCCCTGCAAGCGCAACGGCTGCAAGCGCACGTCCCTCGGCAGTAAGTGCCGTAGGCAAGGCTCCTGCGAGCCGTCCTGCGGCAAAGCCCGCTCCTTTAAAGAAGGCTCCCGTGGCTGCCGCTTCCATGGTTAAGGAGGTTAAGTTCCGCACTCCCGGTGCTTCCGAGCAGCTTGCCGAATCCGGCCCCCGCGAAGTATTGTTCAAGCGCGTGCCTTTCCCCAGATTTGCCGTTATGATCCTTCTTATAGCTGTGATCTTCTTCCTTATGGTTCAGAGCATAATGAGGAATTTCGAATATAAGCAGGAGATCGGACGCCTTGAAAGCCAGCTTTCCTCCCTCAACGACCGTGCTGAGGAGTTGAGACTTGAGCTTGAGGAGCGCGATGACCTGGCAGAGCTTGAGCGTCTTGCCGAGGAGATCGGTATGATCAAGGATGCAAGCGTTGATGAAAAATACATAAGCCTTGAAAACAGCGACGTTATCGAAAACTTTGGAGGAGACAAGGAGGACCTTGGCCCTGTGACCACAATGCTCAGTGCCGTTAACCGTCAGCTGTCACGTTTTCTTGGCGGCGAATGAGTCCCGTCATAAAAAGGGGATCTCTCAAATACAAATATAAAGAACACAAAAGAGTAAGGAGACTTAAGTTATTAAAGCTCGTTACTCTTTTTAAGTAATAGGAAAAGATGCAAAACAGGCATATTGCATCGGAAAGGAGGTAAGCATTGAAAGCCAACGAACGGATAACAAAGCGCGGCATCGTGGTGCTTATTGCGTTTATACTTTTGTGGGCGCTTATGTGCGGCGTGCTTTTCGACATACAGATACTGTCCTACGACTATTATCAAAAGAAGGTTATCAACCAGATAACGAAGGAAACCTCTGTTACCGCAAAGCGAGGCGACATTTACGACGCGAACATGAACCTTCTTGCGGGCAACAAAACCGTGTGGCTGGTGTTTATCTCGCCTCAGGATATAATCAGCGCAATGGGAAATGAATTCTCCATATACGCACTTGCCACGGAGGATGAAAGGGTGCGCGTGGGCACTCTCGGCACTCTCGGCGCTGTGCACGAGGCCACGGAGCTTTATATCTACACGGATAAGGAAGGCAATTCCTCCTCCTACACAATGGATAAGCTTGTGTCAAAGGGGCTTTCCGAGATACTGGGTGTGGATTACAACGAGGTTTTGCAGCTGACAAAGAAAAAGAACCGCTACTACGAGGTCATCAAGAAAAACGTTGAAAAGGCGGAAGCAGACCTGCTCCGTGAATTTATCGACGAATACGGCCTTGAGGAGCAGATACATCTCACTGCCTCCACGAAGCGCTATTATCCCAGCAATACTCTCGCCTGCCACGTGATCGGATTTGTAAACTCCGACGGCGACGGCGTTTACGGCATAGAATCCTACTATAACGATATATTGAAGGGCACCTCCGGAAGCTACATCACCTCTCAGGGCGGATGGGGCAACGATATGCCCGATTCCTACGAAAACTATCTTTCCGATGAGGACGGACTCAGCGTTATCACCACGATAGACTCATATATCCAGTATGAGCTGGAATCTGTGCTGGAGGAGACCCTCACGGTGAATAAGGCGGGCAATCGCGCCTCGGGCATCGTTATGGACGTTAACACCGGCGCTATCCTTGCCATGGCAACTGTGGGCGGCTACGACCTTAACTCCCCCTACGAGCTGACGGAATATTACCGGACGGCTCTGGACAAAACGGGCTTTGCCGAGGGCACCCCGGAATACAAGAAGGAATTTTACAATCAGCTTTACACCATGTGGAACAACAAGGCGGTGACGGAGCTTTACGAGCCCGGCTCCACCTTCAAGATAATCACAAGTGCTATGGCGCTTGAGCTTGGCGTTGTGAACACCTCCGACAATTTCACCTGCTCGGGAAGCATCAGCATCGATGGCTACGCTCACCCCATCTCCTGCCACAAGCGCACGGGACACGGCAAGCTGAATTTCGCAGGCGCTCTTCAGCAGTCCTGCAACCCGGCATTCGTGAATATGGGCTTCCGTATCGGAAGGGACAATTTCTACAACTACTTCAAGATGTTCGGCTACGGTGCAAGGTCCGGTGTTGACCTTCCCGGCGAGGCTTTGACCATCTATCACAGCTATAAGGACTTCACGAACGTTTCCCTGGCGGTGTGCGCCTTCGGCCAGACATTCAAGGTCACGCCCGTGCAGCATCTTTCCGCTATAGCGGCCGTTGCAAACGGAGGCTACCTTGTGACACCTCACGTTATGCAGAGCGTTATCGACGACGACGGAAACGTTATCGACATTTACTCAAATGAAACCAAGCGTCAGGTGCTCAGCCGTGAGACCTGCGACGTTCTTGCCTCCGTGCTTGAGGAGGGCGTTTCCGGAAACGGCGGCGCAAAGAACGCGTACGTTGCCGGCTATGCCGTTGCGGCGAAGACGGGTACCTCTCAGAAGCGCGACAAGCTGGACGAAAACGGCGAGGATACGCTTCGCGTTGGCTCCTGCGTGGCATTTGCTCCCGCAGACGACCCTCAGGTGGCGGTGCTCATTCTGGTCGATGAGCCCTCCGGCGACAGCGTATACGGCTCCGTCGTTGCGGCGCCCTACGTTTCGAAGCTCCTTTCCTTCGTGCTTCCTTATCTGGGCTTTGAGCCTCAGTATTCGGAGGACGAAATGGCGGCGAAGGAATCCGTTGTGAGCAAGTATGAGGGACTTACCGTTTCTACGGCGGTGTCGCTCCTTGAAAGGAACGGATTTGAATACCGCATCGTGGGCGACGGCGACACTGTTACCGCACAGTCTCCCGCATCGGGAGCCATTGTTTCCGAAATATCCAAGACCATCGTTATCTACACGGGCGGCGAGGAGCCGAAGAACACCGTTGAGGTGCCCTCCGTTGTGGGTAAGACGGCGGAAGCAGCAAACAGACTTATCATCAACGCGGATCTTAATATCCGCATAAACGGCGCCGCAAACTTCACGAGCGGCTCCGGTGCAACAGTTATTTCTCAGTATCCCGCTGCGGGCACGAAGGTGCCTGAGGGTACTGTTATCACACTTGAATTTATGCATCTGTCGGATATAACCGACTAAAGAAAGGAAAGAGGGCATCAGACTGCATGAGCTTTTGAGGGGGCTTGACTGCGAGCTTCCCCCGGAAGACGTTGAAATCACGGACGTGACCGCCGACAGCAGAAGGGCGGGAAAGGGAACGTTGTTCGTTTCGGTGCGTGGCAACACCTGCAACGGAGATGATTTCATTGCCGATGCCATTGCGCGGGGCGCTGCGGCCGTTATGGCGGAAGGCGAGGCAAAGACTCCGCCGGGAGTGCCCTTTGCGATGTGCAGCGATGCAAGACGCCTGCTTTCGCTTTTGTGTGCGCGGCTTTACTGCCGCGGAAGAGCAAAGGGGAAGACCGGCATCGTTGCCGTTACCGGCACAAACGGAAAAACCACCACCTCCCATATGATAGCACACCTGATGTCGGCATCCGGTTATCGGGTTGGTGTTATCGGCACTGTGGGCTGCGGCTTTTACGGAAGCGGACTTGGCTCTTTGTCGGGAATGACGACCCCGGACCCCGATGAACTGTACCGCACTATTGGGAAAATGATGGCAGAGGGCGCCGATTATATCGTGCTTGAGGTGAGCTCGCACGGGATCCGACAGGAAAGGATACGCGGTCTTGCGGCCACGGGCTGCGAGCTTTCGGCGGCGGTGTTTACGAATCTTTCTCACGAGCATATGGATCTGCACCCCACGATGGAGGATTATTTCCTCACCAAATCGAAGCTTTTTACCGACTTTGGATTTCTTCGCAGGATAATCAACACGGACGGTGAATACGGCAGGCGGCTGTGCTACACCTACGGCGGCATATCCGTGGGTGAAGGACACCGCGCTCTCTGCCGTGCCGAGGAGATTTCTTATCTGGGCGAAGGCGGCGTTTCATACGTTTATACGTCGCCGACGGCGACGCTTCGCATTGGGTGCCCCATGCCCGGCGTGCACACTGTGCCTAATTCAATGCTTGCTGTGGCAACGTCCCTCTCCCTCGGCGCCGACGCAATGACGGTGGCAGAGGCGATGCGGAGCTTTCACGGCGTGAAGGGAAGAATGGAACGGGTCTTCACGGTCGAGAGCGCATTTTTGCCTCCCGTGTTTATCGATTTCGCTCACACGCCGGAAGCCCTTTTGGGCTTGATAAGGTCTATAAGAGAAGTGTTTCCCGAAAAAAGGCTGGTGCTTCTTTTCGGCTGCGGCGGCGACAGAGACAGAACGAAGCGCGCCGTTATGGGGCGCATCGCCACCGGGCATGCGGACTTTACCATCATCACCTCGGACAACAGCCGCAGGGAAGACAGAGACGCGATAATAAACGATATACTGATGGGAGTCTTGCCGTCGTCGGCATATTCCGTCATAAAGGACAGAGAAAAAGCGATAGAATATGCTATATTGAACGCAGACGACGGAGACGTTATCGTACTCGCGGGCAAAGGCCACGAGGATTACGAGGACGTGAACGGCGAGAAGCGCTCCTTTGACGAGCGCGATATAGTGAAAAAAGCCATCGAAAAAAGAAACGGATAAATATATATCACTGAAAGGACGGCGGCATTGCCGCATACGGAAATGACAGAGAATTCGGTTAAACTGACCCTTATGCCTATGGATGCGAAAATGATAAGCAGAGTGACGGCAGGCAAGCTCGTCACCGTAAACGGAGGCTACGGCGGAAGAATTGAATACGTTACCACGGACTCGCGCGTTCCCCTTGAGTCGGGAATGTTTGTGGCGATTTCCGGCGAAAGATTCGACGGACACAGCTACATTGCCGATGCTATAGGCAAGGGCGAGCGGATCATCCTTTGCGAGCGCGTGCCCGAGCTTTCCGATGAGCTTCCCGGCTGCGATCTTGTTGTCGTTGAAAACACGGTGCTTGCTCTGGGCAAGCTTGCGTCTCACTATATATATGAAAGCCGCGTGAGAACTGTGGCGGTGACGGGATCTGTCGGCAAAACGACAACGAAGGAGCTTATTTATTCCGTGCTTTCGCGCAAATACTGCGCTCATAAGACGGAGGGCAATAAAAATAACGAGATCGGTCTGCCGCTGACGGCGTTTGCCCTTGCACCCGACACGGAATACGGCATTTTTGAATGCGGTATGTGCGGCCTTGGCGAGATAGAGTATCTTTCCGACATCGTGCGCCCCGATATTGCGGTGATAACGAACATCGGATCCTCTCACCTTGAAAAGCTCGGCACCCGCGAAAATATCGCAAGGGCTAAGCTTGAGATCGTGCACGGCATGGATAAAAGCGGCGTTCTCATCATCAACGGCGACGAGCCGCTGCTCACGGAATCTGCAGCGGTTGCCTCCCGTGAACGTGTGATAACGGCAGCCCTTCACAACAGAAACGCAGATTACAGAGCTCTCAACATCCGCAGTGTGGAAGATAAAACGCTCTTTGACCTTATATATAAGGGCAAGGTCGCAGCAAACGTGGAGATACCTCTTCTGGGCACCCACAACGTGTACGACGCCCTTTATGCATTTGCCGTCGGCATTGAAGCGGGCATGACGGAGGAGGCCATCAGGATCGGCCTTTCCATGTACCGAGGCGTGGCTATGCGCCAGAGAGTGTACGGCGTCCGCGACTTCACGGTTATCGAGGACTGCTACAATGCAAGCCCCGAATCCATGCGCGCAGGCATCGACGTTCTTGTGACTATGGCGAAGGCAAAGGGCAAGCGCCCCGTGGCTCTTCTCGGTGATATGAAGGAGCTTGGCGACGGTACACACCTTATGCACGAGCAGGTGGGTACCTATGCGGCTGAGGCCGGTATCAGGCAGCTTTATACATACGGCCCCCTGGCGGAGGGCATTGCGAGGGCGGCTATCATAGCAGGCATCCGCGCGGAAAACGTATACGTGAACGCGGACAGCAACGATCCCGGCAAAACGGGCGAGATGATCCTTTCCTCCATCGGAAAGGACGACATCCTTCTCGTTAAGGCCAGCCGATCCATTGCTGCCGAGCGCGTTATTGAATATATGCAAAATAAGGATCTGAAAGGATAAACGGAAGTTTCAGCGCTATGGAAAAAACGACTTATATACTGACGGCGGCCTCCGCTGTTATCACATTTATATTGACCGTGATCTTCTCCCGCGTGATGATCCCCATTCTGAAAAGCAGAAAAATGGGCCAGAAGATACTCGATATCGGTCCCCGCTGGCATAAGTCCAAGGAGGGCACTCCCACCATGGGCGGCATCACCTTCATTTTCGCCATGACGGCGGTGATGATAGCGGCTATCATTATTATGGCGGTTCGCAGCGGAGAGGTTCCCGTTGCAATGACAGCCACCTTCGTTTATGCGCTTTTCTGCGGCTTTATCGGCTGCATCGACGACTCCGCAAAGCTTCGCAAGAAGCAGAACGAGGGCCTTACCGCGCTTCAGAAGCTTATACTTCAGATCGTGGCGGCAGGCACATACACGGCGGCGCTTGTGTATTTCGGATGCATCGGGGATTCCCTTTACATTCCCTATTTCAACGTGTGGATCAACGATCTCGGCATCGTTTACTATCTCTTCATCGTGTTTATGCTGGTGGGCATCGACAATGCCGTGAACCTTACGGACGGCATCGACGGTCTTGCATCCTCTCAGGTGCTGGTAGTGGCTGTGTTCTTCGTTGTAACGGCGTTTTCGAAGCTTGGTGCAGGCAGTATGGAGGGCGCTGAGCTTGCAGTGCTTGGCTCATCCATCGCAGGCGGTGCTCTCGGATTTCTGATGTATAATTTCCATCCTGCCCGTGTGTTTATGGGCGATACGGGCTCCCTTTTCTACGGCGCTCTCGTTATGGGCGGTGCTGTGATGCTTGATAACCCGCTGATCGTTTTGGTGTTCGGTCTTATGTTCATCATCGAAACAGCATCGGTAATGATACAGGTATTCTATTTTAAGGTCACTCACGGAAAGAGATTTTTCCGTATGGCTCCCATCCATCACCACTTTGAAAAATGCGGATGGGGAGAGATCAAGATCGTTTGCGTATTTTCCGCTATAACGGCTCTGATGTGCGTGCTTGCGTATTTCGGTGTCAGTGCAGCGGGTGTTCTCGGCTAAGATCTGCGTATCTTTGAATTTTACGAAAGGAGGGCGAAGAATTGAAGCGAAGCATTGACCCTCGCGGCGGTGAGCCGCAAATCGCTGAATCGGAAAGCACCGCTGTTGCGGTGCGTGAAGCAGAGCTTCCCGCGCTTCCCGTTGAGCCTCGCGGCAGACGGAAGGCGCCGGAATATATACGCATCAAAACGTCGCCCGACCGTGTTCTGATGGTGCTTATGCTGGTGCTTATATGCATCGGCTCCATAATGGTGTTCAGCGCAAGCTATCCGTACGCCATAAGCCAGGGGCTTGACAGCTACTATTACGTGAAGCGCCAGATACTGTTCGTTGCTGTGGGACTTTTCGGAATGACCATTGCAATGCGCGTGCCCTACCATTATTACAGAAAGCTCGCCTGGTGGATATTCGCCTTTGCCTGCTTTTTATTGGTGCTGGTGCTCTTCATCGGCGTCAGCGAGGGTGAGGCACAGAGATGGATATACATTCCCGGCATCGGCGTTTCCGTGCAGCCCTCGGAGATAATGAAGGTTGCTCTCGTTATCGTTCTTGCAAGCTATGTCGGAAAGTATTCGGAGCGAATGATGGTGGGTGCACCCCTGAAGCTTCGATTCCTCTACGGCGTTTTCTATCCGTCGGGCATTCTTGTGTGTGCCTGCGGTCTTGTGCTTCTTGAAAAGCATCTTTCCGGCACCGTAATAATCTTTGCCATCGGATGCATCGTTTTGTATATCGGCGGCGCAAGCGTTGGGCTGATGGCGGCAACGTATCTGCCCCTGGGAATTGCCGGCGGTGCCTTCTACCTGATGAAAAATCCCTATGCGCTTCAGCGCATCACCACCTTCTTCGATGAAAATGCCGACGCGCTTGCCGAGGACTGGCAAACGACTCAGGGACTTCTCGCCATCGGCTCGGGCGGTCTATTTGGAGTGGGACTTGGTGAGAGCAGGCAAAAATACGGCTACGTTTCACAGCCGCAGAACGATTTTATCTTCACCATCCTTTGTGAGGAGCTTGGATACATCGGCGCCGTTGCCGTCATCCTTTTGTTCGTTGCCCTGCTTTGGCGCGGATTCACGGTGGCGAGACGTGCTCCGGACGTTTTTTCCTCCCTCGTTGCATACGGTATAATGAGCCACATTTCTCTGCAGGCTATACTGAATATCATGGTCGTTACCGACTCCATATTCAACACGGGTGTGTCGCTTCCGTTTTTCTCATACGGCGGCTCGTCGCTGATCGTTCTGATGGCGGAAATGGGAGTTATACTGTCTATTTCAAGGCATTCAAGACAGAGAAAGATATAATTTCAGTCACCCCTTCGGGTGAGGAGGTATATATGCGAGTTTTAATGACGGGCGGCGGCACAAGCGGCCACGTTAACCCCGCTATCGCTATTGCGGAATCTATAAAGAATAATTTCCCCGGCTCGGAGATAGCCTTCGTGGGCACTCCCCGCGGAATAGAAAATAAGCTTGTTCCCGCGGCGGGATATAAGCTTTATCACGTTGACGTGAGAGGCATCAGGCGCTCTCTTTCGCCTGCCAACATCCGTGCGGCTTATCTTGCACTCACGTCGCCCTACAAGGCGAAAAAGCTCATAAAGCAGTTTAAGCCCGATATCGTTATCGGCACGGGCGGCTACGTTTCCTGGCCTGTTATCAAGGCGGCGTCCATGATGGGCATCCCCTCTATGCTTCATGAGTCGAACGCTTACCCCGGAATCGCTGTGAAGATGCTTTCGGGCGTTGTGGACAGGATACTTCTGAATTTCGACAAAACCGCCGAATATCTTAAGTGCCCCCGTGAGAAGCTCGTCACCGTGGGCAATCCCCTTCGCTCGGGATTCGTTCCCGCCAAGGATAAAACGACGGCAAAGGCGGCTGTGGGCGCCGATAAATACGAAAAAATGATACTCTCATACGGCGGAAGCATGGGCGCACAGTACGTGAACGAGGCTGTGCTTGCCATGATGAGAGACTATACGAAGCATCATCCCGAGATACTGCACGTTCATGCGGTGGGCTCTATCGAGCTTGCGGATGCAACGAAAATGTATTCGGACTACGGCCTCGACGGAACGCCGAATATTAAGATGCTTGAATACATATACGATATGCCGGCTCAGATGGCGGCGGCGGATCTTCTTATTTGCCGCGCCGGCGCGATGACCATATCGGAGGTGGCTATGATGCGCAAGCCTACGATATTCATTCCGTCGCCGAACGTAACGGAGAACCATCAGTACAAAAACGCCCGTATGCTCGAAGAGGTGGGCGCAGCTGTGATAATTGAGGAAAAGGACCTTGACGGCGGCAAGCGGCTGATGGCTGAGGTGGAAGCGATTCTTGAGGATGATGAGGGAAGAGTCCGCATGGGCGAGCGCGCAGGTGATTTTGCCGTTGCCGATGCGAACCGCATGATCATTGAGGAAATCAGAAAACTGTTAGGAAAATAAATATGGACGGTGAAAACCGAAAGGAGTCGTCGGGAAAGCTGCTGACGCGCTCTGAGCGGACGGCGCTCAAGCGGATGCAGCGGGAGGTCGGCTACCACAAAAAGAAAAAGGAAAAACAGAATAAGCTTATGCCGAAGCTTGTGGAAATGGCCAAGGCAAGCAGCGAAAGGATAGAGAGCGAGCGTGCCTTTGAGCATAATCTTGCCGTTGCATCAAAGCACGAAAGGCGCGTGAACGTGAAGCGTCGCTGGAGGATATACACCTTCACGGTGACGGCGGCATTCGTTTTGCTTTTGGTTGGATACGTGCTCTATTCCTACGTTTTCGTTGTGGATTCCGTTACCGTCACGGGAAGCGCAAGGTATACTCCGGAGGAGATACTTGCCGTTGCAAACGTGGCGGTGGGAGACAAGCTTTTCTCTTCGCATCTGAATGAGGAAGAGATAAGCCTGGAGGTGGTGAAATATTTCCCGTATATAAAAAGCGTGAAGCTTTATCGGACGGTGCCCGATAAGGTAACCATCGAGATCATCGAAGAGGATCCGGTATTCATTTCTGAAATATACGGGCAATATGCGCTTTTGTCGGCAGAGCTCAGAGTTCTCGAGCTTTGTGACACGGAGCCGGCCGGCGACTACATAATCCTCCGCCTGCCGGAGGTGAAAAGTGCCGTTGCGGGGCAGGTTCTCGTGTTCCGTGACGACGTGCTCGGTGTGGCGCTGAAGGCGGCGGAAGCGATCGCATCGCCTGCCATGCGGGAGGGCACAACGGTGCTTAATATATCCGACAGATTTGGCATTTACGTGTCCTACGGAGGCAGATTCAAGCTGATGATAGGCGACATAAACGACATTGATCTTAAGCTCACCATCGCCTTTGAGATAATGAAGGACGAGGCGTTCGCCACGGGCAACAAGGGCACGATATACCTTGAAAACATCAACAGCCCGAGCGCGATTATAGACAACGAAATCAATCTCGACTGATGCCGAAAATGAAGAAAAACTTCGATGTTGGGCGAAAAAACGAAAAAATCCTTGAATTATCTAATAAAAATACAAAAAAAGTATTGCAAAACAAAAGAAAATCCTATATTATATAAGTAATAGTTTAAGACAATGATAGACGAGTGTCTTTATTAGACATTTGCAAATAATCAGTTTTAAGTGCCGCGGCGAAGTGCCGCCGGGGCGGAAAGGAATTAGAAAATGGCATTTGAACTCGACGATAACTTCGAAAGTGGCGTAAATATTAAAGTTGTAGGCGTTGGCGGCGTCGGTGGAAACGCTGTTAACAGAATGATCTCCTCCATCAGAGGCGTTGAATTTATCTGTGTTAACACGGACAAGCAGGCGCTCCTTCACTCCAGCGCAACGAACAAGATTCCGATAGGCGAAAAGATCACAAAGGGTCACGGCGCAGGCGCAAATCCCGAGATCGGTGCACGTGCGGCTGAAGAAAGCCTTGAAGAGATCAAGAACGCTATCAACGGCGCAGATATGGTGTTCATCACTGCCGGCATGGGCGGCGGTACCGGTACCGGTGCAGCTCCCGTTGTTGCACGCGCAGCTAAGGAAATGGGCATCCTCACCGTTGGTGTTGTAAGTAAGCCCTTCGCATTTGAAGGCAGACGCAGAATGGCGCAGGCTGAAGGCGGTATCGAAAACCTCAGCACCTACGTTGACTCTCTCGTCGTTATCCCCAACGAAAGACTTGCACAGGTTTCCGATGCAAGAATCACCCTCATCAACGCATTCGAGATCGCAGACGATATGCTTCGTCACGGCGTACAGAGCATCTACGAGCTCATCAACGTTCCCGGCCTCATCAACCTCGACTTTGCTGACGTTTCCTCCATCATGATGGATGCAGGTCTCGCTCACATGGGCGTTGGCGAAGGCACCGGCAAGGACAGAGCAGAGATCGCAGCAAAGGCAGCTATCTCCTCTCCGCTGCTTGAGACCTCTATCTCCGGCGCTACCGGTATCCTCGTTTCCATCTCCGGTTCTCCCGATATGGGTCTGGACGAGGTTATCCAGGCATCCACTATGGTATCCGCAGAGGCTCATCCCGATGCAAATATTATCTGGGGCGCTAACATCGATCCCAACCTTGAGGATAAGATGAAGGTCACCATCATTGCTACCGGCTTTGCAAAGAAGGATGCAGACCCTCGCGTACAGCGTCACGTTGCTCCCGTTCCCGCAATCACCGTTAAGCCCGCTGTCAAGGCTGAGCCCAAGCCCCAGCCCGTTCAGCAGCCTGCTGAGCCTGCAGTTGAAGAGGACATCTTCGCAGCAGACGATATCTACAACGAGCAGTCCTCCTGGAAGCCCATCGTTAAGGAAGAGCCCGCTGCAGAGGAGCAGACCTACGAAGTAGGCGAAGCTGACGACACCCTCTCCGATGACGATTTCGACGATCTTATGAGTATTCTCAAGAAGACGAGAAACAACAATAACGGCAGACGCTTCTAATAAAAAATCAAGCCGCCGCAGGTATCCTGCGGCGGCTTTTTTTGTTATTCTTCTGCTGGCGTCCATTCGTCGCGCAGGATCGAATAAAAGGCGATATCGAAAAATTCGCCGGACTTTGATTTGAAATACGCCCGCTTTGTTCCCTCGTGCGTGAGTCCGCACTTTTGTGCGACTCTTCCTGACGCGGGATTTTTCGTTGCATGGGATATTTCGATGCGGTTCACGCCGACGCGGTCGAAAAGAAAGCTGATAACGGCCTTTGCGGCTTCCGTGGTGAGCCCCTGCTTCCACCACTGCTTGCCGATGCAGTAGCCGATGCAGGCGTATTCGTGCTTATCGCTGACGAGAACGGCGGAGATGTTTCCGATGGGGGTACTGTCGTATTCGATCAGCCAATTATATTTATTCGGTTCCCCGTATTCGGCGCACCAAAGAGAGAGGAGCTGCTTTGTCACATCAATGGAACCGTGAGGCTGCCAGGTGAGAAAGCGGCAAACGTCTTCGTCGTTTGCCCAGTTTTGAAACATAGCCTCAGCATCGTCGCGGGTGAAGGGGCGGAGGGTGAGGCGTGAAGTTTTGATGGGAAGTGTTCCTGTGTGGTTCAGCATAACGTCAGTCCTTTCTGAAGATATCGAGGGTATGATTGGACATGCCTATAAGATCCTGTCGTTCGCAGGTGGCGAAATGATATTTCAGATAAATATCGTAGGTGAAGTCGTCCATTTCCGCAAAAGTGGGGCGCATATGGTTTGCGTATCCGTCTGTTGCAACCAGATGGAGGGGCGTTACGTTAAAGATCGATCGCATCGCCTCGATCTCGGATTTTCGGTGAAGTACAAAGAGGTCATCGGGATTTGATGACGCCTTGAAGGTTTCAAGGTCCAATATCCCCTTTTCCAAAAGGCTCGGTAGTCCGCCGCGGATAAACCCGTACTGAACGATTGACGGATCCTCCATGCAGTATGAAACGAATATAGTACCGCCTTTCTTTGTGACCCGAATGGCTTCGGAGAGAGCGGTGATCTTTTCTTCCTCTGTGAAAAGATGATACATCGGGCCGAGAAGAAGTGTGATATCGTAACGGTTGCTTTCAAAAGCAGAAAGGTCGGTGGCGTTTCCCTCTGTTACCGTTACGTTCTCGCTGTCAAGGGTGTTTTCTTTGAAGATCTCAATATTGTGCGGAATAAGCTCAACGGCATCGACGGCGTAGCCCATACGCGCAAGTGTATGACTGTATCGCCCCGTGCCTGCTCCTATCTCAATGATACGGGCGCCGGGGGTGAGATATTTTTCCACGTATTTCATTGTTGTGAGATATTCAACTCTGCCGTGTTTTGTGAGGAGGCGGCCTTCCTCGTCGTAAGCGGTGTAGTAATCGTTCAGGTAATCAAAAGCGTTCATTTCTATTTCTCCTTTAAAAAATATAAATAAAAAGACAGTGCAGGCAAAACGGATACGTTTTGGCTTGCACTGTCGCTTTCTGAATATAAATAATGCTGATCAATTTATATTTGGGTATGACAATGTAAGCCCGTTGCTATAAGGCATAGCGCAGACGGACCAGACAACGTTATTATAACGTGCGGTAAGGTTAAGCATTGTCATTTTCCTTTTTGATCGGTTGATTATTATTGATTATACTCCTGTATTTCTGCGGTGTCAAGCGGTGCTTATCTGCCGGCCTCGCTTTTTTTCTTTTTTCTGCCCTTCGTTTCGATGAAAAGGCAGATGAGAAGGGTGACGGGGAATATAACGGCACAGAGAATGCCAAGCTTCAGGTCGTCGCCGAAGGCATCGGACACGGTGCCCACAAGGGTGGGTCCCAAAGAGCAGCCCAGGTCTCCGGCCAGGGCGAGAAACGCAAACATTGCGGTGCCGCCAAGTCTCATTGCCGCGGAGGCCTTGGAGAAGCAGCCCGGCCACATTATACCCACGGAAAGGCCTGCAAGGGCGCACCCCACAAGGGAGAGGACGGGGGAGGGTGAAAGGGAAGCAAGAAGATACGATACTATCGAAAGGGCGGTGCTCGCCTTCATGAATCTGTCAAGATCGATCCTCTCTCCGAATTTGCCGTAGAAAACGCGGGAAAGACCCATAAGAGTGGCAAAGGCAAGGGGACCTGCAAGGTCACCTGCGGTTTTGGATATTCCCAGGCCAAGCTCCGCAAAGGCGGACGCCCACTGGGAAACTGCCTGCTCGCTTGAGCCGGCTGCAAACATCATCACTATGAAGAGCCAGAAAACGGGCTTTCTGAAAAGCTCGAAGACAGACATGCCCTTTTCGTCCTCGCGGATGAGATGTGCGATGGGAGTCAGCGCGAAAAGGAAAACGTTGAAAAGGGGCACCAGCGCCCACATGTATGCGAGCATCTTCCAGTTTTCAATGCCGAAAAGGGAAAAGAAGATAGTGGATATGAGCACAACTCCCACGTGACCCCAGCAATAGAAGGAGTGGAGCAGGCTCATGGTCTTTTCCTTGTTGTCCGAGGGGCAGCTCTCAACGATGGGGCTCACAAGCACCTCGAGAAGACCGCCTCCCACGGCGTAGATTGCCACCGAGGTGAGAATGCCCGCGAAGGGGGTGGGCATCACGCTTGGCAGCACTGTGAGAGCGAGAATGCCTGCCGCCGAGAAAACGTGTGCGATGATGGCGGAGGCCCTGTAGCCGATCTTATCGATGAAGGCAATGGAAAGAAGGTCCACACCAAGCTGGATCATAAAATTGATGGTGACCAGCATCGAGATCTTTGAAAGGGGGATGCCATAGGAGGTGTGGAAGGTGATGAAAAGGAGGGGGATGAAATTGTTTATGATCGCCTGCACTATGTATCCGATGAAGCAGGCGTAAATTGTTGTCTTATAGGTGAATTTCATATCTGAAGAAGGGAGTTTCTTCCTTTTATATTATAAGGGCAGTATTTGTTATACAAGCGTGCCGAAAACGATGCCGTTTTCCACGGAATCGAAGCGAACGCGGTGGATCTCGCCGGGGGTGATGCCGGCTCTCGGCACTCTGACCTCAACGAAGTTTGCGGTGTGTCCTGCGTGGAGTCCTCCCACGTCGGATTCGAAAAGCACGTCCGCCTCGGGGGTGCGTGCCACGTATTCGGATACGACCTCATTTGCTATCTCTTCTCCGAGAGCGATGAGACGGGCAGAGCGGGAGTGCTTGACATCCTCGGGCACCTGATCCTTCATTTCGGCGGCAGGTGTGCCGCGGCGCTTTGAATACTGGAAAACGTGCATTGAAAGGAAGCGGGCCTTTTTTACGAATTCCATTGTTTCCTCAAAGTCCTCGTCGGTCTCGCCGGGGAAGCCCACGATAACGTCTGTGGTGAACATAACGTCGGGGATAGCGGCGCGGAGAGCCACCAGCTTTTCCATTGCCATTTTCGCATTATACTTGCGGCGCATGGCGGCGAGGGTGCGTGAGCAGCCGCTCTGAAGGGAAAGGTGGAAATGGGGCACAACGTGGGGGATGGTGGAAACGGCCTCGATAAAGGCAGGTCGCATTACGGTGGGCTCAAGGGAGCCCATTCTGATGCGGCGGAGCCCCTCCATTTCGGAAAGTGCATGAAGAAGCCCCTCGAGGGATTCCTTTGTGTCGTGGCCGTAGGATGCGGTCTCGATGCCTGTGAGCACCACCTCCGCGCATCCGCTTTTAACGAGTGTGGCCACCTCCTCGCATATTTCCGAGGAGGGACGGGAGCGCACGGTGCCTCTCACGGAGGGGATGATGCAGTAGGAGCATTTTCCGTCGCAGCCGTCGCATATCTTCACGTATGCGCGTGTGCGGGGAGCTTCCGTGATGCTCATCTTTTCAATGGCGGTCTCGTTTGTGACAGGACCGTCCCGAAGGACGACGGTCTTCTCGGGTATCCCGTTTTTAATAATACTGAGTGCGGCGTCGGCGGCGCTCAGCTTATTTTTGTTGCCGATAACGTAAGCAACGCCGTCGATGGAGGCGGCGGCTTCGGGCGAGCCCTCGGAAAAGCATCCGCATACGATAACAGCGGAATCCTTATTATGTCTGCGTGCGCGTCTCACCGTCTGACGGCTCTTTCTGTCTGCCTCAGCGGTGACGGTGCAGGTGTTCACTATATAAACGTCGCAAACGTCGTCGGAGGTGAGCACGGAAAATCCGTATTCCCGAAGACGCTCGGTGATAGCTTCGCTTTCGTATTGATTGACCTTACAGCCGAGAGTTATCACGGCGGCGGTGGGAGATGACATGGCAGCGACCTTCCATAAAAATTTGATTACCTTGATATTATATCATCTTATCTCCGATTTCGAAACCCCGTTAGAATATTTTTCAAGGTTTATTAGTGCGGCGCGGCGGCAAATTAACTATATGAAGAAAAATGCGAAAATTGTTTATAAAACTCATCCTTTATATAAAGCGGCGGTGGTGATGCTGCTGCTTACGGCGGTGTTTGCGGTCGTGTGCGGATACCTTTCCCATCGCCGCGCCGAAAGAAAAGCGGAGGAATATGAAATGCTGCGTGAGCGGACGGCATATGAAGCTTATCTCACCCTTTGCGAAAGCGTGGCGGCAATTGAAAAAGGGGAGGGAGAGGCTTACGCCCGCATCGGTGCCGATGCGGCAGCGAGGCTCTGCCTTTTTTCAGATGCGGGTGCCATGTCCCTTGCCGCATACGTGAGCAGGCTTGGGGGGGTGCCCGAGGAGGCGGCGAGGCTTGCGGAGATGCTGCAGGCTGAAAGGGAAGACTGGCGAAAGGCTGTGGCGGAGGCTGAGGCTTTGGCAGAGAGGAGCATGAAGCCCCGTGTGAAAAGCGAGGATACGTCGGAGGGGTGGCGGCTTTTGCGCGAGCGGACGGAGGTGGGGCGGCGGGAGGCGCGGGACGTTGCCTGCGCCTTTATCGGAGGCGGCGCCGTGCTCACGGATGCGGAAAACCACACCTTTCCGCTTCTCTATTCCTTCGGCTGCAAAAATGCGGCGGCGGAGGTGACGCGTATGGGCGGCAGGCTCTATCGGATGTGGATATTCAGAATAGGAGAAGGGAAGGAGTGCTCACTTTCTTTGTGCCGTCAGAATGCGGAGTCCTTTCTGAAGCGGGCGGGCATCGGCGGTGCGGAGATTTCGGAGGAAACGGTCGCGGAGGACAGTGTGAGATACGTCTTTACGGCGGATGGGGGCTCTGTGACGGTGACGGTGAAAAGGCGCGGCGGCAGGGTGTGCTTTTTTGACGCATCACACTATTACCGATATGGGTGAGGAGACGGTTTTTGTGCCAAAGTGGAGCGAAAAAGAACAAAAAAGGGCGAAAAAAGCCTTAAAAATGACCTATAATCCGTGAAATTGCGCTCTTATCCTTGCAATATGGTGCTTATAGTGTTATAATCCTCTCGTAAAATGGATAATTAGTGCCGCTCATTTGCGGCGCAAAAGTAATGAAAGAAAGGCGGAGCATTACCGTGAGAGAACATTACAACGAACACAAAAACAAGAAGTTTTATATCACAACGGCCATTGCCTATGCATCGAGAAAGCCCCATTTCGGCAACACCTACGAGGTCATTATGACTGACGCCGTTGCGCGCTTCCACCGTCAGATCGGCGAGAGCGTGTTCTTCTGCACCGGCACCGACGAGCACGGTGAAAAGATCGAAAACCTTGCAAAAGAGGCAGGCATCACCCCCAAGGAGCACGTTGACCGCGTTGCGGCTGAGGTGCGCGGCATCTGGGATCTGATGAACACAAGCTACGACTATTTTATCCGCACCACGGATAAGAATCACGAGGAGGCTGTTCAGCACATCTTCCGCCGCATGTATGAAAAGGGTGACATATATAAAGGTCATTACGAGGGCTGGTACTGCGTGCCCTGCGAAAGCTTCTTCACCGACACTCAGGTGACAGACGGCAAGTGTCCCGACTGCGGCCGTGAGGTGGAGCGCAAGCGCGAAGAGGCATACTTCTTCAAGATGAGCAAGTATGCACCGGCTCTTATGAAGCACATTGAGGAAAACCCCGGATTTATCGAGCCCGAGGGACGCAAGAAGGAAATGGTGAACAATTTCCTTATCCCCGGTCTGCAGGACCTTTGCGTTTCCCGCTCCTCCTTCAAGTGGGGCATCCCCGTTACGTTTGACGAAAACCACGTTACCTACGTTTGGCTTGACGCGCTTTCAAACTATATCACCGCTCTCGGCTACGATCCCGATCACGAGGAGCAGCCTGAGGCCTTCAAGGTGAACTGGCCCGCAGACGTTCACGTTATCGGCAAGGATATCCTCAGATTCCACACCATCTACTGGCCTATCTTCCTTATGTCCATGGGTCTGCCCCTTCCGAAGAAGGTGTTCGGTCACCCCTGGTTCAATTTCGGCGCGGATAAGATGTCCAAATCCAAGGGCAACATTATTTATGCCGACGATATGGCAAAGCGCGTGGGCGTTGACGGCGTGAGATACTACGCCCTCTCTGAGATGCCCTACGCATCCGACGGAAGCATCACCTGGGAATCCGTTGTGAACAGATATAACACCGACCTTGCTAACAATCTCGGAAATCTGGTTCAGCGCACCCTTTCCATGGCGAAGAAGTATTTCGACGGCATCGTTCCTCAGCCTGCTGAGGAGACAGAGCTTGACCGCGACCTGAAGGCGACCTTCGCCGAGGCTGTGGATAAGGTCTATAACGATATGCTCTCCTACCGTATCGCAGATGCTGCGGAGGATATCTTCACGGCTCTCCGCCGCGCAAACAAGTATATAGACGAAACGACTCCCTGGTCCCTTGCAAAGGGCGGCGAGGAAGAATTCAAGAGACTTGGCACCGTTATCTATAACCTCCTTGAGGCTATCAGAATTGCGGCTGTGCTTCTCATCCCCTTCATTCCCGCAACGGCGGAGGACATCCTCTCCCAGCTGAACACCGACGAGCGCGATTACGATGCTCTTGAGACCTTTGGCGGTCTCGTTGCCGGCAGACCTACCGGTGAGGCAAAGGCGCTTTTCGCCCGCATTGATGAGGCGAAGTTCCTTGCTGAGATCGAGGCTGAGCGTCAGGCTATGATCAAGGCGGCTGAGGCTGAGGATAAAAAGCTTGAAAAGCCCGAGGGCGTGGCTCAGATCGGAATTGAAGACTTCATGAAGGTTGAGCTCCGCACGGCACAGGTGCTTGAATGTGAGCGCGTGCCCAAGGCGAAGAAGCTTCTGAAGCTGAAGATAGATCTTGGATACGAGACCCGCACTGTCGTTTCCGGCATTGCAAAGTGGTACGAGCCCGATTCCCTTATCGGCAAGAAGATCATCGTCGTTGCAAATCTCAAGCCTGCTGTTCTTTGCGGCATTGAGAGCAACGGTATGATCCTGGCTTCCGGTGAGGATGAGGTGCGCGTTGTGTTCCTTGCAGAGGACACTCCTCTCGGAGAAAGAGTGCGCTGAGGCGAAGGCGAGCTGATAAAATGATACTTTTTGATTCCCACGCCCACTACGACGATGGCAGATTCGATGCCGAGTATGAGGGCGGCGCCGTGGCGGCGCTCCGCGATGCGAAGCTTGCCGGAGTTTTGAACGTTGTGAACTCCGGTGCGTGCCTTGGGACCTCAAGGCGCTCCCTGGAGCTTGCCGCGCTTTCGGCAAACGACGGGACCCTTCCGGATATATACGCCTCCGTGGGCATTCATCCCTCGGAAACGGATTCGTATGAATCTCTCTCTCTTGCTATGGCGGAGCTTGAAGCGATGCTTTCGCATCCCCGCGCCGTTGCCGTTGGCGAGATAGGGCTGGACTATCATTATCCGGAAACGGACAAGGAAGCACAGCACGAGCTTTTCATAGCTCAGCTTGAGCTTGCGCGCAAGCATAAGCTTCCCGTCGTTATTCATTCCCGTGACGCACACGGCGACACCTTTGACGTTTTGAAAAATTATCAGGATCTGACTCTTATGCTTCACTGCTATTCCGGCAGTGCCGAAATGGCGAGACAGTACGCCGACATGGGATTCTATTTTTCCTTCGGCGGCGTTCTCACCTTTAAGAATGCGGTGAAGTCGAGAGAGGCAGCGGCAGTTATCCCGAGGGAAAGGCTGCTCCTTGAAACGGACTGCCCTTATCTTGCACCTGTGCCCCATCGCGGCAAGCTCAACTTCTCGGGCTATATGCCTCTGACGGCGGCGGCACTTGGCGAAGCTGTGGGCATCGCTGCGGAGGAAGCGGCGCTTCTGACATCCTGTAATGCGAAAAAGTTTTTTGACATAAAATAAAGCATCCCCGGCGGATCTTTTCGGAAAGGAGGAGAACGTTTTTCGCTATGAGAATAAAAATGAAAGACACGGGCGGCAGCGCAAACGGCAAGGTCGTTGTTGCGGCTGTGCTTATCGTGCTCATAATAATGGCGGCTGTGTATTTCGTCAGCGCCGGCTTCAGAGCTGAAGAAGGCGAAACAACGGACACCTTCGTTTACGAAACGTTCCCCCGCGATACCGAAACGGACGGTGCGGCGGATGATTCCGACGCTGACGCTGCGGGAAGTGACACAGAGTCCGAAGGCTCCGAGGAGGGCGACACCTCCCCCGAAGGCGAAGAGACCGCTGAAACCGAAGAGATGACGGAGAGCCCCGAGGCTGAAAGCTGCGAGCACAGCTGGCACGATGCCACCTGTATTGCTCCCAGGTACTGCTCATCCTGCGGAACCGTTGACGGCGGCGAGCTTGGACACGAATGGTCCGAGGCCACCTGCACCGAGGCTGAGACGTGCACCCGCTGCGGCGAGGTGCGAGGAGATCCTCTTGGCCACGATCTCATCGCTGCCACCTGCACGGCGGCTGCAAAATGCGAAAGATGCGGAGAGGTCAAGGGCGAGCCCCTGGGCCATAAGTGGAAGGACGCCACCTGCTCAAAGCCCAAGCGCTGCTCCCGCTGCGGAGAAGAGAAGGGCGAGCCTTTGGATCATGAATGGAAGGACGCCACCTGCACCAAGCCGAAGACCTGCTCACTCTGCGGTGAGACCAAGGGCGAAGCCCTCGGTCACAGCTGGAAGGATGCGACCTGCACCAAGGCTAAGCGCTGCTCCCGCTGCAGTAAGACGAGCGGTTCTCCTCTCGGTCATAAATACATCAGCGGCTCGTGCACCGTTTGCAAAGCCACCGACCCGAACTATAGCGGAGGCGACTCCGGCTCAGCTGCGGAGGGCACAAAGCCCATCTACGTGAACGGAGAAAAATCCGGCATCACGGCTATTGCGGTGGACGGAAGATATTACGTTTCCGTCAGCGGCTTTGCAAAGGCAGTGGACCCCGGCACAAGCTTTAAGATATCGGATAACGGCAGCACCTGCACCGTCAGTGCCAAGGGCATCGACATCAAGGCGGTGAAGGGGAAGATATACATAGAAGCAAACGAAAGAGCGCTGCCCACGCCGAAGCTTTCCGCCGACGGCGGAAAGGTGACGGCTCCTCTCGATATAATGGCGAAGATATTCTCCGTCAGCGTGACTTATGCCGACGACAGAGTGAACGTTACCGAATCGGACGGATACATAAAGAGCGGCGACGACATATACGATGCCGACACACTGGACCTTCTCTCCCGCGTTATGTACTGTGAGGCGGGCGAGGAGCCTTTCGACGGTCTGCTTGCTGTGGGTGCCGTTATCATGAACCGCGTCAGCACCGCGGGCTTCCCCAACACGGTGTATGCAGTCGTATATCAGAAAAATCAGTTTACGGTGGTTGATTCCGATTCCTTCTTCAATGAGCCCAACGAGCGAAGCATTATTGCGGCAAAAATGTGCCTTGAGGGCTATCGCTACGATAAGAGGGTGCTGTTCTTCGATGCCACGGGCGATGCATGGGCTTCCAAGAACAGAAACTTCCTTTATAAGCTTGGAAATCATTATTTCTACGATTAAACAAAAAAGCACGGGTGACCCCCGTGCTTTTTGATTTTGAAAATAAAAAAAGACGCTATGTGAGTTTAGCGTCTTTTTGCTTGTTAAGTTATGCGAGCTGAGAGAGCGCCTTGGTGAACTGGCTCTTCTTGCGAGCAGCGGTGTTCTTGTGGATGATACCCTTTGCAACGCCCTGGTCGATCTTCTTAACGGTTTCGCGATAGATAACGGAAGCGGCTTCCTTGTCACCTGCTTCGAGAGCAGCCGTGTACTTACGGATGGAAGTGTGAAGAGCCGACTTGAACATTCTGTTCTGAAGGTTCTTCTTCTCGCTTACGAGAACGCGCTTTTTAGCTGACTTAATGTTAGGCATGGCTTACCTCCTTCGGATAGTTTTCAATTTCTATTCTGCAGATGAACTGCCGACGCCTGAGAGGGTGCGTCGAGCGCATTCTTGCTTCACAATTTGATATATTATCACGGATTCGGGAAAATAGCAATACCTATTTTGAAAAAAACGAAGATTTTTTTGCCGGGCGGGCGGATTTTGCGAATAATTTACAAAAAATTAATATGTAAAAAGACGGTAAAAAAACCGAAAACAAAGTGTAAATAAGGACGCTGCGGGGGCGTTTTTTATAATATTTATTAAATACCGCTTGACTTTTGGGGGGCAGGGTGATAAAATACTAAACTG
>JAZMZX010000111.1:0-26114 GCA_045586225.1 Eubacteriales bacterium
CAGTTATTTATCAGTTATTTAATAATTACTCCGCTGTAAACAAATAATTAACCCCGACAGATTTAAAGTCTGTCGGGGGTTGCTTATTATGTATGAAACATATATTACTCTTGCATTGAATGTTTATTTTTGATTATTAACAGCAACCCTATTGCCGCAAATACCACTCCACCTAATGCATAAACTATGAAAAGAGCTTCACTCCCATTTTCATATACCGTCTGCAAAACGTTTTCAAAGTAGTACACTTCAATTTCTTTTCCAATATAGAAACTTGAATTGTACGTATTCAATTTAGTTGTAATTCGATTTCCGTTTATATCAAATTCAACATATGTTGTATGTTCGATAGGAAATTCGGGATCTCCTGTTTTTTTCTCATCGATTTTTACAATGTAAGCTGTTGCATATTTACAATCATCTTTTTCCATCAAGCGAACAATACCTGAAACTGTTCCGATGATTGCAAATAAAATACCGCATACAGCAAAAACAATGCCGACGATTTTTGCCGATTTCACTTTACTACCTCCGTTCAACGAATTTGTTATTTATCGTTCTGCTTTATCGCCAGTTTCGCCTTTGTATTACAAAGGCTTCGGGCAAAGCCCATACCCCTAAAGATGCACGTATCTTAAGGCTCTCCCTCAGGGAGAGCTCCCGCGGTAGCGGGTGAGAGGGTAGTCGTTGCAACAATTTGCCCTCTCCGTCGGCTACGCCGCCACCTCTCCCCAAGGGCGAGGCTTTTTGTTAGTTCCATTATAAAACAAATCGGCAGAGAAAACAAGTTCTCTGCCGAAATTTGTTTGTAGGGGCGTTCATCAAACGCCCGCGGGCGATCAATGATCGCCCCTACGATAACTTCCTTATGAGAAGGAGCGTAAAGCCTCTGCTTTTTTATTCGTCATCGTTGTCCTCGGGCTCGGGGTACTTTTCCATAAGAAACCGCGCTCGTTCAACGTATTCTTTGAATCTGTCCTCGTCGCGCACGTCGTTGAACCACTCCCAGCCACGGGACGCCGTCATAGCGTAGTGCATTGCTTCGCTGTTGTGTGTGAGAAAGCCGCCGCCACGTCCGTTGTTAATATAGCGACGCGATCCGTCAGGGAGCAGAACTTCCCGTTCATTCTTGATACCCTTGATATCGTTGAAAAGTATCTTTCTGCCGAGAGGGAGGGGCGTGCCGCAGGGGATCTCAAGCCAGCGAGGATAAAGCTCAAATGCGCGCTCAAGGTACGCGTATCCCTTTTCCTTGTCCCCGTATCCGAAGGAGGAGCAGCCTGCACGGAAGTGAAGATCCGCATATTTGCCCCACCATCCTTGCGGGACCTCTCCGTCCTCACCGAAAAACTCGATGAGCCGTATGGTGTTTTCAAACCAGGCTGTAGCCCTTTCGGGCGCCGCCCAGTTTCTGTTCTCCCTTTGCATAAAGTGAACGAGAATATTAAGATTGTTAAGGTCGAAGGCGAGACGGCTTTCCTCATGCTTTCCGTGACGCCAAAGTCTTTCCTCTTGAACTTCATTCACGTTATCGGCATAGCTGGACGCGCAAAGATTCATCCATTCGTCAACGTCCTCTTCTGGGGAAAGTATAGCCATCTTCCTTATCATGCGCTCGCGCCACCACTGTACGGTACATTCCTTCATCAGCTTATCTGCCCGTTCCTTCAAAAAGGGAAGATACTGCGTTCTTTCATCAAGGGGCAGCTCCATTATCTCGGTTGCGAGATTTGTGACCTCAAAGTGATCGTCCGGATACTTCCGCAGATGATCCTCTATCAGTCGGACGGCATCGTGACCCGTAAGCTTGCCGAGCTGATCGCCGTATATCTTGAAGTCCTCCTCGCGCCCCAAAGCATCGTTGCCGATAAGCTCGTCGACGGTGATGGCAAAAAAGTTTGCGATAACGGGCAAAAGGGTTATGTCGGGGTAGCCGTCGCCGCATTCCCATTTTGACACGGACTGGGGAGAGACACCCAGCGCACGGGCAAGCTCTTCTTGCGTCATATCACGGGATTTGCGTTGCTTTTTGATGGTTTGTGCAATTCTTAATTCCATGAATATTCTCCTTTCGGTAATGCGACGGGCCCTGCCGCTGAATTAATAATATCATATACCGTAAAGGGAATCAATAACTGCTTAAGCGAGAAAAATCCCACTATCAGTGGGATTTTTCTCTTGTGAATGGAGTTGTCACCGCGAAAACGGGATGAGAAACAAAAAGCAGAGGCGAAAGCCTCTGCTTTTTTTATTATTCGAAATCGTAGCCAAGACGGAGCGCCTTGGTGTTGCCCTCGATGAGCGCCGCCTTTGTGGGCGGAATCGCGGAGATGATATCCTCGAGGAATGCATCGTATTCGAAAAGACCGGTCTTTTTCAGCATCCGACCGGGTCCAACTACGTTTGCAAGACCCTTCAGAGAGTTTTCGTCTGCGATCTTGGAAGCGGGAACGTAATATGCATCGATGTCGGTGCGCTCGGACTTCTTATTAACGAGAGTGGAGTCAACGAAGATGCAGCCGCCTTCCTTTACGAGAGGCTCAAACTTATCGAAAGAGGGAAGATTGAACGCGATAAGAATATCGGGATTGGGAACCAGGGGAGAGCCTATCTCCTCGTCGAAAATGATAACGGAGCAGTTAGCCGCGCCGCCGCGCATTTCGGGGCCGTAGGAGGGAAGCCACGTAACGTGAAGGTCGGAGTGCATTCCCATCTTTGCAAGAGCCTTACCTGCAAAGAGAACGCCCTGTCCGCCAAAGCCTGCGATCAGTATGTTCTTTGTCATTTTTCCTCTGCCTCCTTTGCGTCGATGTCCTTATACGTGCCGAGAGGATAATAAGGCATCATATTGTCGCGGAGCCACTGCAGCGCATCCTTGGGAGAGAGACCCCAGTTGGTGGGACAGGTGGAGAGCACCTCGATGATGGAGAAGCCCTTCTTGTCGAGCTGGTTCTGGAAGCCCTTCTTGATAGCCGCCTTAGCCTTGCGAACGTTTGCGGGATTGTCAACGGAAACGCGCTGTGCAAGCGCAACGCCGTCGAGGGTGGAGAGCATTTCGCACACGCGAACGGGATTACCCTGGATCTTGGGGGTACGTCCGTAAGGTGTGGTGGTGGTTACCTGACCGGGAAGAGTGGTGGGAGCCATCTGACCGCCCGTCATACCGTAAATGCAGTTGTTAATGAAGATGATGGTGATGTTCTCACCGCGGGTAGCGGCGTGAACGGTTTCCGCGGTACCGATAGCGGCAAGGTCGCCGTCACCCTGATAGGTGAATACAACGGTGTCGGGATGGGTGCGCTTAACGCCCGTTGCAACAGCGGGAGCGCGGCCGTGAGGAGCCTCGATCATATCGCAGTTGAAATAGTTGTATGCGAAAACGGAGCAGCCGACGGGAGCGATACCTACGGTGCGGCCTTCGAGCTCAAGCTCGTCGAGAACCTCCGCAACGAGACGGTGAACGATACCGTGAGTGCAGCCGGGGCAGTAGTGCATAAGCACGTCTGCGAGAGCCTTCGGTTTATCAAATACTACTGACATTGCTATATACCCCCTTTAGTTTAATTCCTTCGCCATAGCGATGAGCTTTTCGGCAACATCCTTGGGGCTGGGGAGAACACCGCCGGTGCGTCCGTAGAATTCAACGGGACGGCGGCAGCTGCAGGCGAGCTTAACGTCTGTTACCATCTGACCCATGGAAAGCTCAACGGAGAGGAACGCTTTGCAAGTGTCTGCGAGAGCGGCAATCTCCTTGTTGGGGAAGGGCCAGAGAGTGATGGGACGGAGAAGACCGACCTTAACGCCGGCTTCGCGTGCGATAGCGATAGCGGACTTGCAGATACGTGCGGTGATACCGAACGCAACGACAACGATATCGGCATCGTCTGTCATGTAATGCTCGCACTGAACCTCGTTTTCTTCGATCTGACGGTAGCGCTCGAAGCGGTCAACAACGGAGCGTTCCAGATCCTCGGGGTTCATAAGAAGAGAATTTACGATGTTGTGAGCTCTCTTTCCGCCGTGTCCGTTTGTAGCCCAGGTCTTTTCGGGGATCTCGCGGGGAGTGCGTGCGGAGAAGTCAACGGGCTCCATCATCTGACCGATAGCACCGTCTGCCAGAAGGAGAACGGGAGTGCGGTAAATGTCTGCCAGGTCAAATGCGTCAGCGGTGAGGGTGGCCATTTCCTGAACGGTGGAGGGAGCAAGCACGATAAGGTGCATATCGCCGTGTCCGTAAGCCTTGGTCGCCTGATAATAGTCTGCCTGAGAGGGCTGGATGCCGCCAAGACCGGGGCCGCCGCGCTGTACGTTTACGATAACTGCAGGCAGGTCGGAGCCGACTATGTAGGAAATACCCTCGCTCTTGAGGCTGATTCCGGGGGAGGAGGAGGAGGTCATTGCGCGGGTGCCGGAGGCGGAGGCGCCAAGGAGCATGTTAACTGCCGCAACCTCGGATTCTGCCTGAAGGCAGAGGCCGCCAACCTTAGGCATACGCTTTGCCATATATTCAGCGATCTCGGTCTGAGGGGTGATGGGATAACCGAAGTAATAAAGGCATCCGGCGCCGATAGCGGCTTCCGCGATGGCTTCGTTACCCTTCATTAAAACTTTTGCCATTTCAGTTTTCCTCCTTTTCAGTCCTTGTCCACGTTGCGCTCAACCTTGATAACAACGTGAGGGCACATGGTGGCGCACATAGCGCATGCAATGCATTTGGTCATATCGGTGATCTCTGCGGGATGGTAGCCCTGAGCGTTCAGCTTTTCGCCTGCAAGAGTGATGATGCCCTTGGGGCAGAAGTCAACGCAAAGTCCGCATCCGCGGCAGCGGTCAACGTTGAAGGTAACTCTGTTCATAAGTCTTTATACCTTTCTTTGCTTTATGTTTGTCTGTGCCGCACCGAGGTGTCAGAACAGCATTTTAGTGTATTTTTTCATAACGAGGGGGTCCTTGATGCCGGTAACACCTGCAACCTCTTCGAAATATGACGTGTGGATAAGCGGCAGCCCCGCCAGCCTTGCCGTTTCTTCGGCATAGGGAAGGGACCTTACGATATCGTCGGCGGTGGTCTCATCACCGAGATTTGAATTGTTGATGACAGCCGTGAAGCGGAGCCTTGAATAATCCTCGATCTCCCGCATTATGGCAACCGCCGTTTCCGGGGTGTCCGTCAGCGGGCGGTACATGTTGATAACGTAGTACATCCCGTAGCCGACTCTGTTGAAGTCGCGCTCGTATACTCCCAGCGCCGCGGCACCGTCGTCGCCGCCAACATCGAAGATAACGGCTTCGTCCGAAAGAAAAACGGATGCGATCTCTGCGGGAAGGGTGGGAAGGTCCACGTTTGTGTTGGCATATTCGGGGATTATGGTACGGATGCCAAGCCCGTTCATCATGGAAACGGCGTCAGCCGCACGGAAATATGGGTTCACTGTGTCAACGTCGATAAGGGTGACGGGCACCGAAGGAGACTCTTTTTTCTTCAAAACCGCAAGGTTGCAGGCAACGTTGGTTTTTCCTGCACCGTAATGGCCGGCCACGATAATGATCCTTTTGTTATCAGCCAAAGCAGACTCCTCCTTAATATTTAATATAGGAGTTATTATATCATAGAGTGCCGTTTAATAAAAGAGGTGAATGGGCAAAAAATCGCGCCCCTATACAAAAATATATGTGAAAATTGCATATCGCAGGTTTTTTATCACGGGTATTTGATGAAATGAACATATACTTTTTGCAAATCTCTTTGTATTTTATAAGAAATATGTTTGAACTATCGGCGAAATCGTGATATAATAAGATGAATTTTGCTGTCTTCAGAGCATTTGAAAAGGAGGAACCGAATCTGTGGATATCATCTATGATTGGATAAAAACCTTTGCTTTACAAATATGGGACACTATCAGACTTATGACGTTTGTTGACGTGCTCGATATTATTTTCGTTTCAGTTCTTCTCTATTACGTATATAAATTCATACGCACGCGCCGTGCAGGCAAGCTTGCACTGGGTGTTGCCGTTTTCATCGTGCTTCTTGCGCTTACAAGAGTATTTGAGATGCAGGCGGCGCAATTCCTTCTCACGAACGTTGTGCAGATAGGTCTTATCACCGTTATCGTCGTTTTTCAGCCGGAGCTCCGTTCCGCTCTTGAAGTGCTCGGCGGTGAATCCATCAAGGGCGTAAAAGTCCTTGGCGACACCAAAAACGGCGACGTCGCCTCCATGGTAAATGAGCTTACCGAGGCCGTTTCGGATATGTCCGACGAGCATACCGGCGCTCTCATCGTTATCGAGCGAACAACGCTTCTCGGCGACCAGATCATAACGGGTACCGTTGTTAATGCGGACGTTCAGTCTGAGCTTATCAAGAATATTTTTTACAATAAAGCGCCTCTTCACGACGGCGCCATGATCATCAGAGCGGGACGCATCCACGCTGCGGGCTGTCTTCTCCCTCTGACAGGCCGTACAGACCTTATCAAGGCTCTCGGTATGCGCCACCGTGCCGCTATAGGTCTTTCCGAAAACAGCGATGCTGTTGTTATCGTCGTCAGCGAGGAAACGGGCACCGTTTCACTGGTTATGAACGGCGAGATAAGCCGTAATTACACGGAAGCCACCCTTAAGGCAGAGCTTATGAGCATTCTGGGCGGTGATGAGCACGGCACCAAAAAGCTCAGCATCAGCCGTGTTAAGAAAAACAGCAAGAAACACCGCGACGATTCCGCGAACGCGGAATAAGGAGGGGCTATGAGCAGAAAAAACACCGCGGCAGGCAATAAAGGCGCCGCTAAAAAATACGGCCTTGTGCCGAAGATCATCTGCGTGATCTTTGCTCTTTTCCTTTGGATATATGTTATGGATACGGAAAACCCCAACTGGGAAGAGACCTTTGAAAACGTTCCCGTTTCTCTCGTTCACACAGACGAGATCGAAATAGATAACGGACTCACCATTTATAACGGATATGCCACCACCGTTGATATCACCGTACGCGGCAGAAGAAACGACGTTGAGAATATCACAGCCGAGGATTTCACCGTCACCGCCGACGTTATCGAGATCACCGAGCCCGGCGCATACACCCTTCCCATAACGGTAAAGGCACCGAGAGATATAGACGTTGTTTCAAAATCTCAGGCAAGCGTCACCGTAAACGTGGATAAGAAGGAGACCGTCGTTGTGCCTGTGAAGGCGAAGTATAACGAGCTGGTGCTCAGCGAGTTCTATTCTCTCGGAGATGCGGACATTTCCGTGGACGAAATAACCGTGACCGGTCCCTCCCGCTATCTTTCCAATATCGACTATGCTCAGGTGTCGCTTCCCAATCTGGGCAGAGTTACGAGCTCTCTCACCATATTTGCAAACGTAACGCTTATCGATAAGGAGGGCGGCGAGGTCACAAACCCCTTCATTTCCTTGTCCCGCACCGAGGTGAGCGTCACCGTTCCCGTTTATAAGGAAGCGGATATCCCCCTTAAGGTGGCATATAAATACGGATATTATAATTCCGAAAATTCTGTGGTCACTCTTTCCGTGGACAGCGTTCACGTTAAGGGCGATGCGGCTGTGGTGGATTCCCTGGGCGCCATCGTTGTTACCACCATCGACGAGAAAAAGTACGATGACGGCGAGACCATCACCGTTCCTATTATTATGCCCGGCGGAGTTGAGAACCGTTCCGGCGAGGAATTCGTGAATATCACCGTTTCCGGCATCGGAATCACCAACAGGATGATGATGCTCCCCATCGACTATCTCAGCATTGAAAATCCCAATGAAGTAAGCTACTCCATTGATGATAATTATATTGCCGTCACTCTCCGTGGCGAGACCGCGCCTCTTTACGACCTTGCTTACACAAGCGTTGTTCCCAAGCTTGATCTTTCGTCTTACACCACCGAGCATTCGGGAACCTTCGTTGTGCCTGTCACATTCGAGATCGATTCTCCGAGTACTGTTTACGAGCTGGGTGAATATTCGCTTGAGGTAGTCATAGGATCCGGCGCCGCCGAATAAAGGCATGACTGAATGAAAAAAGGACCGGAAGGGTCCTCCGAAAGGATATTATGTCAACCGAATCACGATACACAGGAAAAAGGAAATGGGCCGTTTCCGAAAGACCGCCCGAATGCGAAGCGGCAGCGATCGCATCTGCGCTCGGCGTTTCCTTTGCTCTTGGACGACTTTTATATAAAAGAGGGTGCCGCACCCCCGACGAAGCGCGTGCCTTTATAAGGCGCGAGACCGGCGCACTTCACGACCCCTATCTTCTGCCCGATATGGCGAAAGCCACCGCGAAGATAAGGGAAGCGCTTGCGGAAAATAAAAAGATAATCATTTACGGCGACTACGACGTGGATGGCGTTACCTCCGTCAGCGTGCTTTACCTTTACCTTTCCGAGCTTGGAGCCGATATCGGATATTATATCCCCAAGAGAAGCGGAGAGGGCTACGGTATGTCCGCAGGCGTTATCCGCAGAATGATCGAGGAAGGCGCAGGCCTTATCATCACCGTTGATACGGGCATCACCGCCACCGACGAGATCAGGCTCGCAAATGAGCTCGGCTGCGACGTTGTGGTCACCGACCACCACGAGTGCAGGGAAGAGCTTCCCTCCGCGGCGGCAGTGGTGAATCCCCAGCGTCACGACAGCGAATACCCCTTCCGCGAGCTTGCGGGAGTCGGCGTCGTATATAAGCTGGTGTGCGCGCTTGAAGCGGAGATACGCGAAAACGGCAACCTTGAAAGAGCCGTGCTCTCCGTCAGCAATAAATATATCGACCTTGTTGCCATCGGTACCGTTGCCGACGTTATGCCTGTACGCGATGAAAACAGGCTTATCGTCAGCTATGGTCTTCGCCGTATCGAGAATACGGAAAGATGCGGACTTTCTGCCCTTATGGAAGCTTCCGCGTCTCAGAACAGCAATTATGCAAAGCCTCAGAAAAAATCCCGCATAACGTCGGGCTATATAAGCTATACCATCGCTCCCCGTATCAATGCCGTGGGCAGGATCAGCGACGCGGCTCTTGCCGTTGAGCTTTTCCTTACAAACGACCAGGCAAAGGCGCGTGAGCTTGCAGGTGAGCTTTGCCGCGTGAACAGGGAACGTCAGTCTCTCGAAAACGTTATAGCCGAGGAAGCCTACGCGAAGGTGGAGGCATCCCACGATTTTTCCCGTGATCCCGTTATCGTGCTTCACGACGAAAACTGGCATAACGGTATAATCGGTATCGTTGCCTCCCGCGTCACCGAAAAATACGGCACACCCTCTATCCTCATTTCCTTTGAAGGAAACGACGGTGCCGCCGACCTGGGTAAGGGCTCGGGCAGAAGCGTCAAGGGTCTCAATCTTGTTGAAGCCCTCGGCGAATGCGGTGAATATCTTGAAAAATACGGCGGTCACGAGCTTGCGGCAGGTCTTACCGTGCGCCGCGATAAGCTGGATGCCTTCCGCGAAGCGCTGAACGAATCGGCGCGCCGCAGACTTGCACTTTCCGAGGAGGAGCCCACCATCGTTGCAGACGATGAGCTTGCCTTCTCAGAGCTTGGTCTTTCTTTGGCAGAGGAGCTCCTGCTCCTTGAGCCCTTCGGCGTGGGAAATCCCACTCCGATATATATGACGCGTTCGCTTTTCGTGAAAAACGTCGTCGGTGTGGGTGCAAATAAGCACACACGCCTCACCCTTCAGGAAAGCGAAGGTGCATCCGGCAGGAGCATCATGGCGATGTGCTTCTCATCCTCTCCCGAGGAGATAGATATCCACGCAGGCGAATACGTGGATGTTATGTATAATCTTGACGTGAATGAATTCCGCGGCGACAGGTCGGCGCAGATGCTCGTTCGTGCCATCAGAAAAACGGAAGGCCAGCTTAAGTCCGAAACGGATGAGCGTGAGCTTTACAGCGCTATAAAGCGCTGCGACGACGTTTCCTTCGACTATGGCCTTTGCGTGCCCGAGAGGGAGGATTTTGCAGCCGTATTCCGTATGCTCCGCCATGAGATAAACATGGGGCGCACAAGGATCACAGCCCGCGGAGCCGTTGCTCTCATGCTTGACGTGATACCTATGAACTACGTGAAAATGAAGCTGATACTTGACATTTTCTCGGAAATGAACATACTTTATATTGAAGAAACGGAGCCTGACGTTTACCGCATCAAGGCATCCCAAAACAGTGAAAAGGTGCAGCTTGAAAAATCAAATATCCTTCGCCGCATCAGATCAAAATTCAGATACAAATAATCCATGAGGAGGCAGACGGTCAGAATGACAGAGGAATACAGAAACGACGAATTGCGCAGCCGTCTGCTTGCGGATTTCATCGAAAAGCTCAAATCATACGGCAAGCCCTATAATTTCGAAAGGATCTCCGAGGCGTATCATTATGCCTACGACCTTCACGACGGTCAGATGCGTCAGAGCGGCGAGCCCTATATCGTTCACCCTATCGCGGTGGCGGAAATAGCGGCGTCTTTGGGTCTCGACACGGATTCGATCATCACCGCTCTCCTTCACGATACCGTTGAGGACTGCGGCGACAAAACGAGCATCGGTGAGATCACCGAGCGCTTCGGCCCCGCCGTTGCAGAGCTTGTAGACGGACTCACGAAGCTCATCTCCGTTGAGATAGAGGACAGGGAATCGAGGCAGATCGAGAACATCAGAAAAATGCTTCTTGCCATGTCCAAGGACATAAGAGTTATCTTCCTGAAGCTCTGCGACAGACTCCACAATATGCGCACGCTTGGCGCACGTCCCGAGAATAAGCGGCGCTCCACCGCCCTTGAGACTATGTACGTCTATGCGCCGCTGGCGCACCGTCTCGGTATCCAGAGGATCAAGCAGGAGCTTGAGAATCTTGCGCTTTCATACCTCGATCCCATCGGATATGAGGAGATCAGCGGTCATATCGCAAAAAAGTACGGCCTCACCCGCGACTTTATCGAAAATATCAGAAAGTATATCGATGAGAAGCTTTCCGAATACGATATAAACTTTACCCTTGAAGGCAGAGTCAAGACCGTATTCAGTATCTATCATAAGATGTACGAGCAGAAAAAGAGCTTCGACGAGATCTACGACTTTTACGCACTCCGTATCATCGTTGAAACGGAGCTTGAATGCTACACGGTGCTCGGTATAATCCATGAGATATATAAGTCTATCCCCGGCAGGTTCAAGGACTATATATCCACTCCGAAGCCGAACCTTTATCAGTCCCTGCATACAACCGTTATCGGCCGCGACGGTATCCCCTTCGAGGTGCAGATACGTACCCGCGAGATGCATCAGATAGCGGAATACGGTATCGCAGCACACTGGAAGTATAAATCCGGCGTTAATTCTCAGGCCGATATCGATAAAAAGCTTCAGTGGATATCAAAGCTCATCGAGATCGAGGACGAGACCCGCGACCCCGATGAATTCCTCGATGCCTTTAAGATCGATGTTTATCACGACGAGACCTTCGTGTTCACTCCCAAGGGAGATATTATCTCTTTGCCTCAGGGCTCCACCGTTATCGACTTTGCCTATGCGATACACTCCGCCGTGGGCAACAGAATGGTGGGCGCAAAGATAAACGGCGTTATTGCCCCCATCGACCGGGTGCCCAATAACGGTGAGATCGTTGAGATCCTCACGTCGTCTGCGTCCAAAGGACCCAGCCGCGACTGGCTGAAGATCGCGAACACAAGCGAAGCCCGCGGTAAGATCCGCGCATGGTTCAAAAAGGAGAAGCGCCCGGAGAATATCCTCGTGGGCAAAGCCGAGATCGACCATGAGCTTGCAAAGCTGAACCGCCCCTATACTGAGGCGCAGAAAAACGAGATCGTCACAAACGTTGCGCGCCGCATCGGTATCCAGCAGCCCGACGACCTTTATAACACACTCGGCTACGGCGGTCTTTCAATGTCGAAGATCATGCCGAAGCTGAAGGACGAATTCGACCGTATCGTTAAGATCGAGACCGTCCGTGAGCCGCTCACCGTTGAGCAGGTGCAGACCTCCCGCAAGAGCGTCAAGTCATCCAGCGGTATCGTGGTGGACGGCGAGGTCGGATGCGCCGTCAAGTTTGCAAAGTGCTGCAATCCCTTGCCCGGTGACCCCGTTATCGGATTTATCACCAAGGGCTTCGGTATATCCATCCACAAGCGGGATTGCCCTAATTTTATTTCCGCGCTGAAGCGCCCGGATGCTGACGCATCCAGATGGGTCTCCGCCCATTGGGACGTTGAGGATCAGACCCCCAACGACCTTTACGAGGCACTTTTGCAGATATATGCAGTCAATACCTATACCATTATCGCAGAGATCACGGCGATACTCGCCGATATGAAGGTGTCGATACTCGGTATAACAACGAAAAAGAAAACAGAAAACGAAATCGCCATCAGCCTGAAGATCGCCTGCAAGAATATGAATCATTACGATTCCATCGTGTCGCGTTTGCGTAATCTCCGCGACGTGACAAGCATAACCCGCGGCTTCAACTGATAAAAGAGAGGGAAAAATGGTAGCAGTTGTTGAGCGCGTTCACCGCGCCGTGGTGTCCGCCGACGGGGAAGTCGTCGGCAGATGCGGAAAGGGACTTATGATAGCCGTGGGCATCACGCACACCGACACGGAAGCCGACGTGCGCACGCTTGTGGATAAAATTCTGAAGCTCCGTATCTTCCGCGACGGAGAGGGAAAGCTGAACCTTTCCGTGCGCGACGTGGAGGGACAGGTCCTCGTTATCTCCAATTTCACCCTTATGGCAAATTGCTATCGCGGTACCCGCCCCGATTATTCAAGAGCGGCTCCCCGTGAAATATCGGAGCCCCTGTACCTTAAGTTTATCGACGAGATAAACGAGCGCGGCATCCATGCGGAGCACGGAAAATTCGGTGCCCGTATGTCTATCGATATGGAGATGGACGGCCCCGTTATCATCACTCTCGATTCAAACGAACTCCCCCGCAAATAAAAAATGCACGACAGCTCGCGCCGCCGCGGGCTTTTCGTGTCAGAATGAACAAAATTCCGAAAGAAGAAAAACGCAATGAAGCTTTTAATAGAATCGGACAATAAAATAGCGTTAAATCAGTATTATTTCCAGACTCTTTGCATGATTTTCTGGCCCGGCGTGAAATTTGGCGCCGATAAAGAGGACGAGGACTGTCCCGACGTGACCTTCCGTGTCAGGACTACCGACGAGGGCGTGTACGTCCGCGTGACTATCGCGGAAAAGCAGCGCATGGCATCGGTTGAGCGTTTCGTTGCGTTCTCCGAGGAAAACAGCGACGTTATGACGGCGAAGCTTGCCGCAGGCGCCGCTATCCTTGCCGCAGGTGCGGAGTTTATGCACTATTCTCCCTCCTGGGGAGTTATGACGGGTGTCCGCCCCGCAAAGGTTGCAAGCGATTACCTGCGCCGCGGATATACCGCTGCCAAAACAAAGGCTGCTCTTCGCCAGAATTATTATCTTTTCCCCAAAAAGGCAGCTCTCGTAACGGAGATAGCACAGCTTGAAAATAAGCTTGCAAAGCCTTATTACAACGGTTGGTGCAGTGTTTATATCTCCATCCCCTTCTGTCCCTCCCGCTGCGCATACTGCTCCTTCGTTTCCTATACCTCGAAGAAGCTTCTTTCCCTCATTCCCGCATACGTTGACGCACTTTGCAACGAGATAGATATGCGCTTCCGCCTTATCAAGGAGCTTGGGCTGAAGGTTGCCTCCGTTTATATCGGTGCGGCACGCCCACCATCCTTTCCGAAAAGCAGCTCGAGCGCGTGCTCACTCACATCGGCAAGGGCTGCGACGTGGATACTCTTGCCGAGTTTACTCTTGAGGCAGGCAGACCCGACACCATCACTCAGGAAAAGCTCCACATTGCAAAGCGACTTGGCGTTACCCGCATCAGCGTGAATACACAGACCATCAACGATACGGTGCTTGAAAGCATAGGCCGTGCCCACACCGCCGATGACTTTTACCGCGCATTTGAGCTGGCCGTAAATTCCGACATCGACTGCATCAACACAGACCTTATCGCAGGCCTCCCCGGAGAGAATTTCGTAAGCTTCTCACAGTCCTTTGATAAGGTGCTTGAGCTGCATCCCGAAAATATCACGGTCCACACCTTCTCCGTTAAGAAAGCCTCCGATTTCCTTAAGCACGGCGCTTCCGTTTACGCGCGCGTAAATAAGGACGCAGGCAAGAGCGTGGACTATTCCCAGATAAGAGCGAAGGCCTCCGGCTACCGCCCCTACTATGTGTACCGTCAGAAAAATACCGTGGGCAACTACGAAAACGTGGGCTTCGCCCTTAACGGATACGAAGGACTTTACAATATCTTTATGATGGAGGAGATACATACCGTATTTGCTGCAGGCGCAGGCGCTGTCACCAGAATGGTGTCGCCTCCCACGCCCGGCGAGGAAAACAGCTACTCTCCCGTCATCGAGCGAATATTCAACCCCAAATACCCGTATGAATATTTAGAGGAAACGGATATGGAAAAGAGAAATGCCGCTATCCTCCGAGACCACGGTAAGATAATGGAGTTCTACCGTAAGTATTAAATCCGATTATTTTAAGGAGATCCTTATGTCTGAAAATAACGGCACACAGAATACCGTAAAGCGCAGTACCAAACTCTTTATTTCGGGAGTTATGGTGCTGACGGTTGCCAATATCATAAATAAGATATTGGGCCTTTGCTTCAAGATACCTCTTGAAAGCATCGTTAAAAGCGAGGGAATGGGTTACTTCAATCAGGCATACACCATTTATACCTGGCTTTATATGGTCTCCACCACGGGCCTTCCCACGGCGGTATCCATGATGATCTCGGAATCCCGTGCGAAGGGAAATATCCTTGAAACGAAAAAGGTCTACCGCGTGACGATGCTGCTTTTCATCGTTATCGGTATTATCGGCACCGCAATAATGATGGGGGCATCCGGACTTTTGTCTGCACTCACAAAGTCGCCCAAAGCCGAGACCTGCATAATCTTCATCGGACCCACACTTTTCTTCATCTGCGTTTCAAGCGCGCTGCGCGGATATTTTCAGGGCTATCAGGTTATGGTGCCCACGGCTATATCCCAGTGTATCGAATCCCTTTGCAAGTTCGCAATTGGTATCGTTATGGCGCTCTGGGCTATCGGTCAGGGTTATGAGGTCCATATCGTAGCCGCATACGCGATACTCGGAATCACCATCGGCGCGGGACTCGGTATGTTCTACCTGCTGCTTTCAAAGTGGTTCTTCCGCGAAAAGAAGTATAATGAGGAGTATCTCGTCGACGGTGCTGTCAGCACAGAAACGTCCCCCGTGAAAACGATACTGAAGAGACTTATCGTTATCGCAGTGCCCATCACCATCAGCGCCTCCATGCTCAGCATGACGGAGCTTATCGACCTTACGATCCTCATGCGCCGTCTGCAGCTGAATATGACCGAGGAAATGGCAAACACCCTCTACGGCAACTGGAAGACCTGCGTCGTGCCTCTCTTCAATATGCCGCCGGTGCTCATATATCCCATTTCCTATTCTCTCGTTCCTATGATCAGGGCAACTCTCACGAGAAACGATATGGAGCGGGCACATTCCTATATGAATATGTCTATCAGGATATGCTCCATCCTCGCCATCCCCTGTGCTCTCGGTATGGCAGTGATGGCGAAGCCTATCCTCAGAACCATTTTCTCGCCCGAGGGCGCGGAAATGGGCGCGCCGCTTCTCACGATACTTGCGCCCGCAGTGTTCTTCGTTTGTATGCTTTCCATTTCAAACGCGCTGCTTCAGGCAAGCGGTCACGAGCGCAAGCCCATCATATCTATGCTTGCGGGTGCATCCATCAAGCTTATCACCACATATGTGCTGGTTGGCATCCCCTCTATCGGTATCTACGGTACCCCCATCGGTACGCTGCTTTGCTACCTCACCGTAAGCGGACTCAATACGTATTTCCTTATCAAGCACGTTCACGTGAAGCTGGATATCAAGGCCATGTTTTTACGTCCTCTCCTCTCTGCTGCAGTGTGCGCTGCTTCCGCATACGGATTCTACACGCTCTTTGAGTATCTCTTCCGCCTTGCGGGCTTTGGAGAGATCACGGGCGTGCGCCTTTCCACACTTATCGGAATCGGCGGAGCCGTGCTCGTGTACCTTTTCCTCATCTTCAAAACAAAGGCGGTCACAAAAGAGGATCTTGCCGTTATCCCCAAGGGCGATAAGCTGGTGAGGATCCTTCACAAGATAAGACTTGTCTGAAAAAGGAATCAAAAATGAACGAAAAAGCAAAAAAATTCGTAGGCCGCGACAGATATACCTTTGAGGATCTTTGCGAGATAATGACGATCCTCCGCGGCGAGGACGGCTGCCCCTGGGACAGGGAGCAGACCCACAAAAGTATAAGAAAAAGCTTTATCGAGGAAACCTACGAGGCTATCGAGGCTATCGATAACGAGGATACGGAGCTTCTCCGTGAGGAGCTTGGTGACGTTATGCTCCAGGTGGTGTTCCACGCGGAAATGGAGCGTGAGCTTGGCACCTTCGACGCAACGGACGTGATCACCGACGAGTGCAAAAAGCTCGTTTCGCGCCATCCTCATATATTTGCAGACGCAAAAGCCGAAACAAGCGAAGACGTTCTCGACAGCTGGGAAAAGATAAAGGCCAAGGAGAAAAAGAGGGAAACCACCTCGGTCAAGCTTCGTGCCATCCCGGCATCTCTTCCTGCGCTTATGCGCGCCGATAAGCTTGGCTCCGTTTCAAAGAAGGCAGGCTTCGACTTCGAATCGGTGGACGATGCCTTTGATAAGGTAAGGGAAGAGACGGAGGAGGTTGCGGCTGAGCTGGCCTCCGGCAACGGTGAAAAGCTGAAGGAGGAGATCGGAGATCTTCTTTTATCCGTTGTGAATATGGCCCGTCTTGCAGGCGTTGATTCTGAGGAAGCTCTCAGCTTTGCCTGCGATAAATACTGCCGTAGATACGAAAGACTGGAGGCGAAAGTGCTTTCCGAGGGCAAGGATCCGACATCGATGACAATGGCCGAGCTTGACGCAGTCTGGGACAGTATAAAGCACGAAAAATCCAGATAAATAAAGGGATATTTCAAAATATCTATTGCAATCGAAGGCCTTTTGTGGTATAATAAAACTATCAGATTTTAAGGACTTTATCCCGTCTGTGTACAGGAAATTCGAAAGGACAATTGAAGATTAACATGAATAAGGTTGAACTTATCAGCGCTGTTGCCGCAAAGACCGGACTCAAGAAGAAGGAAGCCGAGGCTGCTGTTTCCGCAGTGTTCGACACCATCACCGAAACTCTTGAAAACGGCGATAAGGTACAGGTCGTTGGATTTGGCACCTTTAAGGTGAAGGCAAAGGAAGCCCACGAGGGAAGAAACCCCAAGACCGGCGAAAAGATCATGATCGAAGCTTCCAAGAGCCCCGTATTCACTGCAGGTAAGGCGCTCAAAGAGCAGGTTAAGTAATTAACCAAAATTAAAAGAGAATAATTCAAACGCGAAGGCGGTATCTCGAAAGAGGTGCCGCCCTCGATGCGTTTTTAGGGGAATATCCCATAATCCGACATGAAATTCAGGACCCTCAGGTCGGAAATTAGGACATAAAGCAGAATTAAAATGAGACTCGACAAATTTTTAAAAGTATCCAGAATCATCAAGCGCCGCACCGTTGCAAATAATGCCTGCGACGCAGAGCACGTAAACGTAAACGGCAGAAGAGCAAAGGCCTCCTACGACGTTAAGGTGGGAGACGTGCTCGAGATCACCTTTGGTGAAAAAACGCTCCGCATCCGCGTGGTTGAGGTACGCGACAACGTTGGAAAAGCGGACGCATCCTCCATGTACGAGGTTATAGAATAACAGAAAGGCGCATATAATCTATTCAGAAACGAGCTGTTAAGGACGGTGGATCTCTGATGGATGAAATGCGAACAAGTCACGGTGTCAGCGTAAGCGAAAGAACGGCTGTTGTGCTGACAGGCATCGAAAGCATAGAAGGCTTCGATGAAGAAAACATAATAATGAAGACCAAAACGGACGGGCTTTCGATACAAGGCCACGGTCTTCACGTTGATAAATTCGATTCCGACACGGGCGATATGATATGCAGCGGCACCGTGGATGCGATCGTATATTACGCCTTGAAAAAATCCCCTGAAAAGAAGCGGTGGGAACGCCGTGGGAGATGACCTTTACGTTAATTTCGGAAGTCAGGTAAGGGTAATAGTTTATTCCTTCATTTTCGGGCTTTTTCTTTCCGCCGTGTACGACGGGCTGCGGCTTTTACGAACCTTTCTCGGCTGCGGGGTGCGATTCAAGCCCGGAGATGGGCGGATAGCTCTTCCTCTGATCGGTCAGCTCGGGGCTGTCGGCAGCAAGGTGCGGAAAAGATCCCTTTTAAAAGCGGCGAACGATATAACGGTTTTCATTTTCGATATCGTATATGCTGTTTTTGCGGTGGTGGCAACGCTTCTTTTCCTCTATACCGCAAACGACGGAATCGTCAGATCCTATTCTGTGCTTGCAATTGCGGCAGCATTCGTTTTGTATATGAAGACTGCGGCGGTGCTCACGGGAAAAACCGCGGGAGCGATAATATTTGCTTTTCGCGTGATATTTGCGTATGTATTGTTCTTCACGGTAAAGCCTGTGGCTTTTATCATAAGAAAAGCGGCTGCTGCTGCGGTGCTTGTCTATTCTGTCACCGCGGGAAGATTCATTTTGAAGTGGCTTACGGCACGGGAGAATAAAAAACAAAAGGAATACTTCGCCGGATTCGGTGAAGAAATAAATACGAGTATAAAAAGCGCCCTCGATACGGGAGGCGCGTGACTATAAATCATGCCGCGTAAGCGGCAGAACGGAGACAAATAATGTTTGCAAACGTAACAGAAAACATATTCCTTAAGATAGCGATAATAATGATAGCGGTATTTTGCGTTGTTACTCTTTTCTCGGTGAACGCGGAAAGAGCGGAGCTTGAAGCAAAGAAGGAAGCGCTCCTTGAAAATATCGAGCGCTGCGAGGAAAATATCCTCTCTATGGAAAACGACCTTTCCAAGCCCTACGACGATGATTATATTATCAGAGCTGCAAGAGAAAAGCTGAATATGCGCCTTCCCGAGGAGATCGTTTTCATAACAGATTTCACTAAATAAGCTCTTTTACCGTGTAAACAAAAAAGGTATACGCCGGATGGCGTATACCTTTTTTTCATTCTTCGGTTTCTGTTTCTTCGGTCTCGGGGGAGGGTATCTCGTAGGATCTTATAAGATCAAGGCACCGCTTGAGTCCCGTTGTGTTGAGCACGGAGCTGCCGCCGTCACAGTCCACACGGAGATAACCGGTAGAGCTTGCAAAGGCAGATGCAATGTCGAGATAATAAGCGCCGCTGAGTGCAGCCGCTTCGTGTATGTGCTTATTATACTGTGTAACGGTGTAGATATTCATTCCGTCACCCTTGGAGCCGGGCAAAAGGGGCATGCATATCACCTTTGTGTCGGGCGAGGCGAGAACGATGTCGGAAAGGAGCTCTCTATAGAGGCGTGCAAATTCCTCCACGGTGAGATCGTCGCAAACGCGAAGATCGTCGGCTCCCACGGAAATGAGAAGATACTCGGGGCACAATTCCGCCACAGCATCCGTTACTGTCAGCGTTTTGTCTGAATCCGGAACGTATATAAGGGCATCCTTTCGGAAAAGGATCGAGAACGAAGAGGATATTCCGGAGATGACACGGTCCGTTTCACGGCCGTCGCTGAGCATTGCGTGGGATTTCAGCCCGTAAAGGGATGAATCGGTGAGAAAATAGAATTTGTTGAGATAATCGGCTCCCTGATCGCGGGTGACAGTCATAAGCGCCGCGTTCAGCTCCTCCTCCGTTAAGGTGAGTGAGGGGGAGCCCTCCTCATCGGGAGAGCTTTCCGTTTCGGGAGTTATGGGGATAAAAATGAAGCCGTCGTCGGTATCACTGTCCCTGCTTTCACTATCATTCAGGCCGTTTTCGCCGCTGTCGCTGCCGCCGTCGGTGCTGTCGCCGGAGGATGCGTCCGTTTCGCCGTCGTTTCTGTTTCTGATAGCAGCGCAGGCCTTCGAGAAAAGAAAGATGACGAGTATCAGCACGCAGGCGAAGATCACGGTGTTGACGAGAGTCTTATAGTGAATTATCGGTGTTTGCTTAGGATTAACAGGCATCAGTTATAAATGGATCTGTAGTCGGATGCGTCGATGGCGGATTTTTTCTTGGCTCCGCGAATTCCGAGAATGGCACCGCAGATCGCGAAATACACAACCGAGAACGCAACCAAGAGGATGATGGTGGAGCTTCTGCCCGCATCATAGTCTGTCAGGTCGATGAAGAGCACGTAGAAGGAGATGAGGCATATGGCATAGTGCAGGAAAATGCGCAGGGAAATGTGAAGGCTTGGCTTTTTCATCGTGAGAATGAGGTTGGCCGCCGTGAAAATGAAGGAGAATGCAAAGAGCAAAAATCCGGAGGTGCGCGTCAGCACCATGTGTCTGTCGGCAAGGTCGAAGAGAGGTCCGCAGATATAAAAGATCATGGTGAGAGCGGTGTAAAGAGCGGATGCGGGATAAACTATTTTAAGAAGAAGCTGCTTGCCAAAGGAGGGCTTGGCAGGAGCGGGAGTCTTGATTTCGGTTTTTTTCATATTTGTGAGCTTTCCTTTATCGGCGGCAAGGTCCGCCGCGAAATGATTAATTATAAATAATATACCATATCGGCGTTCTTCCTTCAATAACAAAAAACCAAAAAGTCAAAATTTATCGCAATTCCGGGCTCGGAAAACGGACGGTTATCCGACTCCCTCCGTCCGTGGCAGTATTAGTAACGGTAAAAGGGAGGAGCGACACGGGAAAAGCGCGGCGTGAGGGCAAAATTCTATTCATGTGCATATCAAGTTGATGTGTTTTCGTTGACTTTTATGCGTATATGGGTATATAATATAAATTGTATTATTATGCGGTTTCGGAAAAGCGGGACCGACAAAAAAGATAGATTACAGAGGTCAGAATATGACAAGACGCGAAGCAAGAGAAAAAGCCATCGAGCTTATATACGAAAAGAATTCCCGTCCCGATGACGATGCGGCAGCTGTGTATGAAAGCTCCCTCGATATCAGAGAGACAAAGGATAACGAATACATAAAGAGAGTTTATTTCGGCGTGATAGAGCACCGCGAGTTTATTGATGAAAAGATCAAGGAGGTGGCACACGACTGGTCTGTTGACCGTATGTCCCGTGTGACTGTGTCCATTCTCCGTCTGGCTGTGTTTGAGCTCTATTTCGACCGCACCATCCCCACCTCCGTCACCATAAACGAAGCGCTTGAGCTTGCAAAGAAATACGATGCATCCTCCGCTCCCGCGTTTATCAACGGTATCCTCAATAAGATCGGTAAGGACCCGTCCATCGAGAAGGACGTTATCCCGAGAAAGAACAAGAAATGACCGATATCCTTTCTGTCGGTATAGACACAAGCAATTATAAAACCTCCGCCGCCATCGTCATCGACGGCAAGGTGGTTTATAACGGATGCTTTTTCCTTCCCGTGAAGGAGGGCGAGCGGGGGCTTCGTCAGTCGGACGCGGTTTTCGCTCACGTGAAGCAGCTTCCCGGGATAATGGATAAGCTGGGCGAGCTTTTTCTGCATTACGAAAAGAGCCCTGATGCCATTGGTGTTTCACGCTCCCCGCGTGACGTTGAAGGCTCGTATATGCCTTGCTTTTTAGCGGGCGAGGTTGCGGCGCACGCATTTGCAGCCGCGTCAAATTCGCCTCTTTATGAGTTTTCACATCAGGCAGGTCACATAGCGGCGGCTCTTTATTCCGCCGGAAAAACGGAGCTTCTTTTCGGTGAGGAGCCCTTTGCGGCATTCCACGTTTCCGGCGGCACCACAGAGGTGACCCTTGTCACACCGTCAAAGGGGAAGGCAGGGATAGAGTTTATCACCACCGACGGTGCCATCCCCACGGATATCGCACCCAAAATCGAATGCATCGGCGGCACCTGCGACCTTAACGCAGGTCAGCTTATCGACCGTGTGGGCGTTATGATGGGAATGAGATTCCCCTCAGGCCGCGAGCTTGAGGAGGCGGCGAATCTTTACGAGGGCGAGCCCGTGCCCGTGAACGTGTCGGTCAAGGGGCTTTCATGTAATCTTTCGGGAGCTGAAAATAAAGCGCGTCAGCTTTATGAAAAGACCGGCGACATACCGAAGGTGGCAGCATTTACTCTCGATTTCGTTGCCGACACTATAGACACCTTAACAAATAATCTCCGCCGCGAATATAAGGATATCCCCGTTATATACGCAGGCGGTGTTATGAGCTGCCTCAGGATGAGAGCAAAGCTCGGCAGACGGAGGGACGTATATTTTTCCGACCCCGAGTTTTCCGCAGACAATGCCGCAGGCACCGCGCTTCTGGCGTATTTCGCAGAGAAAAAACGCGCCTGCCAGCTGAAAGATTATCTGAAGCAAAACACTAACGCGAAGGAGTGACGGCACAAGTGGTCGACTTTTCCAAGATACCGATGACGATGACCGTCACGGAGCTTAACGAATATATAAAAATGTCCCTTGAAGCAAATCCCGTCCTCGGCGATATCTTCATCAAGGGAGAAATATCAAACTTTACGAATCACTATAAAACAGGCCACCTTTATTTCACCGTGAAGGATGAAACGTCGAATCTGAAGGCGGTCATGTTCCGCTCGTCCGCGTCGAAGCTTCAGTTCCGCCCCGAAAACGGAATGAAGGTCATCGTTCACGGCAGAGTTGCCGCCTTCGTACGGGACGGACAGTATCAGCTTTATGCGGATTCAATGCAGCCTGACGGCGTCGGCGCCCTCTATATCGCATACGAGCAGCTCAAGGCAAAGCTTGAGGCGGAGGGTCTCTTTGCTACCGAAAAGAAGCGCCCCCTGCCGAAGATACCTTCGCGTATCGGCATCATCACAGCCCCCACGGGCGCGGCTATCCGCGACATGATAAACGTGTCCGGCCGCCGATTCCCCATGGCGGAGCTGATCCTTTATCCCGCACTCGTGCAGGGACCCGACGCGCCTCCGCAGCTTATAGCAGGCCTTGAATATTTCGGCAGGACCCGCTCTGTGGACGTGATAATCATCGGCCGCGGCGGCGGCTCCATCGAGGACCTTTGGGCCTTCAACGACGAGGGTGTTGCAAGAGCCGTTGCGGCTTGCCCCGTGCCCGTTATCTCAGCCGTAGGCCACGAAACGGACTTCACCATCTGCGATTTCGTTGCGGATAAGCGTGCACCCACCCCCTCAGCGGCGGCAGAAATAGCGCTTCCCGAGGCAACGGAGCTTCGCCGTAAGCTGAATAATATAACGACCCACAATCTTCTCCTTCTGCAAAGAAGGTTTGAGGCATCAAGGCGCGCCCTTGAGAATCTGTCGGGGCGCAGAGCGCTCCGCGACCCCCGCATGATCACAGACGAAAAGCGCATGGCCACCGTTATGCTGACGGATAAACTCTATTCCGCCACCCGCGCGCTTGTGGACTCTTCGAGAATGAGATTCCTGAAGGAGGCCGCAAAGCTTGATGCGCTTAATCCTCTGGCCATTCTTTCCCGCGGATACTTCGCAATGTTCGACGGAGAGGGAAGGGTCGTAAAGAGTGTCAGCGACACCAGGGTCGGAGACGTGGTTTCCATGCGCGCGTCCGACGGTGAGATACTTGCAAGAGTCGAAAAGATCAACGAAAAACGATAAGCACCCCTTAAACGGAGGAAAATAAATATGTCCGAAGAAAAGAAAACCTTTGAATCAGCAATAGCTCGTCTTGAGGTCATAGTCCGTGCGCTTGAAAGCGGAAGCGCACCTCTCGACGAATCCCTCGCTCTTTTCGAGGAGGGCGTGAGCCTTGTGAAATTCTGCAACGAAAAGCTTGACGGAGCAGAGCAGAAGGTGAAGATGCTCACCGTCAGCCCCGACGGAGAGGCAGCACTCAACGATTTTGCGGCAAAAGCTTAAAACAGGAACGAAGATATGAAAACTATAGACGAGATCATCAAGGATAACGCCGCCCTTATCGATCAGGCGCTTGACAGCCTGCTCCCTCAGGGAGAATCGGCACATTCTATCATTTATGAGGCGATGCGCTATTCCGCAATGACAGGCGGCAAGCGCGTGCGCCCCTGCCTCACACTTGAATTTTGCCGTCTTTTCGGCGGCGACGTTATGGCGGCTCTTCCTTACGCCGCGGCTGTCGAGTGCATCCACACGTATTCGCTGATACACGACGACCTGCCCTGTATGGATAACGACGACATGCGCAGAGGCAAGCCCACCTCCCATCGCGTATACGGCGAAGCAAACGCGCTTCTGGCAGGCGACGCGCTGCTCACGTATGCTTTCTCTCTCATCGCGGAAAATCCCTTCGCCGATGCGGGACGCAATTGCCGCGCCGTTTCCACACTTGCATCGTCTGCGGGACACGACGGAATGATCGGCGGTCAGATCTGCGATATGCTCTATGAAACACGTGACGTGGGATTCGACGAGCTTGCGGAAATGCACCGCAAGAAAACAGGTGATCTTATCGCTGCGGCGGCGCTTCTCGGCGTTATCGCGGCAGACCCCGAGGGCAAGCTTCCCGATTCCGTGTATGCCGACACACGCAGATATGCTTATAATATCGGCCTTTCCTTCCAGATAATCGACGATATCCTCGACAGCATGGAGGACGGCGGCTCGGACGACGGAAAGACCACTGTGCTTTCGTTTATGAGCGCAGAGGAGGCAAAGGCTCTCGCCATCACCCTGACGGGCAATGCAATCGAGGCTATCCGCAATTATCCCGGCTCCGAAACCCTCACCGAGCTTGCGGCAGCGCTTATTAAGAGAAAAGTTTGACGCAAAAATGAATATATGATGAATATATTCGGTTGATTTTGCTGATACGAAATGGTATAATCCATATGAGATTAGATGTATATTTATACGAATACGGTTACACGGAGAGCCGTGCCCGTGCGAAGTTTCTGCTCATGGAAAATGCCGTCGTTGTGGACGGCAAGGAAGGGCTGAAGCCCTCCTTTGACATAGATGAAGCTATCGATCACGAGATCACCGTGAAGGACGATACCTGTCCCTTCGTCAGCGTTGGCGGAATGAAGCTGAAGGCGGCGCTGGACAGATTCGACATCTCGCCCGATGGGGCTGTATGTGCCGATATCGGAGCCTCCACCGGCGGCTTTACGGATTGCCTTTTACAGCAGGGTGCCGCCAAGGTTTTTGCCATCGATGTGGGCTACGGCCAGCTGGACTGGAAGATCCGCTCTGACCCCCGTGTGGTGGTGATGGAGCGCACCAATATCCGCTATGTGACCCCGGAAGACCTGGGCGAGCAACTGGATCTTTCCGTCATCGATGTGAGCTTCATTGGTCTTGAAATCGTGCTTCCCACCATCAAGACCCTCTTAAAGCCCGGCGCTGGCCAGGTGCTGAGCCTCATTAAGCCCCAGTTTGAAGCGGGCAAGGAGAATGTGGGTAAGAAGGGCGTTGTCCGGGATCCGGCCATCCACAAGATGGTACTGGATAACTTTGTGACCCTGGCGCATCATTTGGGCTTTACCATCCTGGGCCTGACCTTTTCCCCCGTGAAGGGCCCTGAGGGCAATATTGAATTTTTGGCCCATCTGACCCTGGCCGATGCTGAGGGTATCACGCCCGATACTGCCGCCATCGTAGCCCAGGCCCATGAAACTTTGAAGGTGTGACCGTTATGAAAAATGTGATCCTGACCCCCAACCCTTACCGGGATAAAAATTTTGCCACCGTGCGGCAGGCTATGGAGATTCTGAAGTCTGCCGGCTTGGATGTGAAGCTGTGCCTGCCCTTTGATGTGGACCGGGACTATCAGCTTCCTGCCGATCTGCACTTCTCCCGCCTGGATCGGGAGCTGAGCCGGGCCGACTGCGTCATCTGCTTTGGCGGTGACGGCACGATTTTGCATATGGCAAAGGCCGCTACCCGGCACAATGTGCCCATTCTGGGCGTGAATATCGGCACCATGGGCTTCATGGCTGAGCTGGAAAG
>JAZMZX010000112.1:0-8552 GCA_045586225.1 Eubacteriales bacterium
TGGTCTCCTCGGGAGGTGCCGTTGTGGTCTCCTCGGGAGGTGCCGTTGTGGTCTCCTCGGGAGGCGCCGTTGTGGTCTCCTCGGGAGGTGCCGTTGTGGTCTCCTCGGGAGGCAGCGTCGTTGTTTCTTCGGGAGGCGGCAGCGTCGTTTCGGGCGGTGCCGTTGTGTCGTTCACACCGAACTGCGAGGTGTCGAGACCCGTTGCATTATCGTAATCGTAATGCTCGTAGCAGAATCGGTTGAAGGGCTTTTCCTTTTCGGAGGTGCCGCAGAAGGTATCCTCGCCAAGCATATTGGCAAAGAACGCAACGCCCCACCAGCCTGCGGGAGCAACGTTCTTCGGCAATTCGCGGAAGACGTACTGCGCGTCGGTGACCTTGATCTCGATGGGGAAATTACGGGACTCTACCTTGATAAGGGAATGCTGAATGATGTCCTCGGCGTGGCAATACTGGCTTGCAACGGCGCCGGTGGTTTTATCGTAGTTAACTATAACGTGAGTGTCGCAGGACTCGGTGGGTGCCGTGTCAACTGTGAAATAACCGACCTCGGCGCGGCTTCCGCGGGGGTCCATAGCGCAGGCTTCCGTCATGAGCTTGCCGGAGTCCTTGCAGTAGGTGCATTCAATGATACCGGAGGAATCCTCAAATTCGCGGAGCGTTGTCTTGCCTGCCTTTGCATCGGATATGATCTTATCGTGGACCAGGGTCATAACCGAATCCCAGAGCGTCATTGCGGGGTTCACGGAGAAACCGGAAAGGGTCTGGTTAAGGTCGTAGCCGAACCAAACACCGCAAAGGTAATAGGGCGTATAGCCGATAAACCAGCGGTCGTAGTCCGCGTTGGTGGTACCGGTCTTGCCTGCGATGTCGATCTCTTCCTTAAGTGTGATCTTTCTTGCGGTACCGGAATCGACGACTGCCTCAAGAAGCTTTGTCATGATGGTCGCCGTCTGCTCGGTGATAACAAGCTCAGAGGGCTTGTCGGTGGAAAGAATGACGTTTCCGTCGGAATCGGTCACGCTGATATAGGTGCGGGTGTAGTTATACTCGCCGCTGTTTGCAAAGATCTGATATGCCGCCGTGATCTCACGGACGGTAACGCCGTACGAGAGCTGACCGAGAGCGAGAGGTGCTGCCGCTTTATCGGAGAAAACGACACCCGCTTCGTTTTTATAGTTCTCGATAAGGCTGTCCATGTGGCATTTATTCTTCAGAAAATCGAAGGAATTGTCGATGCCCACCATCTGCAGTCCTCTGACGGCAATGGTGTTTCGTGACTGACGGACCGCCTCATACACGGTCGTGAGACCTGCGTATTTATTATTGGAGTTTCTGGGCCATGCCACCGCGTCCTCAACGTTTTCATAGGTACCGAAGGTAACGGGAACGTCGTCAAGAACGGAGCCCCAGGTGAGGATGCCCTCCTCGATGGCGGGAGCATAAACGGAAAGGGGCTTGATGGAGGAGCCGCAGGGACGGGTGGACTGAGTTGCACGGTTCAAGGAGCGGCTCTGTGTCTTTTCGCCTCTGCCGCCCACGATAGCAAGCAGGTCGCCCGTTGCAGGGTCGATGATAACTGCCGCAGACTCGGGCTGGATGCCCGTTTCGCCTTCGGGGAAATACTCATCGTTGAGATAAACGGATTCAACGATATTCTGGATCTCAGGATCCATAACGGTGTAGATGTTCCAGCCTGCGGTGTAGAGCTGAAGCCCTGCAACCGTGGTCGAAACGCCGTACTGCTCGGAATAGTCCTCGATGATATCGTTTATAACGGCGTCGGTATACCAGGACGTGGTGCCCATAGCCGCGGTGGAGGAATTATTATTGAGCTTGAGCTCCTCGTAGAAGGCGGCGTCAAACTCCTCCTGAGTGATCCTTCCCTGCTTAAGCATCGCCGTGAGAACGATCCTGCGTCTGTCCGTATTTTCATCGGGATTACGCTTGGGGTCGTACTTATAGGGCGACTTGGGGATAGCAGCCAGGGCTGCGCACTCGTTCAGCGTCAGCTCGCTGACGTCCTTGCCAAAATAGGTGTGTGCCGCACTCTGCACGCCCGTACAGTTCTGGGAGAAGCTGATGATGTTCAGATACATCGTGATGATCTCTTCCTTACTGTAGGACTTTTCGAGATTAATGGCGCGGAGGACCTCCTGGACCTTACGCTGGATCGTAAAGTCGTCGTCCTTGGTGGCATTTTTAACGAGCTGCTGTGTTATGGTGGATCCGCCGAAGGTATCGGTAACGTGGAGCACCTGATTTGCCGCGGCGGCAATGGTACGGTACCAGTCAACGCCGGTGTGACTCCAGAAGCGCTCATCCTCGATGGAAATAAACGCGTCGATAAGATCCTTCGGGAAATCTGTATAGTTTGCCCAGATACTGTATTCCTCGCCCACAAGCACCTGGTCGTCGATGGCAACAGCCGTGCCCACACGGTTTGTGCGGTCGGTGTAGTCCATATAATAAAGCTGCGACGTTTTATCGGTGGAGGTGACGATAAGGTTATCGTCGAAGGTGGGGTCGATATTATTATTGATATAAACGGCAAAGGCGGTGACAACGATAACGGCTGTGACGGCGCAAATGAGAAGCACCGTTATAACGATATCGAGAACGAAGGCAATGACCTTGTAAAACACCTTCATAGCGATACTGAACGCAGTCAGAAGCTCGTGCCCCCAGCGGATGCTTTTGTTTTTTTCTTTGAGATATGAGAAGAGACGTTTTATCCACATTGGCATTTTTTCAGCATTATTGTTATTTTCAGTCACGTCCATACCTCCTTTTCGATTATTTATATGTGATATTATAACCCATACATTTGAATAATTTATTAATGGATGCGGATAATACTGTGTATAGCAGAAATAAATTACTCAAAATTAAGGATCGGTCTATGAAAAACGGATTACGGTTTGCAGCACTTGCACTTCTGACCGCGGCTCTTGTTGCCGTGAGCTTTTCCCTCGGATTTGTGATATTCGCAGAAAAAAGCGTTTTCGCCGTCAAAAGCGAGGCCAGCTACAGCCCCGCTGACGAAGGTGTCGAGAGGCTGACGAAAAACGCGGCGCTGGCAGAGGTGGCTGCCATGGAGCCGGATGACAGAGTCTACGTACTGCGCGAACATAACGGCCGTGTGGGCATATTCCTCCCGGGTGAGGACATTCCCCTACGCATCCTTGACGTATATGTGTTCACCCTTCCGGAAGAGGTGGCACGCGAGCTTCGCCCGGGGATCAGGTGCGACAGCGCCGTGCTGGGGCTCTACATCGAGGCCTTCACGAGCTGACGTCACTTAAGAACGACGTTTTCACCGCCGAGAAGCGAGGTAAGCTCGCTGATGAGCCTTTGTGACGTCGGATCGGCGCCGCATGCTTCAAATCTGTTATATTTACCCGTGCTTCCATTGTAACGAAAACGGGAAGCCCGCCGGAAAATATCTCAATGAGCGCCGCGGCGCGCTTATATTCGGGCGTATCGGTACCGCTGACGCGGATATAGAGCCTTGAGGGCGGTGATTTCACCGAAGATGCGCTCTCGCTTATCTTGGAAAGAGACGGTGAGGCATTCGCCACCACGTCTTCTTTTTTGCCGCTATCGGCAAGGGATGCCGCGTCTTTTATGTGTGCGGCAAAGCTGCAAAGCAGCTTCGGTGCCTGCTCCTCCTCCACGGAAAGCTCGCCCTTCACGATAATGGGGTCCTCGCCTCTGAAGAGCTCGGAAAAACGCTCCAGCTGCTTCGGGAATATAACGGCCTCCATATCGCCGGTTTTATCCTCAATGGTGATAAACATCATCTTATCGCCCCGCCTCGTATCCTTTACGGTACGTCTCGTTACGAGGCCTGCAAGGGTGACTCGGTCCTTGTCCTTGTAGGCAGGGCGGGCTTCGTCGCTTCCCTCTCCCTCGTCGGCGCTTGCCTTTATATCGGCAATACGGGCGGGAGCGATAAGGGAAAGCTCCTTTTCGTAGTCGTCGAGGATATGGCCCGAGAAATACATTCCCGAAACCTGCTTTTCAAGCTCCAGAAGGCGCTTACGTGAATACTCGGGTATATCGGGATACGAGAACCCGGGGGCTTTTTCGCCCTCTTCCCCATCGCCCGCGGCAAACATATCCAGCTGACCTGCAACGCTCTTGCGCTTTTTTTCGTGGAGCCCGTCGAGTATCTCCTCAAATGAGGCTATCAGCTGGCTTCGGCGTGTGCCGAGACCGTCGAAGGCACCGCTTTTGATGAGGGATTCCACCTGCCTTTTATTCAGGTCGTATTCGTTCATACGTACGGTGAAATCGTAAAAGGACTTGAATCTGCCGTGACGCTCACGTTCCTTTGTGACAAGGTCGATAAACTGCCTGCCCAGCCCCTTCAGGGCGGCAAGACCGTATCTGATGCCGTCGTCGCTGACGGTGTAGTCGGCGCGGCTCTCGTTTATATCGGGAGGCAGCACCTTAATGCCGTAGTCTCCGCACTCCGCGATGTATTCTGCCGTTTTCCCCTCCCAGCCCAAAACGGAATCCAGAAGGGACGCCATATAGTCCTTGGTATAGTGACGCTTCAGGTAAGCCGTGCGGTAAGAAATAACGGCGTATGCGGCGGCGTGGCTCTTATTGAAGGCATAGCTTGAAAAGGATGCCATATCCTCGAAAAGCTCCGTTGCGCCCTCGGCTGTCATTCCGCGAAGAACGGCACCGCTGACGAAATCGCCTCTTTCGGCCTCAAGCACGTCCGCCTTCTTTTTAGCCATTGCACGGCGCACAACGTCTGCCCTGCCGAAGGAATACCCTGCCACTGTGCGGAATATCTGCATTACCTGCTCCTGATAAACGATACATCCGTAGGTTTCCGAAAGTATCGGCAAAAGCGGAGGAAAATCATACTTCATCTCACCGCCGCCGTGCTTGCGTTCGATATAAGCGGGGATGGAATCCATGGGACCCGGACGGAAAAGGGCGATAGCGGCGATAATATCTGCAAAGCAGCCGGGGCAAAGCTGTGTGAGCATTCGCCTCATTCCCGCCGATTCAAGCTGGAAAACGCCGTTTGTGGCGCCTCTGCTTATCATATCGTAGGTTTCCTTATCGTCCGAGGGGATGAGCGCAAGGTCGAAATCGGGCTTTCTTTCCCGGATGCGCTTTTCGGTATTTGAAACAATGGTTATATAGCGCAGGGCAAGAAAGTCGAACTTCACAAGCCCCACCTTTGCCACCGTATCCATATCAAACTGGGTGACGACGGTGCCGCCGTTTACGGCAAGGGGCACGATATCGGCCAAAGGCTCGCTTGTGATAACGACGCCTGCCGCATGGGTGGAGGCGTGCCTCGGCATTCCTTCAAGGGCCTTTGCCGTGTCTATAAGACGGGCAACCTCACGTGAGGAGCCGTAAAGCTCGGAAAGCTCCTTCTGCTTCATTGCATCGGCAAGTGTGGCGCCAATGGTCTGCGGTATGAGCTTCGCTATTTTATCCGTGTCCGCATAGGACATTCCGAGAGCCCGTCCCACGTCTCTGACGGCGGCGCGTGCCGCCATGGTACCGAAGGTGATTATCTGTGATACGTGGTCGCGTCCGTATTTGTCTGCAACATACTCGATGACCTCGTCGCGTCTGTCGTAGCAGAAGTCAACGTCGAAGTCGGGCAGACTCACTCTTTCGGGATTAAGAAACCGCTCGAAAAGCAGGTCGTAGGGCAACGGGTCGATATCGGTGATGCCCAGAAGATAGGCAACGAGGCTGCCTGCGCCGGAGCCGCGCCCCGGACCGACAGGTATGCCGTTTTTCTTTGCATAGGATATGAAATCCGCCACCACAAGATAATATTCGGCAAAGCCCATTCCCGTGATAACGGAAAGCTCGTATTCGATGCGGCTTCGGTAGTCGCTTTCATCAAAGCGGCCGCCATAAACGATATGCCCACGCGATAACCTGTCGGCAAGACCGCGCTCGGTTTCGTTTTTCAGCCACACCGCAGGGTCCACGCCGTTCGTAAACGGGTATTTGGGCATATACGTCTTATCAAAGTCAAGGGTCACGTTGCACATGTCCGCGATCCTGACCGTGTTATTTATTGCTTCCCCGCCGTTGACAGCGCCGAAAAGGCGCTCCATTTCGGCAGGAGACTTGAAATAGAATTCGTCCGTTTCAAAGCCGATGGGCCTGCCGTCGGTGATAACGTTATTGGTCTGTATGCACATGAGGATGGCCTGAGTATCCGCATCGGCGCGGTAGAGGTAGTGCACGTCGTTTGTGGCAACGAGACCGATATCGCACTCTCCCGCAATGCGGATGAGAGACTCGTTAACAGACTTCTGCTCGTCTATTCCGTGGTCCTGAAGCTCAAGATAAAAATTATCCTTGCCGAAGATGTCGCGGAGCGTTCTTGCATATTCCTTTGCGCCTGCGTAGTTGCCGGCAACGATAGCTCTGGGAATATACCCCGCAAGGCAGGCGGAGAGTGCTATGAGCCCGTCGCTATACGTGCGGAGAAGCTCCATATCCACTCTGGGCTTTCCGTAAAATCCCTCGGTCCAGCCCCGGGAAACAAGGCGCATGAGATTCTTATATCCCTCGTTATTCTTGGCAAGGAGCACCAAATGGTTTGGTGACACGCCCCTGCCCTCCTGCTTATCGAAGCGGGATCTCGGTGAAACGTACACCTCGCAGCCGATAATGGGCTTCACGCCCTCGGCAATGCAGGCGTTATAAAACTCAATAACACCGTACATAGCGCCGTGGTCCGTGATTGCAACGGCGCGGTTGCCCATTTCCTTTGCAAGGCGCGGGATATCCCTGACGCGGCAGGCGCCGTCCAAAAGACTGTATTCGGAATGCAGATGCAGATGACAGAATTCTGCCACAGGACAGCCCTCCCTTCAGGTTTTGATCATTTTCTGTATTTGTCCGCAAATTCTATAATGCGGCGCAGCCTTGCGTTGAGGGTGGATTTCGAAACGCCCTCGGGAGACGCGGCTGCAAGCTGAAAAAGCGAAAGCTCAGGGTTTTCGACCCTCAGCATCGCCGTTTTGTAAAGTGTATCGTCAAGCATATTGATGCGCTCTGAGGCAATGAGAAATCTTATGGCCTCGCAGGCGCGCTCGGATGCGGCGGTGGACTTTGTTATATTTGAAATATCGGTGTTGTTTGCCCGGTTAAGAGCGCCTGTTATGTCTGCCTCCATATGTGCGTTTATTATGTCAAACATAACGCGGTTGCTTCCTGCGGCAGCAAAGAATGCGCCGATGGTGTCGCTCGATTTGAAATAAAGCACGTGAGCACCGCGGCGGAGCCTGCGCCTGGGCTCAAATCCGGAGGATTCGAGAAGACGTGCGGCGTTTTCCATCGATGCTTCCTCGCGGAAGGTGAAATCAAGGTTATATTCGTGCTTTTCAGGGGGATTGACGCTTCCCACAGCCAGAAAAAGACCTCTGAGAAGCGCGCCCTTACAGGCGGCACAGTGCAGGTGCGAGGAGGAGCTCATATCGCCGAGGCTTTCACGCGAGGGTGCACCGTCGGGATAAAGCTCGCTTTTGAGAGCGCCGTAATATTCCCTGACGCCTCCGTTTCTGAAATCGGGAACGGGCGGCAGAGAAAGCGTCATTGCAAGGTAAATATTTCTTCGGCAACAGCCGTTTTTGACCTTTGCCGATATCAATTCTTCTTTGATCTCGGATGAATATGACATGATCTTATAAATAAATGACCTCGCGCTCGATGTCGATGCCATTTTTCTCTTTTATCTTTGCACAGATCTCGGACACCAGCGCTTTAACGTCTGCGGCGGTGGCACCTCCGCGGTTCACGATGAAGCCTGCGTGCTTTTCCGAAACCTCGGCGCCGCCGATGCGGAAGCCCTTCAGCCCCGCTTCATCTATAAGCTGAGCCGTGAAATATCCGGGGTAGCGCTTGAAAACGCTTCCCGCGCTGGGATACTCCAGAGGCTGCTTTGAGCGGCGTCTGCCCATATAGTCTGTCATTCGGGCAAGTATTGCTTCTCCGTTGTCCGCGGAAAGAGCAAAGCGCGCGGAAATGACAGTCAATTCCTTATGGCGGATGATGCTCTCTCTGTAGCCAAGCTCAAGCTGATCCTTGCCGACGGTGACAACGGTATCGCTTTCGTGGTCGTAGCAGGTGGCAGAAACGATAACGTCCTTCACCTCACCGCCATATGCGCCCGCATTCATTGCAACGGCGCCGCCAACGGTGCCGGGAATGCCGTATGCAAATTCGAGGCCTGAAAGAGACTCTCTCTGCGCTGCCGCGGCTGCCGCCGTGATGCTTTTTCCGGCGCCCACGGTCATAATTCCGTTTTCCACCGCCAGAAAATCCAGCTTCGTCGTTACAACGAAAACGCCGTCGTATCCGCCGTCGTCAACGAGAAGATTGGAGCCGTTTCCGATCACGTAAAAGCGGGTATCGGACTCCCTTAAACGCCGCAAAAGGGCGCAGAGCGCCCCTTCGGTCTTCGGATAGACGGTGACGGCAACGGGACCTCCTATGCGGAAGGAGGTGAAAGTCGGAGGCCAAGCGGTCTTAGGAAGACAACTTAGTAAT
>JAZMZX010000113.1:0-23690 GCA_045586225.1 Eubacteriales bacterium
CCCTTCTCGAGCTTAATGAGCTCGTAAAGGCAGTTGAAGAGGAGTTTGGTGTATCCGCAGCTCCCGTTGCAGTAGCAGGCGTTGTTGGCGCAGCTGCTCCCGTTGAAGAAGAAAAGACCGAGTTTGACGTTATCCTCAAGAGCTTTGGCTCTTCCAAGCTCAACGTTATCAAGGTTGTTCGCGAACTCACCGGCCTCGGCCTCAAGGAAGCTAAGGAAATGGTTGAAGGCGTTCCCGCTAAGCTTAAGGAAGGCATCTCCAAGGAAGACGCTGAAGGCTACAAGGCTAAGCTCACCGAAGCAGGCGCAGAAGTTGAAATCAAGTAATTTCAATAAAACCGAAAAAAACACACTCGCAAGAGTGTGTTTTTTTATTTTCATTTTTTGCAGTCGTCGCAGAGAGCACGAAGGTGCAGGTCGTACGAAATGATCTCTTCTCCCGAATTTTTTGAAAACCACGGTGTCAGGTCTCCCCAGAAAACGTCCTTCACTGCGCCACAAACGGGGCAGATGATGTGATCGTGGGGCGCCACGTTTTTGTCGTATCTGTTTGAGCTTCCAACCACCTCCACGAGCCGTATCTCTCCTGCCTCAAGCATAAGGGAAAGGTTGCGGTATACGGTGCCGTATGCGATGGACGGTAACTGCGCTTTTGCGTTCTGGAAGATCTCTTCCGCAGACATGTGCCGGTCGGAGTGCTGTATGATATCGTAAATAAGCTGTCGTTGCCGCGTCATAGTTGCCCCTTTTTAAGAATAAGAATAAATCCTAATATTATTATACATGTTTTTTTGAAATAATCAAGCGAAATTTTCCGATTATCTTGCACTTTCATAAGTTTTGTGTGAAAATATAATCAAAGATCTCTCGGTTTTTGGGGGTATTATGAAATTCAATAACGGCTATTGGCTCACACGCGAGGGATATCACATCACTTATGCGGGATATCCATACAAGATAAACGTAGGAGACGGTGAGGTTTCCATTGTGTACACAAGCGGGAAGATATATCACCGCGGTCAGACCCTGGGCGGACCTGTAATAAACGTTACCGTTTCTTCGCCGAGACGTGACGTTATCCGCATTACCGCCTCACACTACGACGACGGGAAGGAGAAAGTGTCTTTTCCCATCATCGGCGAGGAGGGCTTCGCTCCCGAAATCACGGAGACCGAGGGAGAGATCATTTTCACCTCCGGCAAAACGAGAGCCGTTATCGATAAAAACGGCTACGGAATAGATTTTTACTATGGCGAAAGATTCCTCACCTCAAGCCGCGGCAAAGCGCTTTCATATATCACTGAGGACAGCCGCCGCACGGCGGAAAGGCGCGCTTCGGCGGATTCGGAGTTTTTCTCCCTCCATTTCGACGAAAGGACCTCATACTTCCGCGAAATGCTCACCCTTTCCGTGGGTGAATACGTGTACGGCCTAGGCGAAAGATTCACTCCGCTTGTTAAAAACGGTCAGAGCTTCACCATGTGGAATGCAGACGGCGGCACCTGCTCCGAGCAGGCGTACAAAAACGTGCCCTTTTACGTTTCCTCCCGCGGCTACGGAGTTTTTGTAAACACCCCCGACCCTGTCGGCTATGAGATAGGCTCCGAGGTGGTGTCGAAGAGCGCATTTTCCGTGCCCGGTGAATATCTGGATTATTTCATCACCGGCGGCGAGAGTCCCCTGGAAGCCATCGGAAGCTACGTTAAGCTGACAGGTCTTCCCGCCATGCCGCCCCCGTGGAGCTTCGGCCTTTGGCTCACCACCTCCTTTACGACTCAGTATGACGAGGAAACGGTGAACACCTTTGTTGACGGCATGGAAGCAAGGGATATTCCCCTTCAGGTGTTCCATTTCGACTGCTTCTGGATGGAGGCGATGAAATGGTGCAATTTCAGCTGGGATAAGGAAATGTTCCCCGACCCCGAAGGGATGCTGAATAGACTAAAGGAAAAGGGACTTCACATCTGCGTGTGGATAAATCCCTATATTTCCGCTCTTTCGGAGCTGTATCCCGAGGGCAGAGACAAGGGCTATTTTTTGAAGCGGCGCGACGGCGGTGTATATCAGGTCGATATGTGGCAGCCCGGCATGGCAATGGTGGACTTTACAAATCCCGACGCCGTAGAGTGGTATAAATCATACCTTTATAAGCTTTGCCGTATGGGCGTGGACGCATTTAAGACCGACTTCGGCGAGCGAATTCCCGACGATGCCGTTTACTTCAGCGCCACCGACGGAATAACGATGCACAACTATTATTCGTATTTATATAACAAAGCCGTGTTTGAGGTGCTCCGTAGCGTGCGCGGAGAGGGCGAGGCGTGCCTTTTCGCCCGCTCGGGAACGGCAGGCTCTCAGGCTTTCCCCCTTCATTGGGGCGGCGACTGCAGCGCAAACTACGATTCCATGGCGGAGGTGCTCCGCGGATGCCTTTCTCTTTCCGCTTCGGGCTTCGGCTTCGTTTCCCACGATATAAGCGGATTCGAGGATACGGCGCCCCCCGATATATACAAGCGCTGGCTTGCCTTCGGTATGCTCTCCACCCACAGCCGTCTGCACGGCAATTCCTCCTATCGGGTCCCCTGGAATTTCGGTGAGGAATCCTGCGACGTTGCCCGCTTCTTCGTAAATCTGAAGGGGCGGCTGATGCCCTACATTTGGACCATGTCCTATAAGGCTCACGAGGAGGGTATCCCCGTGATGCGCCAGATGGCGCTTTCCTTCCCCGAGGACAAAAACTGCCTCTCTCTTGACAGACAGTATATGCTCGGCGACGAGCTGCTTGTGGCGCCTGTTATGAATCCCGAAAGCGAGGGCGAATTCTACGCTCCCGTATACGGCGGCGAGTGGTGGTACGATATTATCACCGGCGAGCGATACCGCGCAGGCAGCTGGCACAGAAAGACCTGCTCCTATACTGAGATACCTGCACTCGTGCGCGGCAAAACGGTGCTTGTGACGGGCAATTTCAGGAAAGATTTCGAATACGATTACCTCGATTCCGTCACCGTTAATGTATACGGGCTTGGCGAGGGCGAGAAAGCCTCCGCATCCGTCCGCGGACTTGACGGCAGAGAGGTGACCTTCACCGCGGAGAACCGCTGCGGCACCGTGACGGTGACGGCAAGTGACGAAAACGTTCGCTATGCGCTGAACGTGATATAAGAAAGGGAGGCAAACAAATGAAAAAATACGATCTTAAGCTTGACGAAAGAAAGCGCGAGCCCGTACCGGAGCTTCGCGAAAGATGCCGCAGGATCGCGGCAGACGGCATTGTTATGCTGAAAAACGAAGGTGTGCTCCCCTTTAACAAGGGCGAGACGGTGGCCGTTTTCGGACGCACCGCCTTCGACTATCTCGGCAGCGGCACCGGCTCCGGCGGTCTCGTAAGAACGGAATACAGATCAAATATCATCGACGGCTTTAAGGCACAGCGCCGGGTGAAGCTGAACGGCAAGCTCCTTCGTGCCTATGAAAAGTGGCTCCGCGACAACCCCTTCGATAAGGGTCACGGCTGGGCTACCGAGCCCTGGTTCCAGAAGGAATTCGTGCCCGATGAAAAGATCATTTCCGAGGCGGCCGCCTCCTCCGACGGCGCTGTTATCGTTCTTGGCAGACTTGCAGGCGAGGATAAGGACAACAGCGGCGATGAGGGCAGCTATCAGCTCACCGCCGACGAGAAGGAGCTTATCTCCCGCGTGACGAAGAGCTTCAAGAGAGTTGCCGTTTTGCTTAACGTGGGCAATATCATCGATATGAGCTTCGTTGAGGAATACGGAGTCGGCGCCGTGCTCTATCTCTGGCAGGGCGGTCAGGAGGGCGGATACGCTGCCGCAGACGTGCTGACGGGAAAGGTGTCTCCTGCGGGTAAGCTTCCCGACACGGTGGCAAAGACCCTGGCCGACTACCCCTCCGACAAGAATTTCGGCAACAGAAACGGAAACGTTTACGCCGAGGATATTTACGTTGGCTACAGATACTTTGAGACCTTCGCCAAGGACAGAGTTCTTTATCCCTTCGGCTTCGGTCTTTCCTATACCACATTTGACGTTAACGTGACCGATGCTCACGTGGCAAACGGACGCGTGTGTCTCGCCGTGAAGGTGAAAAACACCGGCGCGTACAGCGGCAGAGAGGTGGTTGAGGTGTACTATTCCGCGCCTCAGGGCAAGCTCGGTCAGCCCGCACGTCAGCTTGCGGCATATAAAAAGACCCGCACCCTTGCCCCCGGCAAGAGCGAGACCTTGAAGATATCCTATCCCATCAAGGCTATGGCGTCCTACGACGACGGCGGCGCCACGGGACATAAGTCCTCCTATGTTATGGAGGCAGGCGATTACGTCATCTATTGCGGCACCGACGTGAGAAGCGCCGCGCCCGTGTTCACCTATGAGCAGAAAAAGACGGTCGTTATCAAAAAATGCACGGAGGCCCTTTCTCCCGTCCGCGAGTTTATGCGTATGAAGCCGGCGGCAGACGGCAGCCTCACATATGAGCGCGTGCCCATGCGTACCTACGACCCCGTTCAGAGGATCGTTGAAAACCGCCCCGGCTGCAAGCCTTATACGGGCGACGTGGGACTGAAGCTCCGCCACGTGAAGAGCGGTGAATGCGAAATGGCAGATTTCCTGGCTCAGCTGACGGATGCGGACCTTGCCACAATGGTGCGCGGCGAGGGGATGGGAAGCCGCAAGGTGCAGGTGTACACCACTGCTATTTTCGGCGGCGTCACCGATGAGCTGAAGCATTTCGGTATCTCCATCACCACCAATTCCGACGGCCCCTCCGGCATCCGCTCCGACTGGGAGGAAAAGATGACGCTGATGCCCAACGGCACGCTCCTTGCATCCACCTTCGACGACGAGGCAGTGGAGGATCTCTTCGTTTACGAGGGCGTTGAGCTTTACACCCACGAGCTTGATGCGCTTCTCGGGCCGGGAATGAACCTGCACCGCCACCCCTGCAACGGCAGAAACTTCGAATATTTCTCCGAGGATCCCCTTCTCACAGGTAAAATAGCGGCAGCGGAATCGAGAGGATTTTCCGCATCGGGCACCTACGGCACGCTGAAGCATTTTGCCGCAAACAGCCAGGAAGCGAACCGCTTCGGATGCGATGCGGTGATGAGCGAGCGCGCTGCAAGAGAGATATATCTCCGCGGCTTTGAGATCGCCGTTACCGAGGGCGGAGCCAAGGCTATAATGACGTCCTATAACCCCATCAACGGCATTCAGAGCGCGTCCAACTACGATCTGACCACCACTATCCTCCGCGGCGAGTGAGGCTACGACGGCTTCGTTATGACAGACTGGGGCGCTCACCTGAACGAGGTGGGCGGCCGAGGTAACCCCAAGGACCGCGCACGTATGGTGAGAGCGCAGAACGATATCTATATGATCGTTGGCGACACGAAGGAGGAAAACGGCAAGGACAACGTCCTCTCGGCTCTCGACGAAGATATCATCACAAGAGGCGAGCTTTGCAGATGTGCCGAAAATCTCCTCAGGTATATCATGAACACTCCGAATTTTGAGCGCTTCTGCGCCAACGAAAACTGAAAGGAATACGACGATGAACGTTAACACAGTGAAAAAGGCCATATTCCTTGGCGACAGCATCACGGAAGGCTGCGGCACCAGCGGTGCCGAGTATAGATACGACAGTGTGCTTGCAAGCCGCGCAGGCTTCGGCAAGCTTCTGAACTACGGCCTCGGCGGCACGCGAATTGCCCATAATCCGACGGCAAGTGCCTGGCCCGTGTGGGACCTCTACTTCTGCGCTCGCGCCACGAGAATGGAGGAGGGCGCCGATCTTGTTGTCGTTTTCGGCGGCACAAATGACTACGGCCACGGCAAAGCCCCCATGGGAACGAATAAGGACGAGACACCCGACACCTTCTGCGGCGCCGTGAACTGGCTTATGACTTTTTTGAAGCTGGCATACCCGACAGCGAAGATAGTGTTTATGACGCCCATGCGCCGCGAGTGGGACGAGAACAAGTCTCACCTCACCGGATGCAGTCTCATCGAGTACGTTGACGCCATCATCGAGGCAGGCGGGCGCCACGGCATCCACGTTCTCGACCTTTACCGTGAGCTTGGCATAAACCCCAACGACCCCGACGTGAAGGCGAAGTACGTGCCCGACGGACTCCACCCCAACGACGCAGGCCACGCCGTCATCGCCGAAAAGCTTTACGAGTTTTTAGAAACGATATAAAAAGGAAACCACCGCCCGATGGCGGTGGTTTCCTTTATGTATTTGATTCTTTATTCGATCTCGTTGCCTAAGCCTAAGACTATTAAACCCGTGTAACCGCACTTTGAGCATCTGCCCAAAAGCTGATTATAATAAGCAACGTGTGATTCTGTGTAGGAATAGTTGCACACGCTGCATACGTTTATGGTGTGGACCGATGCATTGGTGGGGGAATACGTATAATTGCTGGTGCTATGCGTTCCGACGCCACCGCATCTTGTGCAGGTATGATTTCCTAGGGTTTTATTAAAAGTATGATTTGTATGGTGTCCCGTTATCACTCGAGCTCCCCATTTATCGGATAGCGTTGGCCCTGTTGATGTAGTTAAATCACCGGCATAATACATAAGTTTACTTGTATTATAATTTTCATACAAGTCGGTCAATCCCCATACATGACCGAGTTCATGGGCTAATATCGTTACCCATTTGCTATCGTCGTCAAAATAATCCCAGTAAGCATTGTTAATCCATATTTCCCACGAGGTTAAATGAGAACTATTTGTACCGGTCCCTTTTACTCTATTGGTAAGCATCGCGGAAATGCCTTCGTCGGGAAAGTCGCTATCAGACTTTATATAAATGATATTACTGCTGCTTGATGATTCTCTAATTGTGAACGGAGTAAAATTCCAAAGGTTTGCAGCTTCGGCGAAAAGTGCTTTGAACCTGTTTGACATAGAAGCAGAAAACTTGTAATCAGTTGATGTACCGTTAGTGTGTTCTGTATCATCAACGATCCAACCTATTTCTTCGCTTCCAACAAAATAGGCACCGGAGATTCTGAGTTGACCATCAAAATAACCTCTAAGGGAAGCGGAATGCGCGAAAACGGTTACACAGTTTGCAAGCAAAACAAGAACGACTACAAATATCAACAGCTTTAAATATAGTTATATTTTTTCATTCTTGATTCCTCTTCAAATACTCAACAAAATCCTTTAGTTTATATACACATTTAGGCGATTTGCCCGGATTCTCATACGGATCGATTTTCATCAATACCGAAGCTGCCAATGCAGCTTCGGCCGTTATCCCGGATTCGGCACCTGATCCGTGATTTGCCATGTTTTTCACAAAGGATTCGTTTATTGTATAAGCAGAGGAGATCGTAGGAATAACGTATTCGTTTTTGTTTTCGAGCGTAGCTACGTTCATGGTATACAGTATTGAGCACATAGCGTATATGTTGTCGGTATCCCATTCCGATTCGCTCACGTTCAGGGATACGTCCTCATACCGACAATCCTCGGGATCGCGTTTGTATAAGTAAAGTATCATTTCCTTGCCGTACGTGAAAAGCGAAAAACCTGCAATAGTTTCCTCAGAGGTGCCGCCTTGCGTAAGGATTATGCTTTCGGGAAGCTCTCCCTTGTATACCTCTATCACCTCTGCTTCGAAGTAGGTTCTTTTGTTTGGGATCGACTCGCCAAGCCAATTTTTGATCTTCAGTCTGGCGATCGCAACAGCTTTTTCTTCGATTTCTTCAAGCGTGCCTAAAATAAACGATGCATGTGCCTGATTCTTCGACTCTCTCACCGGCGGCAGCACTATGTCCCCATCGGTTACGTCGATCTTATCGGAACCGGATGTTTCCGTGCTTCCTTCAGTTTCTGCGGCATCTGCACCGCCATCCTCCGCGCACGCGGCAAGGCAGGGCAAGAGCATCAGCACCGCGAGTATGATCGCAAATATTTTTCTCATATATTTCTCCAATAAAATTAAGTTTGTTAGAAATCAATAAAGCGCACAAAGCCCCTATCGCGCGCCGGTCTCTCTATATATTGGATTATTTATTCTGTTTCTTCGCCTATGCTCATGACTATCGAACCCGTGTAACCGCAGGCAGTGCATTTACCTAAGGTCTGACTGTAGTATGCGTTGTGTGTTTCGGTAAACGTATAATCACATACTGAACAATATCCCGTGTGTGTAGACACACCATTGCTTGTATATTCACATCCTCTTGCAGGAGTGTGGGATCCTATGCCGACACATATTGTACAATAGTGATGTGCTGCGGTTTTGGTCCATCGGTGCGTCGTATGATGTCCGGTAATTACCATAGCCCCCGCTCTGTCTTCGTATGTTGGAGCTGTTGCCGTGGTAACGTTCCCTGCATAGTACATAATTTTATTGGCATTGTAGGAATGATACAGATCGTTTAGCCCCCACACATGGCCAAGCTCATGAGCAAGCACAGCTGTCCACTGACTATCATTTATAGCATTAACATTATTTTGATTTATCCAGATCGACCATTTATTCAGATGCGTTTCGCTTACAACACCATTACAAAATGATGCCAAAACGTCATATTCGTCATCTTCGCCGGGAGACATAAACAGATGATTATCACTATCGTTAGATTCTGTAATTGAGAACGGAGTAGTCCACAAACTTGCGCCCGCTGCAAATAAAGTAACGAATCTATCCGGCACTATCAATACTGAATATTCTGTCGAAGTTCCGTTCATATGCTTTGATTCATTTACGATCCAGCCAATGCTTTCGCTAACTACACGGTCGTAAACATTGTCTATATATGGTGTTTGGCTTTGTAAATGCGCAGAAGCCGTACAGATCAACGACAGCATAATAATCGTCAAAGAAAAAATGCGCTTGACTATTATTCTTTTGATTTTTCATTCCGAAATTGCTCCCAAATACTCCAAATAGTCGTCAAGCTTGAAAACATACTCCGGCGCTGAACCGGGATCGTTATACGAGTCAGCAGCTTTTATTATGCCGGCAGCTGACTTAGCCTCACTTGATATTCCTTTTTCTGAAATAGCACCATAGTTTGTAAGCTTATCGAAAAATGCCTTGTTTTGCTCCATCATATACGGTGCTGCCGGGATAATATATTCACGTCCGTTGTCGAGCGTGGCAACGTTCATAATATACCTTTGTCTGTAATGAACGTAATATACGTTATCGCGATCAAACTCTGACGGATCGATGTTCAACTCAACTTCGCCAATGTTATCTTTAGAGAACTTACCGATAAAAACGATGAATTCATTTCCGTATGTGAACAGCGGGAAATCTTGATACGTTGCTTTCGAAGACCCAAGCTGGGTAAGTATAATACTTTCGGGAACCTCGCCTTTGTAAACCTCAACGACTTCGGCCTCATAAAATGTGCGTTTTTCAGATTCTCCCAACCAGTTTTTCACCTTTAATCTTACTATCGCTTCTGCTTTTTCTTCAATATCTTCTATGGAGAAAAACAATGATGACGGTTGTATCTCGCTTTTTCCTTCACGCACAGGCGGCAGTATAGGCTCCTCCTCCGCGCACGCGGCAAGGCAGGGCAAGAGCATCAGCACCGCGAGTATGATAGCAAATATTTTTTTCATATATTTCTCCAATAAAATTAAGCATATTAGAAATCAAAAAAGCGCACAAAGCCCCTATGGCTTGTGCGCTTTATTTTATTAAGATAAGCTTTCTTAACATAATTGCTATACTCGCTTTCTTGTATCAACAGAGGCTTGGTTTACTTGCAATTCCATTATAAGGCACTTCGTGTTGTGTGTCAACGGCGAATTGACTAATATTGTCATTTTTGCGCAATCATATGGTTGCTCTAAAGCAAAACCACCGCCCGATGGCGGTGGTTTTTTACTGTTTTTGGTTTTACGGCTTTTTCTGCTGGCGGCACCACACCGACATAACGACGGAATGGGGCAGCACCTTCACGAGGAACACCTGGAATTTGATATTGAAGCCGCAAAGGGACACGTCTCGTCCGCGCTTCATATTTTTATACGCGGTGTCGGCAAGCGCCTTCGGCTCATTGAAGAAATTATAATACTGTATGGTATCGTCGGTGACGGCAGTATCGAAGAATTCCGTTTTCGTCCAGTGGGGGCACACCGCCATCACGCGGATACCGCGAGGCTTCAGCTCACGGTTCAAGGCACGGGAAAAGTTCGTCACGAAGGATTTCGTTGCACCGTAGACCGCGATATAAGGCACGGGCTGGAAGGACGAGGAGGAGGCGATATTGTATATTTCCCCGCCCTCCTTCATATAAGGGAGCGCGGCGTAGGAAAGGGCGACGACGGCCTTTTCGTTAAGGTCTATCATACGGAGCTGTCCTTCAAGAGAGCGCTCCGTGAAGGGACCGAAGTATCCGTAGCCGGAGCCGTTCACAAGGACCTTCACCTCGGGCTTTGCCTCGCTGAGGGCATTTTCTATCTCAGCATAGCTTTCGGGCTTTGTCAGGTCGAGAGCGAAAACACGCACGGGGGTTTTCATCGTCTCTCCAAGCTCAAGAAGGCGCTCGCGGCGACGTGCCACAACCCATATCTCGTCAAGCCCGTATTTTTCGTCCACCATCATGGCGAAGCTTTTACCGATTCCCGACGAAGCGCCGGTGACAATTGCTATTTTCATTTCGTTACCTCTTATTTAACAGTGTATCTTGCCGTCAGGGACATTTCCTTTTTGGGGTCGTCGAGAATGAGCTCCCTTTCCCATTCGTGACCGAAATTATCGAGGGAAAGCTCAAGCATCTTCATATAGATGCCCATATCCATCACGTTATAAAAGCTCTGGAGCACTCTGCCGAGAATATCGAGCTTACCGCATTTTTTATAAAGCGCGAGGGTGTTTCCGTTTTCGCAAACGACGCGCCATGGCTGCGAATTGCAGGCACTGGGCGCCAGCCTTGCGGCCTCCGCCGCATCGAGTGCGAGGCTTCCCTCCCATACGTCCTCGAGCTTTTTTCGGTCAAACTGGGATACGTCCGTTCTGAAATCCTCGGGGGTGCATTTGCCGAAGGCTATCATTATGGCGTAAGGCAGACCTTCGTACACGTCATCGTCCTTGGCGGTGCGGGCAAGACCGTACCAGCAGGCACCGATATCGAGTGTGGCAAAGTAAAGGTCCATCTCCTCTGCCATATAACCGAGATTTTCAAGGTATCCGTCAGTTTTTTCGCTGTAGACAAGAAGGCAGTACTCGCCCCACTTTGCCGTTGTGTTCTCACGGGGCAGGATGCGGAAGGCGATCTTTATATCGGGGCACAGGGGGGAGAGGGAGGAAAGCTTTTCGTTTATTGCGGAAAGCTCCGCTTCCGTTATCCTCAGCGCGGGATCGAATTTTCTCACAGACCTGCGTTTATATATCATTTCGTAAAGTGCGTTCATGCTTTATTCCTCGTTTTCTTAAGCGTTACGTTTATTATAGCAGTATTCCCTCTCCATTTCAAGGGCGGCAGGCATAGAGAAAAGCACCGACGAATCGGTGCTTTTCGGTGGTGATATTATTCTGTGAGAAGCTTTTCGAGGTATGATAGGAGTTTTTCCTCGGAAGGCTCCGCTGACGTATACTGCAGGCAGTAGTCGATACCTTTATACCTGAACTTTGCGTCGAGCTGATCGAGTCCTTCGTCGTATACGTATTCCACGGGTGTGGTACCGATAAGTGACGAACGAACGAGCGACGGCATATGCTCACCGAGATAATAAGGCTTCGTTACCCCATTATATACAATATAGATAATTGCCATATCGCCATCGACCTTTGAACGGAATTCGAATCTTATGAGACGGTCCCGATGATCTTCGTAGCAGTCTATTCCGTCCGTTGACGGGTCCTCACCTCGCAGCTCAAGGTTAAGACGCGTTATCTCATCTGCCATCTCAACAGCGCGACGAAGTATATCATCCTCTCCGATAGCGGCGAACGCCGCATGGGGAGTTTCAAAGTATATGCCGTATGCACCGTGGTTATCCCCTCCGTGATCTCCGCCTCCCTGAAGTGAATACGCTATTGCAAATGGGGCGATGACAACGCACAGAAGCAGGCATGCTGCCACGGCGGAAATATAATAAGGCTTACGGCTTTTTCTCGGTTTATGCTCCGACACGGAGAGAATGTGTCTGTCGGAGATCATTCCGACAGCAGCGGTTACTTTTTCTTTCGTCATATGATGTATCCCTCCTCTATGAGATATCGGCGCAGCCTTTCGCGCTGACGGTGAAGGGCAACTGCTGCTCTGTTCGGCTTCATAAGAAGCGCTTTTGCTGCCTCATCCACCGTTTCGGCAAAGTAATAGCGTCTCACGAAAAGCTCACGGTCTGTTGGCTTTTCCATGTCGAGGAAAGCATCGATGGCAAGGGCAAGCTCATCTGCTGTGATCTCGTCCTCCACAGCCCCCTCCGATGCCACGGCGGTCGTAAGCTCGTTTATAGCCACCGTATATTCGCTGTTTCTGCGCCGGGCTTTGTTGTATTCGTATTTTTTGTGGGCAAGATTGCGCACCACACGGCAAACGTACGCGGAAAGAGGCGACGGACGCTCCGGCGGTATTCTGTTCCACACGCCAAGATACGCATCGCTGCAGCACTCCTCAGCATCCTCGAGGTTTCCCGTCACGTTATATGCCAGGCTCATAAGCAGCTTGCCGTACTTTGCGGAAAGCTCCTTTATTGCATCCTCGGAGCGCCCGAAGAAAAGCTCGATTATCCTTTCATCGGTCATATGGTTCCCTCCTTTTGTTCATTGAACGCGTTCACCCTATATCTACGATTTTACTCGGGAATATTACGAAGTAAAGATTATTTTTATAAAAAAGTCCCCGTGCGATCCGTTTCGCACGGGGATGCCGTCTTATTCGAGGATAAAATTTCCCTTTTCAAGAGCATATATAAGTGCCGGCACGATCACGATCTGAAGTATGATGCCGGGGATAGCAGTCGTTACGGCGCCCGAAATGAATGCGGCAAAGCCGAAGTCCATATCCGAGATGCCTGCCATTATAAGACGCGCCGCGCCCCAGACGAGGCGTCCTGCCACCATTGATATGATAAGTGCGGCGTAGGTGTAGCCGATCCTTTTCGGGAACATACGGTAAAGCACGCCCGTTGCAAAGCCGTATACGGCAAGCTCAAAGGCCATAGCGGAGGCTGCGGGATAAAGGGGCGGCATATGTATCGTCAGCGAGCGGAGCAGCGGTGCTGCCGCACCCACTGTGAGTCCCCACACGGGACCGCAGACGAAGCCGCACAGCAGCACGGGAATATGCATGGGGCAAAGCATCGAGCCGATCTCGGGGATGTTTGCCGTCAGGAACGGCAAAACGTATGCCATTGCGAGCAGAAGCGCGGAATAAGTGAGTTTTCTGATCTTTTTGTTCATTTTTCGTATCCTTTCAATAAAAAGCGCCGGCTTTCCATAGAGAAAGGCCGGCGTCTTCAGAACGTCATTAACAATGTAACGCTATTTGGTTTTTTCATTTGAGGCGCTTCTGCGCCGCGGCGCGGCTTCTGCCGTGCCCGATTATTATACACTGCTCTTTCGCAGTTGTCAACACTTGATCTCTCCGAGTCTGCAAAGCGCATCCTCAATGAGCTCCGAGGTGGAGGCGGCCTTCGTTCCCGCGATAACGGTATCGCATCTTTCCATGGGCAGAAGGATCCTTTTTGCCTCTGACTGTGCAACGGCTACCGCCATATTCGGGGTGACCTCGCCGTAAAGGGCGTCGGCAAGGACGATGCCCACAGGTCCGATTATCACGTCTGCCCGGCGGGCTGCAACGATAACGGCGTTTTCGCCGGTTGCGCCTCTGTCGGCGCCTGCCTTCAGCATTGCGGCAGTTGCGATGCTGTTGGTGCCCACTGCGGTGACGGTATATTCGGGGTATGCTTTCTTTATGCTTTCCACAAGGCGCTGACCGATGCGTCCGCCCTGTCCGTCTATGATGATCACGTTCATTTTTTTGCTGATCTTTCGAGAAATACGATATTACGTTTTATGATAGCACAAAATCTCGTATATGTCCACAGTTATTTGGGACGAGATGTAGGGATCTTTGACGTATTTATATTCTTCACTTCAAAATATGTCTAAAAAAACGCGAACTTTGTACATTATACCCATTGACCGCTACGCGTGATTTTGTTAAAATATTCTCGTAGCAAAAACCGTACAGCAACTGACGGAAGCGGGACACCGCAAGGGAGCTTTACGGAATATTTAAGCCGACCGTCTGGGCACACCGCAGATCACTTGTGATAATATACGTTGGTGTGGCCTTTTTGTTTTTTATCCCATAATTTATTGAGGTAATTATGAAAAAAGTAATGATCATCATGGGAAGCGACAGCGACCTTCCCGTTGTTTCAAAGGCTGTGGACACCCTCGATTCCCTGGGCATCGAGAGAAGCGTATACGTTTATTCTGCCCACAGAACTCCCGAAGAGGCACGCGAGCTTGCTCTCGGTGCACGTAAAAACGGCTACGGCGCCATCATTGCGGCTGCCGGCATGGCTGCACACCTTGCAGGCGCTATCGCGGCAAACACCACCGTTCCCGTTATCGGTATTCCCATCAAATCCGGTGACCTTGGCGGAATGGACGCGCTCCTCTCCACCGTTATGATGCCCTCCGGCATCCCTGTTGCCACCGTTGCCATCGGCGGCGCTGTGAACGCGGCTCTTCTGGCAGCCGAGATACTGGCTGTTTCCGACGATGAGCTTGCTGCTAAGCTCGACGCAAAGCGCGCGGCAGACCACGACAAGGTCCTTAAGAAAAACGAAGAAGTTAACTCCAGATTCAACAATAACTAATTTAAAAGGAAGGTTTTAAAAAATGGAACACATGAAGCTCGTTTACGAAGGTAAGACCAAGAACGTTTTCGCACTTGATAACGGCAATTACTGCCTCCACTTCAAGGACGACTGCACCGGTGAAAACGGTGTGTTCGATCCCGGCGCAAACTCTGTAGGCGTTACTATCGAGGGTGTTGGCAAGGTAAACCTCCGCATGTCCGTATATTATTTTGAAAAGCTCCGCGAAGCCGCCATCAAGACCCACTACGTTAAGGCTGACGCCGACACCGCTATGATGGAGGTGCTCCCCGCACGTCCCTTCGGTCACGGCCTTGAGGTCATCTGCCGCCGCCGTGCTGTCGGCAGCTTCATCCGCCGCTACGGTGAATACATCGAAAACGGCGCTGAGCTTCCCTACTACGTTGAAATGACCTTCAAGAACGACGAAAAGGGCGACCCCCTCGTTACCAAGGACGCTCTCGCAGCCCTCGGCGTTATGACCGAAGAGCAGTACGAAGAGACCAAGTCTATGACTCAGCGCATCACCAAGATCATTGCTGAGGATATGGAAGAGCTGGGTCTCGACCTTTACGATATTAAATTTGAATACGGATATAACGGCGACGAGGTTATCCTCATCGACGAAATTGCTTCCGGAAATATGCGCGTTTACCGTGGGGACGAATATATCGCTCCCATGAAGCTTTCCGAGATTTTCTTCGAAAACAAATAACGTTTATTTTATACGGGAGGGGCCTTCTCGCTCCTCTCGTATACCTCTATATTGAAACATTAAGATAAGGATACACATTTATGGGCGGATTTTTCGGTGTAACATCTAAACGCGATGCGGTTGCCGACGTTTTTTTCGGCACTGACTACCACTCACATCTCGGCACGAGAAGAGGCGGCATGGCTGCATTCGGCGAGCACGGCTTCTCCCGCGAGATACACAATATTGAAAACTCTCCTTTCCGAATGAAGTTCGAAAACGTTGGCTCCGAGCTTTCCGGAAATGCCTGCATAGGCTGCATCAGCGACACTGATCCTCAGCCCCTGCTCTTCCGTTCCAACCTGGGAACGTACGCTATCTCCACCATCGGCAGGATAAACAACGAAGCGGAGCTTGCAAAGCAGTACCTTTCCTTCTCCGGCGGTCACTTTGCTTCCCTCGCATCGGGTAACGTTACCACAACGGAGCTTACCGCTGCTATGATCGACCAGAAAAGCAGCTTTGTTGACGGCATCCGCTTTGCGGAGACCGTTATTGACGGCACCGTTGCCATTCTTATATTAAAGGAAGGCGGTTCACTCATCGTTGCACGCGACAGAGACGGTCGCCTCCCCATCACCATCGGTAAAAACTGCGACGGCTACTGCGTGGCCTTTGAGGACTTCTCCTATATGAAGCTGGGCTACGATTACGTTCGCGACCTTGGCCCCGGCGAGATAGTTGAGATCTCCCCCGACGGCATCACGGTGCTGGCAGAGCCCCACCCCCAAAAACGCATCTGCGCCTTCCTCTGGTCCTACTACGGATACCCCAATTCCGACTACGAGGGCGTGAACGTTGAAAAGATGCGCACACGCAACGGCGCACTCATGGCCCGCGCTGAAATAGAAGCGGGCACCCTTCCCGAAGTTGACTACGTTTGCGGAGTTCCCGATTCCGGCACTCCCCACGCAATCGGCTTTGCCAACGAAAGCGGCATTCCCTTTGCACGTCCCTTCATTAAGTATACGCCCACCTGGTCCCGCAGCTTTATGCCCAAGAATCAGACGGCACGTGCCGAGATCGCAAAGATGAAGCTCGTTCCCGTGCGTGATTTCATTGAAGGCAAGCGCCTTCTCATCATTGACGACAGCATCGTGCGCGGCACTCAGCTTCAGGAAACGGCACAGTTCCTTTATGAAAACGGTGCCAAGGAGGTCCACGTTCGCTCTGCGTGCCCTCCCATACTTTACGGATGCAAATTCCTGAATTTCTCCCGCAACACCTCCGATATGGATCTTATCGCCCGCCGCTTTATCCGTGAGCTTGAGGGAAACGACATTTCTCCCGAGCATATGGCCGAATATTCCGACGAAAACACCGAGCGCGGACGCGCCCTTCTTTCCTCCATCGCAAAGCATCTGGGCGTTGATTCTCTGAGATTCCAGACACTCCCCGCAATAACCGAATCCATCGGTCTTTCAAGCTGCGAGATCTGCACCTACTGCTGGTGCGGCCGCGAATAATAACTTTTTTGAGGATACTGCCATGACTGAAAAAACCATCTCCAAGTCCGACAGCTACGCCGCCTCCGGCGTTGACATTACGGCAGGTTACCGTGCCGTTGAGCTCATGAAGAGCCACATCAAGCGCACCGACAGAGAAGGCGTCGTTTCCGGTATCGGCGGCTTCGGCGGTCTTTTCATGCCCAACCTTTCCGGCATGACCGAGCCCGTTCTCGTTTCCGGCACCGACGGCTGCGGCACCAAGGTAAAGCTCGCATTCGCTCTCGACCGCCACGACACCATCGGCATCGACTGCGTTGCTATGTGCGTTAACGACATTATCTGCTCCGGCGCTGAGCCCATTTTCTTCCTTGACTACATTGCCTGCGGCAAGAACTATCCCGAAAAGATCGCAAAGATCGTATCCGGCGTTGCGGAAGGTTGCGTTATGGCAGGTGCCGCTCTTATCGGCGGTGAGACCGCGGAGCATCCCGGTCTTATGCCCGAGCACGAATACGACCTTGCAGGCTTCGCTGTTGGTATCGTTGACAAGAGCCGCATGATCGACAACAAAAAGACGGCGGCAGGTGACGTTATCATCGCGCTCCCCTCCTCCGGTGTACACTCCAATGGCTTCTCTCTCGTTCGCCGCGTGTTCGACATCGACGGCGGTGCGCTCCTTCGCACTCCCGAGGAGCTTGGCGGAAAGACTCTCGGTGAAGCGCTTCTCGCTCCCACAAGGATCTACGTTAAGCCCGTTCTCTCTCTCATCAAGTCCGGCGTTTCCATCTCCGGTATTTCCCACATCACCGGCGGCGGCTTCTACGAAAACATCCCGCGCTCCATTCCCGACGGCTTCTGCGCCGTTATCGGCAAGAGCGCCATCAGGATCCCTCCGCTCTTCGATCTTATCGCTAAGGAAGGCAACATTCCCGAGCGCGATATGTTCAACACCTTCAACATGGGCGTTGGCATGAGCATCACCGTTGCACGTAAGGACGCAGACCGCGCACTCGAGCTTCTCCGCGAAGCGGGCGAGGACGCATACATCATCGGTGAGATCATCGCCGACGACGACGAAAAGATACGTATATGCTGAAAAAATTCACAGACGGCGTCAGCGCCGGACTTATGATCGCCATCGGCTGCGCCGTTTTCCTTGCTTGTGACAACAAGTACGTGGGATCCGCGCTCTTTGCCGTTGCACTCCTTACTATCTGCTATCTCGGATATTCCCTTTACACGGGCAAGATCGGTTTTCTTGCCATCTCTCACACGAAGGACGATTTTCTCACCGTATTCATCGGCCTTCTCGGCAATCTGGTTGCCACCTCCCTTTTCTCCTATATGGGACGCATTGCTCTTCCCGCCCTGGGCGAGAAGGCGGAGACGATAGTATCCGCAAAGCTCACCCTGCTCCCTCACGAGACCTTTATCCGCGCCATCTTCTGCGGAGTGCTTATGTATATCGCCGTTGCGATATATAAAAAGTCCTCCTCCGCATTCGGCATCATCTATGCTGTGCCCGCCTTCATCCTCTGCGGATTCGAGCACTCTATAGCAGACATCGGATATTTTTCATACGGAGCCGAGTTTTCCTTTGATGCTGTGATCTTCATCGCCATCGTTATCCTCGGCAATACCGTCGGCGGTCTCATTCTGCCCGCCCTTTCTCTCATCAAAGAAAAGTAAGGAGACACAGGATGGAAAGCAAAAGAATAGCAGTTCTCGTCTCCGGCGGCGGCACAAATCTGGGTGCGCTTATCGAGGCCGGAAAGAATAACGGACTGGGAGGCGGCAAGATAACGCTCGTTATTTCCTCCAAGCCCGACGTTTACGCCCTTGAAAGAGCACGCGACAACGGCATCGATTCCCTCGTTCTCGCACGCAGGGATTACGATTCCATAAGCGAATATTCAAAGGCGCTCACAGACGCGCTGAAGGCGGCAAGCATCGACCTTGTGGTCCTTGCGGGCTTCCTCACCATTATCGACGAGCAGGTGTACGAGGCATTCCCCAACAGGATAATCAACGTTCACCCTGCGCTTATCCCCTCCTTCTGCGGAAAGGGATACTACGGCCTCCACGTTCACGCCGCTGCACTTGAAAAGGGCGTGAAGGTGTCCGGTGCCACGGTGCATTTCGTAACTCCCGAGTGCGATGCCGGCCCCATCATCCTGCAGAAGGCCGTTGCCGTTCTTGATAACGACACACCCGAGACCCTGCAGCGCCGCATTATGGAAGAAGCCGAATGGGTGCTTCTGCCCCGCGCGGTCAAGCTTTTCTGCGAAGGAAGGCTTACCGTTACCGACAACAAAGTCTTTATTAAAGAATAAGGAGAAAGAAATGAAAGTTTCCACTATTGCAAACGAGCTTAATTCCCTCGCTTACCACGGCAGAGGCATTATCATAGGCAAGAGTGCCGATGAAAAATATGCCGTTACCGCATATTTTATCATGGGCAGAAGCGTGAACAGCCGCAACCGCGTTTTCGTGGCTGAAGGCGACGCAATGCGCACCAAGGCGTTCGATGAATCCAAGATGACGGACCCCCACCTCATTATTTATTATCCCGTTCGCGTGCTTGGCAACAAGACCATCGTTACAAACGGCGACCAGACCGACACCATCTATGAGCTTATGGATAAGCAGATGACCTTCGAACAGGCGCTTCGCACAAGAGAATTTGAGGACGACAAGCCAAACTTCACCCCCCGCATCTCCGGTATCATCCACCGCGACGCAGGCTCTATGAACTTCGCCATGTCCATTCTCAAGAGCGCTGAGGGCGACGATTCCTCCTGCGAAAGATTCACATACGCATACTCAAATCCCATTAGCGGACGCGCAAAGTTCATCCACACCTACAGCGGAGACGGCAATCCCCTCCCCTCCTTCGAAGGCGAGCCCAAAACTCTCATCCTTCCCGAAATGAACATCGACGAGCTCACCGCTCACATCTGGGAAAACCTCAACGAAGACAATAAGGTATCCCTTTTCGTCAGATACATCGACCTTTCCACCGGAGAGGCAGAAACAAGGATCGTTAACAAAAACAACTGATAAAGAGGAGCAGAAAAATGAAAGAATTCGAACTGAAATACGGTTGCAACCCCAATCAGAAGCCTTCCAAGATCTTTATGAAGAACGGCTCCGATCTCCCCATCGAGATCCTTTCCGGCAGACCCGGATACATCAACTTCCTTGACGCTTTCAACTCATGGCAGCTCGTTAAGGAGCTTAAGGCGGCGCTGGGTCTTCCCGCAGTTACCTCCTTCAAGCACGTTTCCCCCACCTCTGCTGCAGTGGGCATCCCCCTTTCCGAAAATCTCAAGCGCGCCTGCTTCGTTGACGACATCGAGGGTCTCGACGATTCTCCCCTTGCATGCGCTTACGCAAGAGCACGCGGCACCGACAGAATGTGCTCCTTCGGCGACTGGGTCGCTCTTTCCGACGTTTGCGACGTTACCACCGCAAAGCTCATCAAGCGCGAGGTTTCCGACGGCGTTATCGCTCCCGGCTACGAGCCTGAGGCACTTGAGATCTTAAAGACCAAGCGCAACGGCAACTACAACATCGTTGCCATTGACCCCGACTACGTTCCCGAGGTGATCGAGCAGAAGGACGTTTTCGGCATCACCTTCCAGCAGGGACGCAACAATTTCGAGATCAACCGCGAGCTTCTCTCCAACATCGTCACCGAGAATAAGGAGCTTCCCGAGTCTGCGGTACGCGATCTCATCATCTCCCTCATCACCCTTAAGTACACCCAGTCCAACTCCGTTTGCTTTGCAGTTGACGGACAGGCTATCGGTGTTGGCGCAGGCCAGCAGTCCAGAATCCATTGCACCCGTCTTGCGGGCAGCAAGGCAACCACCTGGTTCCTCCGCCAGCACGAAAAGGTGCTGAACCTCCCCTTCAAGGAAGGTCTCGGCAGACCCGACCGCGATAACGTTATCGACGGTTACATCAATAAAAACGAAGAAGACGTATGCGCTGACGGCAACTGGCAGAAGTATTTCACCGCTCAGCCTGAGCCCCTTACCGACAAAGAAGCAGAAGAATACCTTGCAGGAATCGAAGGCGTTGCCCTGGGCTCCGATGCATTCTTCCCCTTCAGCGACAACATCGAGCGCGCTTTCCGTTCCGGCGTTAAGTACATCGCAGAGCCCGGCGGCTCCATCCGCGACGATGCCGTTATCGAGTGCTGCAACAAGTACGGCATGGTAATGGCATTCACCGGAATGCGTCTGTTCCATCATTGATCAGCAATATTTCCGCCAAACCGAATGATCTGTTTGGCGGAAATTTCGCACACTGATATAGTTGACCGCACAAAGACTGGAGTTATAAAGCTATGAATCTATTGGTAATCGGCGGCGGCGGACGCGAGCACGCTATAATCAAAAAGCTCCGCGAAAATCCCGACGTCAGCACTATATACTGCCTTCCCGGCAACGGCGGCATCGCAAAGGATGCAACCTGTGTTCCCATTTCCGCAACAGACATCGACGGCATCGTTGATTTTGCAAAGCAGAACGTGATCGATTTTGCCGTTATCGCACCTGACGATCCTCTCGTTATGGGCTGTGCCGACAGGCTTCGCGCACTTGGCATCAAGTGCTTCGGTCCTGCGGCAAATGCTGCTATCATCGAGGGAAGCAAGGCCTTCTCCAAGGACCTTATGAGGAAATATTCCATTCCCACGGCAGAATACCGCACCTTCGACAAGTGCGAGGAGGCTCTTTCCTATCTTGATTCCGCCGATATGCCCATCGTTATCAAGGCCGACGGTCTTGCTCTGGGCAAGGGCGTTATCATCGCGGAGGATCTTGACTCTGCCAAGGACGCCGTTCGCTCCATGATGGAGGATAAGGTGTTCGGCGCCTCCGGCAGCCGCGTGGTCATTGAGGAATTCCTCACCGGCCCCGAGGTTTCCGTACTTGCCTTCACAGACGGCGAAACGGTGGTGCCCATGGTATCCTCCATGGACCACAAGCGCATCGGCGACGGTGACACCGGTCTCAACACCGGCGGCATGGGCACCGTTGCTCCCAATCCCTACTACACCGAGGCTGTCGCTGAGGAGTGCATGAAGACCATCTTCGTGCCCACAGTCCGCGCCATGAAGGCGGAGGGTCGCCCCTTCTCCGGCTGCCTTTATTTCGGACTTATGCTCACCCCCAAGGGTCCCCGCGTTATTGAATATAACTGCCGCTTCGGCGACCCGGAGACTCAGGTGGTGCTGCCCCTTCTGAAAACAGACCTTCTCACCGTTATGATGGCGGTTGAAAACGGCACTCTCGCAAGCCTGCCCGTTGAATTTTCCAAAAAGCACGCAGCCTGCGTTATCACCGCATCCAAGGGCTACCCCGGCTCCTACGAAAAGGGCAAAAAGATCACCGTTGACGGTGATTTCGGCGGTCAGCTTTACATTGCGGGCGCAAAGCTCGAGGGCGAGGACCTTCTCACCTCCGGCGGACGCGTTCTCGGCGTTACCGCCGTGGCAGACAGCCTTAAGGAAGCGCTCGACATTGCATACCGCGAAAGCGACAAGGTCCGCTTCGACGGAGCATACAGAAGAAGTGACATCGGCGCACGCGCCCTTCTCGCAGATAAATAAGACGATAAAAGACTATATTTTCAGAGGTTTTTATGGTTTACAGAATATACACCGAAAGAAAGTCAGGCTACAGAAACGAAGCACGCGCCCTTCTTGCTGACGTTGTGTCTTTTCTCGGCATCACCTCCCTTTCCGACGTAAGGATACTCAACCGCTACGACGTTGAGGGCATTTCCGAGGAGCTTTTCCGCACCGCGGAAAAGACCGTTTTCTCCGAGCCCCAGACAGACGACACATATGCCTCACCCGTATACGAGGAAGGCGCAACCGTGTTTGCAGTGGAATATCTGCCCGGTCAGTACGACCAGCGCGCAGACTCTGCCGCACAGTGCATTCAGATAATCTCTCAGGGCGAGCGCCCCACCGTTAAAACGGCGAAGATCTACGTTCTCACCGGCGATCTTACCGAAGAGGAAACGACACGCATCAAGCATCACGTTATCAACCCCGTTGAAGCACGTGAGGCTTCCCTCTCTCACCCCGAAACACTTGCAACCGAATTCACTCCTCCCGCTCCCGTTGCAACGCTTACCGGCTTCAATGCACTTGACCGCGACGGTCTTGCCGCATTCATCAAGGAGCGCGGCCTTGCAATGGACGGTGACGACATCGCCTTCTGCCAGGAATACTTCCGTACAGAGGGACGTGAGCCCACCATCACCGAGATCAAGATGATCGACACATACTGGTCCGATCACTGCCGCCACACCACGTTCGGCACCATCATCGACAGCTTCTCCACCGACGACGCAGAGGTTGCCGCAGTTTACGACGATTATATTGAGCTTCGCCGCCGTCTCGGACGCGAAAACAAGCCCATTTGCCTTATGGATATGGCCACCATCGGCGCCCGCTACCTTAAAGCAACGGGTAAGCTCACAGACCTTGACGAATCCGAGGAGATCAACGCCTGCACCGTTAAGATCAAGGTGGATCACGACGGTGAGTCTGAGGACTGGCTCCTCCTCTTCAAGAATGAAACACACAACCATCCCACCGAGATCGAGCCCTTCGGCGGCGCTGCCACCT
>JAZMZX010000114.1:0-30324 GCA_045586225.1 Eubacteriales bacterium
TGCGTATCCGCTCGGGTGCTCCCATTGAGCTGCCCCACATTATGGTGCTTATCGACGACCCTCACCGCACAGTTATCGAAAACATGTCTGTGCCCGACGCGCCTTATTACGATTTCGAGCTTTCCGGCGGCGGTGGTCACCTCCGCGGCTATGAGATCCGCGGCGAAGCCTGCGAAAAGGTGCGCCTTGCCCTTGCCCACCTTGCGGAAACGGCGGCAGGCGGAGATTCTCCTCTCGTTTTCGCCGTCGGTGACGGAAACCACTCCCTTGCAACGGCAAAATCATATTGGGATTCCATCAAGTCTTATCTCCCCGACGACAGACGGGAAAATCATCCCGCGCGCTTCGCTATGGCGGAGCTTGTGAATCTCCACGACGAAACTCTGAATTTCGAGCCTATATACAGAATAGTGAAGGGCGCTGACGCAGAGGATCTGCTTTCCGGTCTTCGCCGTTTTGCTGAGGATGCAAATGGTATCGGCGGCAGCCAGCACGTCACTTACGTAACGAAGGCCGGGGAGGGCGAGATCGTTTTCGAAAGCGCGCCTCACGCCCTGACGGTCGGCTCCCTCGGCATATACCTTGACGGCTACGCAAAGGAGCATCCCGAATGCGAGATCGACTATATCCACGGAGAGGAGACGGTGCGCCGTCTTGCGTCCCGTGAGGGCTGCGTCGGCTTCATCTTCAGGGGAATGGAAAAGTCGGAGCTTTTCGATTCCGTCGTTAAGTCGGGAGCGCTTCCCAGAAAGACCTTCTCCATGGGTCACGCATACGATAAACGCTATTACGTTGAAGCCCGCCGCATAAAATACGACGGGGAATTATCCCTTTGAACGGTTCATAACCGAAGTATAAAAAAATAGTGCCCAAGCGCCCACCCGAAACGACCTGCTTTTCGTTTCGGGTGGGCTATACTTTTGCTTGCACGGACGAGAGGGGGGATGTGCTTGACAGTATACGCCGACGTGCTCTTCCTGATCAATTTCAGCCTCGATTACGTGGCACTTTACATAACGGGAAGGCTCACGTCGTCTCCGTCGTCAACGGCAAGGATGTGCGCCGCGGCGGCGCTTGGCGCGGCATTCGCGGTTTGCGCCCTCATTTTCGATATGAAGGGCTTTTTCTACGTGGTGTTAACGGCGGCGGTGTGCCTTCTGATGTGCCGCTGTGCCTTCGGGAAAGCGGGTCCTATAGAATGCGTGGGGGCGGCACTGCTGCTGTTTTCAGTGGGTGCTGCGCTGGGCGGCGCAATGACGGCGCTTTCGTCGCTGACTAAAGGCTACTGCGATTCCGTTGAAGGCGACGCGGGCGATGGGGTGGCGGTGCTTGCCGTTGCCGCAACTGCGGCGGCGCTTACCGCCGCTGCCGCAAGATTCGCAAGGAGGCGATGCTTCCGCGGCACCTGCACCGTCACGGTGGAGGATGGCGGAAAACAGAAAACACTGACGGCTCTTGCCGACAGCGGATGCTTCCTCCGCGAGCCCTTGTCGGGGCGTCCCGCCCTTATAGTCCGAGCCGACGCACTTTCGGAAATACTTCCGCCGTCTCTTGTGTCTGCCGCCGTTTCGGGAGACGTGACTGCGGCGACAGCCCTTTTGCCTCCGGGCGTTCTCGGACGCGTGCGTATCATTCCCGTCACGGGGGTGACGGGGCAGGGGCTTCTCACGGGATATCTGCCCGACGGGGTCACCGTCACCTGCGGCAAGCGGAGCAGGCGCACAGACTGTATCCTTGCGCTTTCTGCCGACAAGAGCCGCTTTGCCGGCTGCGATGCCATCGTGCCTGCGGATGTTTTATGACCGTATCAAGCGCCGCTGTGAGCGGCAGAAAGGGAGAGAATAATGACGTTCGGTGAAAAGATCACGTTCTTTATGTATCATCTGAGAGATGCGCTCCGCCGTATCCTTGATTTTTTGCGTGACGGCGAGCAATACTACATAAACGGAGCCGACACGCTTCCGCCGCCTCTTTCCTCCGAAAAGGAGGCGGAGATGCTTCTGAGGCTTGGAGAGGGGGATGAGGCCTCGCAAATGCTCATAGAGCATAATCTCCGCCTTGTGGTGTATATAGCCAAGAAATTCGAAAACACCGGCGTCGATATCGAGGACCTTATAAGCATCGGCACGATAGGTCTCATCAAAGCCATAAACACCTTCAAGCCCGATAAAAACATCAAGCTTGCCACCTATGCCTCCAGATGCATAGAAAACGAAATACTTATGTATATACGCAAGAATTCAGGCAAGCGGGCGGACGTTTCCATCGACGAGCCCCTTCGTGTGGACTGGGACGGAAACGAGCTTTTGCTTTCCGACGTGCTCTTCACAGACGAGGACGAGGTATACGGAGCCGTTGAGCACGATGAGGATTATAAGCTTCTCCGACGGGCTGTGGAGAGGCTTCCCGAAAGGGAGCAGGTGATAATAACCCTGCGTTTCGGGCTTTCCGGAGGCAGGGAAAGAACTCAGGCTGAGGTTGCGGGGATGCTCGGGATATCCCAATCTTATATTTCACGGCTTGAAAAAAAGATACTCGAAAGGCTCCGTTCCGATATTGTCAGCGGCGTGTAGTTTTCGAAAAAATATTTGAAAAAAATCAAAAATGGTATTGCAATTTCGAAAATTGCATGCTATAATACATTGCATTGTGAATAAAAATATTACAGAAGGGAATTAGGGCAATGAAGAAGGGTATCCATCCTGACTACAAGGAATGCACCATTAAATGCGCTTGCGGCGAGACCGTCGTTACAAGATCCACCAAGGGCGATATGCGCGTTGAAATTTGCTCCAAATGCCATCCGTTCTTCACGGGCAAGCAGAAGTTCGTGGATACGGGCGGACGTGTTGATAAGTTCAAGCGTCGTCTTGAGGCAAGAGGCAAATAAGTTCGCATATCTGTAATATGTGCAGCCGAGGGTGTTACACGCGCATTTAACGTGTAACACCTGTTTTTTGTTTTAATTCGAAACGAGGAGGGGACATATTATGAAAGAAGATATGACGATGAAAACTGAAGAGATGCGCCGCCGCGCCGTTCTGGTGGGCGTGTTTGACGGATATAACGTGACCGAGGAGGAGATGGATGTATCTCTTTCCGAGCTCAGTGCTCTTGCCGACACGGCAGGCGCCGACGTTATCGTCCGTATGACACAGGCGAGAGTGTCTCCCGACAAGAGGACCTATATAGGCTCCGGAAAAACGGAGGAGCTTTCCGAGCTCTGCCGGAATGAAGAAATAGATCTTGTTATCTTCGACGACGAGCTTTCGCCGTCTCAGATAAGAAACATAGAGGACGAGCTTGGCGGTGTTACCGTTATCGACCGCAGCATGCTCATTCACGATATATTCGCACAGCACGCGGTGACGGGCGAGGGAAAGCTTCAGGTCGAGCTGGCTCAGCTGAAGTATTCTGCTCCCAGACTCACGGGTCACGGAACGGAAATGTCCCGTCAGGGCGCCGTTGGCGGCAATCCCATCGGTACGAGAGGTCCCGGTGAAACAAAGCTTGAGATCGACAGAAGACGCATGAAATCCCGCATTGCGGCTCTCGAGGCACAGATACGTGAGCTGGAGCGCACGCGCTCGACCATGCGTGCCGCACGCGACAGAAGCGGGCTTTTGCGCGTTTCCATCGTGGGATATACGAATGCAGGCAAGTCCACGTTGCTTAACAGGCTCACGGATGCGGGCATCCTTGCAGAGGATAAGCTCTTCGCAACTCTCGACCCCACCACGCGCAAGTATAAGCTGCCGTCGGGCTCCGAGATACTGCTCACCGACACCGTAGGATTTATCCGCAAGCTGCCGCACCATCTTATCAAGGCGTTCAAATCCACCCTTGACGAGGCGGTATACGCCGATATCATCATAAACGTTATCGACGCCTCCGACCCCGAATACGAAAACCACATTGCCGTCACCGAGGAGCTTTTGCATTCTCTCGGCGCCGAGGGCAAGCCTATTATATACGCGTTCAATAAATGCGATAAGAATGCCGCCTCCGCTCCCCGTATTTCCAGGGAAAAGACGACGGTATATATGTCTGCGTCAACGGGCAGAGGAGTGGACGAGCTCATTTCCGTGCTTGAAACGACTATCCGCTCCATGAAGCGCGTTTCCACCTTCGCGTTTCCTCCCGCCGCATCCGGTATGGTGGCAAAGCTTTACCGCTGGGGCGAGGTGAGAGAGACCGAATATCTGGAGGACGGCACCGTCCGCGTTACCGCCGTGACCGACGAGGCTGTCCGCGGTCAGCTTGAAAAATATCTTTGCGAGTGACCGTAAGCTTTTGAAAGGCTGCTGCTATGAAGAATAAACAGGCGCCCGAGTCGCCAACCGTTAAAACGTATACCACGCTGAAAAAGCGGGCAAGCGCCGAGTTTGAGGAGCGCAAGTCTGTTTTTATCAGCCACGCCGCAAGGGTAACCACGGAGGATGAGGCGAAGGCTTTCATCGCATCCGTGAAAAAAGAATATTCCGATGCCCGCCATAACTGCTGGGCCTATTCTCTCGCCGAGGGCAATATCGCCCGCTATTCCGACGATGGCGAGCCTCAGGGCACGGCAGGACTTCCCATACTGAACGTTATCAAAACCTCGGGAGCCGTTGATGCGGCTGTTGTGGTGACGCGGTATTTCGGAGGGATACTTCTTGGCACCGGCGGGCTCGTCCGCGCATACACGGAGGGCGCAAAGCTGGCGGTGGCAGAAGCAGAGGTCGTCACCTACGAATGCTACGACGAGGTGACGATGGTGTGCTCTTATTCCGACTATCAGAAGGTGTCGTATGAGCTGCCGCGCTACGGCGCAAAGACGGACGCCGTTGATTTCGGTGCTCTTGTCACCCTTAATATCGCGGTGAAGCGCACACAGACCTCCGGGCTTTCCGAAAAGATAGCGGAGCTTGGCGCAGGGCGCATCACGTTTAACGTCACGGGTGAAAGATTCGATGCATAAAGAGCCTTTTTGGGGCGATATTTGAAAAAAATAATCGAATATTTATTTTTATACGCAAGTGTTTTCTGAAATACTTGCGTATATTATTATTAGTAAATAAAAATGCAGAGGTCTTTATGTCAGAACACATAAATGTTTGCGATATATTTCTTGCTCGGGAGCATCAGTTTTTGTCGAAATACGCATTTTTGACGGAAAACACACGCGGACGCGACCGAGATTACGTCCCCTGTGTTAACAGAACGGAGTTTCAGCGAGACCGCGACAGGATACTTCACAGTAAATCCTTCCGCCGTCTTATGCATAAAACGCAGGTGTTCCTGCTTCCCACCGACGAGCATTACCGCACCCGAATGACCCACACCCTTGAGGTCACGCAGATAGCGCGTATCATGTGCCGCGCCCTTCGTCTGAACGAGGATTTAACGGAAGCGGCTGCTCTGGGGCACGACCTAGGTCATACCCCCTTCGGCCATGCAGGTGAAGTGGTCATGCAGAAATGCTACGACCCTGATTTCACTCACTACAGGCAGAGCCTGCGCGTTGTCGAAGTCCTTGAAAATAACGGTGCGGGACTGAACCTTACCTGGGAGGTCCGCGACGGTATACTGAATCATTCGGGCGAAAATCTTGCCTCCACCCTTGAGGGCGTGCTTGTGAAATTCGCCGACAGAATAGCGTATATCAACCACGATATCGACGATGCCGTCCGCGCGGGAATACTCAGCCACGATGACATCCCGAAGCATCTCACGGACGTGCTCGGCACCACCCACAGCGGCAGGATAAACACCATGGTCACCGCAGTGGTGGACGCCTCCACAGATAAAAACGAGATCACCATGACAAAGCATGTCTACGAGGCGACGATGGAGCTTCGTCAGTTCCTTTTCGACCGAGTGTACATAGACAGTGCCGCGAAGGTGGAGGAGGCAAAGGCTCAGGAGCTTTTGGCAAGGCTTTACGACTATTATTTCAAGAATCCCGAAAAAATGCCGAAGATATATCTTGAAATAGCAGAAAAAGAAGGCACCGGCCGTGCCGTGTGCGATTTTATTTCCGCAATGACAGACAGATACGCCATCGATAAATACCGCGAGCTCTTCATTCCGGAGGCTTGGCGGGGCGTGTCGGATTTCTGATATTATCCGGGATCGCGAAAAGGAAAGGAGGAACCGATAAATGCCCAGAATACCGGTAAGCGTTATTGAAGAGATCAAAGAGCGAAACGATATCGAAGAGGTCATTTCGCGCTACGTGAATCTTAAGCGGGCGGGCAGTAATTTTTCGGGCTCCTGTCCATTCCACTCCGAGAGAACGCCGTCGTTTACGGTTTTTCCCGCCACGCAGAGCTATTATTGCTTCGGCTGCGGCGCAGGAGGCGACGTTGTCTCATTTCTCATGAACATTGAAAATCTTTCCTACGTGGAGGCGCTGACATCTCTTGCGGAAAGAGCGGGAGTGAAGCTGCCAACGGACGGGATCTCCGAGCCGCAGAGCGTTTCCCGCAATCGGGTTTTCGAAATGAACAAGGAAGCGGCGCGGTTTTACCGTGAGCGCCTTTTTGATGAGAAGGCAGGCGCCGCCGCAAGAGAGTATCTCATAAAGCGAGGACTTTCTTCATCTATTATAAAGCGCTTCGGTCTCGGCTTTGCCCCCGAGGGCTTTGAAATGAGCAACACCCTGAAAAAGAAGGGTTACACCAACGAGGAGCTGGTGGCGGGCTTTCTCTGTAAGCTCAGTGAGCGGACGGGTCGCCCCTACGATATGTTCCGTGGCAGAGTCATGTTCCCGATAATCGATACGTCGGGGCGCGTGGTCGCCTTCGGCGGGCGCATTATGGGAGACGGTGAGCCCAAATATCTGAACTCGTCGGATACACCCGTCTTTAAGAAAAGCAAGACCCTATATGCGCTGAATTACGCAAAGGAGCACTGCTCGGAGGAGCTTATCCTTTGCGAAGGGTATATGGACGTTATCGCGCTCCATAACGCAGGTGTTGAAAATGCCGTTGCCACACTGGGCACGGCGCTGACGCCCGATCAGGCGCGGCTGATGGCAAAGCACACCAAGCGGGTCATCATCTGCTACGACAGCGACGAAGCCGGCAAGCGCGCCGCGTCGCGTGCCATTGAAATTCTGACGGAAACGGGGCTCGACGTCCGCATACTGCGGCTGAAGGGCGCAAAGGACCCGGACGAATTCATTAAAAAGTACGGCGTGGATAAATTCCGCGACGCCCTCAGCGGAAGCGACACGAAGTTCGGTCACGTTATGTCGGGTATCCTTTCGAAGTACGATGAGGATTCCGATGAAGACAAGATCCGTGCTCTCCGCGAGATAAACGAGTATATCGCGGGAATATACAGCGAGGTGGAGCGTGAGGTGTATATACATCAGGCATCCGTAAGGCTGGGCATTTCCGAGGCGAGTATAAAAAACGACGTTCTGCTAACCATAAAAAAGAAGCAAAGAGCAAAGAAAAAGGATGATTCCGAGGAGCTTTTGCGGGAAAGCGCCGGATACGGCGATAAGATAAACCGCGATAAGCTCACACAGCTCCGCCGCGCAAGCTGCGAGGAGGTGGTGCTGGGAATGCTCGTGGCTTATCCCGAGTATATCAAGACCGCACTCTCCCAGGGCGAGGGAGCCCTTGCGGAGGAGGATTTCGGCACCGCATTCGGACGCCGCGTCTTCAGATCCGTGACGGATATATATAAGGAAAACGAAAGCTTTGATTTCGGCGCACTTTCCGGTGATTTCACCGTGGACGAGATATCGCGTATATCGAAGCTTGCACTTGACAGACAAAAGCTCAATAACGATAAGAGCGTTTATCTTTCAAACGTGGCAGCGCTGAAAAAGGAGCGCAGCCGTGCCGACACCAAAAACGAAGACCCGTTCGATGCTATCAGACGTCTTCGTGAGAAAAACAAAAAGTAACGGAAACGTTAGAATACATATCAAAAGACAAGAATGATCAAGAGCCGCCCGGAAATGGCGGCGAGGAGGTAAACAATGGAACAGGAAAGAACCGGTAAGGAACTTGAACTGCTCGAAAAGGGAAGAGAAAAGGGAGCTGTTACCCGCAGCGATATCGAGGAAGCATTTGCCGACGAGGATTTCGCAGAAAACGATCTTGACAGAATAGAAAAGCTTTACGATACGCTTGAAACTAGCGGCATCGGCATCGAGGCTGAAACCGCCGATTTCGAGGAGATCGAATCCGAGGTCGGCAGAATGGGCAGCGCAGAGGATATGGAAAAGGCGCTCACTCAGGAAGGTCTCGCTATCGACGACCCTGTCAGAATGTATCTCAAGGAGATCGGTAAGGTGCCGCTTCTTGATTCCGAAAAGGAATATGAGCTTGCAAAGCGCATGGCTGAGGGCGACGAGCAGGCGAAAAACGACCTTGTTGTTGCAAACCTCCGTCTCGTTGTAAGCATCGCAAAGCGCTACGTGGGCAAGGGTATGTTCTTCCTCGATCTTATTCAGGAAGGTAACCTTGGTCTTATGAAGGCCGTCGATAAGTTCGACCACACCAAGGGCTATAAGTTCTCCACCTATGCAACGTGGTGGATCCGTCAGGCTATCACCCGTGCCATTGCAGACCAGGCGCGTACTATCCGCATCCCCGTTCACATGGTGGAAACTATCCATAAGGTGTCCAGATACTCCCGTCAGCTCCTTCAGGAGCTCGGTCACGAGGCATCCGCCGAGGAGATCGCGGAAAAGCTCAATATGACCCCCGAAAAGGTACGCGAGATCATGAAGATCGCTCAGGATCCCGTTTCTCTGGAAACACCTATCGGTGAAGAGGAAGATTCCCACCTCGGCGACTTTATCGAGGACCAGGAATCCCCCGCACCTCCGGAAGCAGCGTCCTACGCCGTTCTCCGCGAGCAGCTTGCAGAGGTGCTCCACACTCTCACCCCCCGCGAGGAGCTCGTTCTGAAGCGCAGATTCGGCCTTGACGACGGAAAGACCAGAACTCTCGAGGAGGTTGGCCGCGAGTTCAACATCACCCGTGAGCGTATCCGCCAGATCGAGGCAAAGGCGCTCCGTAAGCTCCGCCATCCCAGCCGCTCCAAGCGTCTCCGCGATTTCCTCGATTGATCGGAATCATGGTCATAATGTACAAAGTTTTTTGAAATAACTTGTTTATGTTGCGCAATAACGTGAGCGAAAACCACAAATTCGGGTGACGAAAATTGTTCAATATGCACCGCAATTGTGAAGAATTCGTAACGGAATCGACCGCCCGGGCGGGTCGGTCTCCGATTGCGCAGTCAAATACCGCTTGACAGTTAAGAATTATTGAGTTAAAATATTAAAGGTATTTGTATGGTCTATATTTATAGGCAATAATACCGAGTATGTTTGAGGAGAATTCCGTATGAAAAAGAAGCTTTTATGTCTGTTTCTGTGCACCATCATGTTGCTGTCCCTTGCTCTGACGAGCTGCTCCGTTGACAGTGGCACAGAAGATACCGTTGAAGGTGAAGAAGAACTCGCAGAAACCGATCGTACTCCCGTAACCCTTACGCTCTGGCTCCCCTCCGATAAAGAGATCTCCGAAGAAACCAGATCTCAGGTCGAAGCAGCTATGAACGAGTATCTCAAGGCTACATACACTACTGCTGTTGAACTTAAGATATATACAAAGGAAGCATACGCTCAGGCTATCGAAGATCGCATCGCTAAGATCGAAGAGAAGGCTAAGCAGGATGCTGAAGAAGAAAGCCGTCGCCGTGAAGAAGAGAAGTACAACCGTCTGCACGGTATCACCACCGAGGCTACCACTGCTACCGAATCCATCACCACCGAGGTTGAGACCTTCAAGAACGAATGGGGCGTAGTTGAGCAGAGATATCCCGCTGTTGGTGAATATCAGATGGACATCTTCCTTATTACCGACTACACCGATTACATCAACCTTATCGAGAGAGACGCTCTCCACGAGCTGGATACCAACCTTGACTCCACCTCCAAGTCTCTCAAGAGCTATATTTACCCCACGTTCCTCACCGCTGCAAAGTTCAACGGAAGCACCTATGCTATCCCCAACAACCACGGCGTTGACGATTTCAAGTTCCTCCTTCTCAATAAAGAGCTTGTAGACAAATATAGCTACAATCCTACCGTTCTCGCTAACAATGCAACCGTTGCAGGCACTACTATGCCTCTCGAAGAGTATATCAATGCGGTTGTAAGATACGAAGACCTCGAAACTGTTGCTCCCGTTCTTTCCTGGATCGAGCCCGCAGGTATGTCTTACTGGTCTGAAGACGGTGAATGGAGCGTTATCGCTTCCACTCTCAACACTGCTACAAGCTCCTTCGATGCAAAGGGCACCATCGGCAGCATCTTCAAGAACAACACCTACAAGTCCAACTTCAAGTGGATGAAGAGCCTCGAAGAGCGCGGCTACTTTGCTGAAGATCCCGCAACCTGCGAAAAGTTTGCAGTTGGCGTAATTGAAGGCGGCTACAGCGACATTGCTAAGTACGAAGAGGATTACTATATCTCCGTATACGAATATCCCATTGCAACTCAGGAAAGCGTATTCGCAGGTGCATTTGCAGTAAGCTCCTACACCGAGAACCTTGACCGCGCAATGGAAGTTATCCTCTGCCTCAACACTGTTCCCGAACTCCGCAACACCCTCCAGTACGGCGTTGAAGGCGTTCACTATCAGGTAACCGACACCGATGAAGACGGCAACGTTGTTTCCATTGAAAGACTCAACGACGATTACGTAATGGATATCCTCCACACCGGTAACAGCTACATCACTTACTTCGATGAAACTATGACCGGAAACGAATGGGACGACGCTAAGGAAGCTAACCTTGAGTCCTCCATGAGCCCCTTCATTTTCTGCCCCGGCCTTAAGAATAAGGATAATGCTGCTTATTTTGCAGCTCTTAAGACTCTCTCCGCAGGCATCTACACCCGTATGATGGCAGTTTCCTACGAGGACGTTGACACGTTCTTCAACGAAGCTCACGCAGAGATCGCTGCAAACGAAGCTTTCACCAAGCTCATCGATGCAGAATGGGAAAGCAGCCTTACCTTCATCTACAATGCGTTCTACGAAGAACACTTCGCAGTTGAAGAAGAGGTTCCCGCTGAATAATTTCAAAATTAAAGCGCAGACTCAGGTCTGCGCTTTTCTATTTGTCCCGTTTGTCTGAGGGCTCCGGAAGAGGAAGTATCCACCTGCGGTATTCCGGGGTGAAAGCTGCAAAAAATCTTAAAATATAAGGAAAAATCGAAAATAAACTATTGACAAAAAATAATCTCAGCGATATAATTATTAGGCTTGTGCTCTAAGTGGGCAAAGTATATAATTCACACACAACGCCGAAAGGTGCGGTCGGTGCCGGGAACAGCTTCCGGCTGCCGCATATATGGCGCTTGTGGTGGAAAAAAACCGAAGGAGGACATAGAAACTATGTCAGTTATCACTATTAAGCAGCTTCTCGAAGCAGGCGTACATTTCGGCCACCACACGAGAAGATGGAACCCCAAGATGTCCGAGTATATATTTACCGAAAGAAACGGTATCTATATCATCGACCTCCAGAAGACCGTTAAGAAGTTCGACGAAGCTTATATGTTCGTTCGCGAGCTCGCAGAAAACAACGGTACTATCCTTTTCGTCGGCACCAAGAAGCAGGCAGCTGACGCTATCCAGGAAGAAGCAAAGCGCTGCGGCCAGTACTACGTAAACGTACGTTGGCTCGGCGGTATGCTCACCAACTACAAGACCATCAGACGTTCTATCAACCGTCTCTACCAGCTCGAAAAGATGCAGGAAGACGGCACCTTCAACTCTCTTCCCAAGAAGGAAGTAGCAGCTCTCCAGAAGGAAATGGACAACCTCGAGCGTAACCTCGGCGGTATCAAGGAAATGGACCGTCTCCCCGACGCTATTTTCATCGTTGACACCCGCAAGGAGCACAATGCTGTTCTCGAAGCTAAGAAGCTCGGTATCCCCGTAGTTGCAATCGTAGATACTAACTGCGATCCCGACGATGCTGATTACATCATCCCCGGCAACGACGACGCTATCCGCGCTATCAAGCTCATCTCCTCCGTTCTCGCTGACGCCGTTATCGAAGGCAAGCAGGGCGAATCCTTTGAAGCTGCAGAAGCAGAGAAGACCGAGGAAGAAGCAGCAGACGCTGAATAATCTTAATTATTACGAGGTAAATAAAAAATGGCAGCTATCACAGCAAAAATGGTATCCGAACTCCGCGCTAAGACCGGTTGCGGAATGATGGAATGCAAAAAGGCACTTACCGAAGCTGACGGTAACATGGAAGAAGCAGTAAAGGTTCTTCGTGAGAAGGGTCTCTCCGTTGCAGCAAAGAAGGCAGGCAGAATCGCAGCTGAAGGCGTTGTTGACATTATGGTAGCAGAAGACGGCAAGTCCTGCGCTATGATCGAAGTTAACGCAGAAACCGACTTCGTTGCAAAGAACGCACTTTTCCAGGAATTCGTACGCGGCATCCTCAAGGTTATCCTCGAGAAGAAGCCCGCTTCCGTTGAAGAACTCAACGAGCTCCCCTACGACGATAACTTCACTGTTGAAGGCAAGCGCAAGGACATGGTATTCACCATCGGCGAAAACATGACCATCCGCCGCTTCGAGGTTATCGAAGGCGTATTCTCCACCTATATCCACGGTAAGGGTTCTACCGGCGTTGTAGTTAAGTTCGAAGCTGACGAAGCAGTTGCAGCAAAGGCTGAATTCGGTGAATTCGCAAAGAACCTTGCTCTCCAGATCGCAGCAGGTAACCCCCCCACATACGTTGCTAAGGAAGACGTTCCTCAGTCCGTTATCGACGAGGAAATGGCAGTTCAGATCGCAGCAGCAAAGAACGACGAAAAGCTTGCAAGCAAGCCCGACGCAGTTGTTGCAAAGATCGTTGAAGGTAAGCTTGGTAAGCTCTTCTTCGACCGCGTTTGCCTCCTCGAGCAGCCCTACGTTAAGGAAGACAGCATCAAGGTAAGCAAGTACGTTGCTGACACCGCTAAGGCTCTTGGCGGCAGCATCAAGGTTACCGGCTTCTGCCTCTATGAAAGAGGAGAAGGTCTTGAAAAGAAGGAAGACAACTTCGCAGAAGAAATCGCTTCCCTCGTAAGCAACAAGTAATCGCAATATTCATTGCACAAAAATCCCGCAAGCTCGCTTGCGGGATTTTTTTATGCTAAAATGTCAATTAACTCGCTAAAAAGGGCAAAATATTGTTTACAAGTGCGAAAAAAATAAGTATAATATATTAGATATAATATATGTAAACCGATAAATATAATTTCGGAGGAATTGTTATGGAACCCAAATACAAAAGAGTGCTGGTGAAGCTTTCGGGCGAAGCTCTTCGCGGCGACGGCGACGGCATCCTTGATTTCGACATGATCGCTGAGGTGGCTGAAGCCATCAAGAAGTGCGTTGCTCTCGGCGTTGAGGTAGCTGTGCTCGTCGGAGCGGGTAATATCTGGCGCGGTGCCGGCGGAGTCGGCATGAATCGCGCAAGAGCAGACCATATGGGTATGCTCGCAACTATGATCAATTCCATAGGACTTGAGGATTCCTTCAAGCGCGCAGGCCTCGATGCTGTTGCTATGTCTGCCGTTGAAATGAACGAATTTGCAGAGCTCTACACCGTGAATAAGGCCGACGCGTACCTTTCCGCAGGCAAGGTAGTTATTTTGGGCGCAGGCTCCGGCAATCCCTTCTTCACTACAGACACAGCCGCTATCCTTCGCGCAGCGGAGCTGAGAGTGGACGTTGCTATCCTTGCCAAGAATATCGACGCTATTTACGATAAGGACCCGAGAAAATTCGCAGATGCCGTAAGATTCGACACGGTCGACTACGATTACATCATCGATCATAAGCTTAAGGTTATAGACCTGGCTGCAGCAGCCCTTTCCGGCGAGAATAATCTCCCGCTTCTCCTTTGCGCTCTCGAGGATCCCGAAAATATCTACAGAGCCGTTATCGGAGAAAAGATCGGTACCGTCGTTACCAAGTGACGTTTCCGCGCCGTTATCGCTGAAAATCAAGCTTTTAATTAATATCACATAAAGAAAGAAGGACCACAAAATGAAACTCAAACTCGACGAATTCGAAACCAGAATGAAGAAATCCATCGCTGCGTATTCCGATAATCTTTCCACCATACGCGCAGGCCGTGCAAACCCCGAGATCCTTTCCCGCGTAAACGTTGATTACTACGGCTCTCCCACACCTATCTCTCAGGTTGCAGAGATCCGCGCAGCAGACGCACGCACTCTCATCATCTCCCCCTGGGACCCCTCTCTCCTCAAGGGCATCGAGCGCGCTATCCTCGCTTCCGACGTTGGTATCACTCCCCAGAACGACGGTAAGATCATCCGCCTTATGATCCCCCAGCTCAACGAAGAGCGCAGAAAAGAGCTCAAGAAGCAGGTTGAAAAGATGGGCGAAGAAGCAAAGGTCGCTATCCGTAACATCCGCCGCGATGCTATAGACAAGGCTAAGACCCAGAAGAAGGCCGGCACTATGACCGAGGACGAAGAAAAGCAGTCTGAAAAGGACGTTCAGACCCTCACCGATAAGTGCATCAAGGAAGTTGACGGCGTATCCGAGCGCAAGATCAAGGAGATCATGTCCATATAAGCTCCTGAAACAGGATACTGCTATGGCATTTTCACTTTTCAAAAAGAATAAAAGGGAAGAGAAGCCCGAGCGCATAACGGTGGACGAAAAGCTCCGTCACATCGCCTTTATAATGGACGGAAACGGCCGCTGGGCGAAGCTTCGCGGAATGCCCCGTGAATTCGGTCATTCCGAGGGAGCATCCACCTTCAAGCGTATCGTCCGCTATTGCGGCGATATAGGCATAAAGATCGTTACCGTTTATGCCTTCTCAACGGAAAACTGGACCCGCCCCAAGGCGGAGGTCGAACGTATAATGGCGCTTTTGCTTGAATATCTGAACCTTGCTGAGGGCGAGCTTCAGGAAAACAAGATCCGCTATACCTTCCTCGGTGATAAGTCCGTGTTCACTCCCGCCCTCCGTCAGCAGATGGAAAGGCTCGAGGAAATATCGGCACACTTTGAGCAAAGGCTCAATATTGCCGTGAACTACGGCGGCAGAGCCGAGATCGTGAACGCCGCGAAAACGCTGGCGGAAAAGGGCCTCCCCATAACTGAGGAAAGTCTTTCCGCGCATCTTTACACAGGCGACTGTCCCGACCCCGATCTGATCGTCAGAACGGCAAACGAAAGAAGGCTTTCCAATTTCCTTCTGTGGCAGGCAGCATATTCGGAGTTTTACTTCACGGAAACTCTGTGGCCTGACATGAAGCCTGCCGATGTTGATGCGGCTGTGGCGGATTTTTACCGCCGCGGACGTCGCTTCGGCGGTGTACTTAACAAATAAAATACGGTACGAAAAAAGCCTTAGGCTTTTTTCGTACCTCTTTTCCGCGTTTGCGGTAAAAATACCTTTCGGCCGCGTTTGCGGCTTTTGGAGACTGTTATGCTCACAAGACTTCTGACCGGAATCGTTCTCATTATATTGCTGGCGCCGGTCATTGTTTTTTATAATACCGTGGCAGCACCCATCGTGTTTGCCATCATAGCCGCCGTGTCGGTATACGAAATGGCAAAATGCATCGGCTACACCGATAAAAAGCACGCAGGCTTCGCTGTTGCAGCTGCGCTTTTGGTTGGTGCGCTTCCTTTTGCACAATACTATATGCCGTCCCTCGGCATTTCTGCCGCAATGTCGGCAGCGTCGCTTTTCGTGTACGTTGTGTATGCCCTCGGCGTTTTTAACGTGGCGAAGCCCCTGGCTCCCGCACCCCAGTTTCTCACGACGGTGGTGTACGTTGGCGGTGCCGTTATATCCATGACCGCCATCACAGCCCTCCCTAACGGCGGGCTCATATTCCCCCTTGTTTTCCTTGGCTCCTGGCTTACGGATACATTTGCGTACCTTTGCGGTACGTTTTTCGGCCGTCACAAGCTTATCCCCAGAGTGTCTCCCAAAAAGACTGTTGAGGGAAGCGTTGGCGCCGTTATATTCACAGTAATCTCCTTTGCGGCTTACGGCCTTGCCGTTTCGGGCATAACGGGGCTCACCGTGAATTATCTTCCCCTTATCTTAACGGGACTTCTGCTTTCCGCCGTTTCACAGATAGGTGACCTTAACGCGTCTTTCATAAAGCGCGCATATGGCGTGAAGGATTACGGCAGCATTTTCCCCGGTCACGGAGGAATGTTCGACCGCTTCGACAGTGTTATGGCGGTCTCTCCCGTTATATACATCGCAGCTTTAATCTTTACATATTTTATTTAGGTTGGACGTAAAATGAATAAAGACAACATCGCGCTCGGACTTACGGTGCTTGGATCGACTGGTTCCATCGGAATACAGACTCTTTCGGTTGCTTCGTCTATCGGAGCGCGTATTGATATGATGAGCGCAGGCTCAAACGATAAGCTCTTTGAGGAGCAGTGCAGGAAGTATATGCCGAAGATCGCGGCAATGGCAGACGAGGATGCGGCTAAGCGCCTTCGCACAGCCCTTGCAGACACGGATATAAAGATATATGCAGGCGACAGCGGCGTTACAGAGGCGGCATTCGAGACTCATTCCGATGCAGCCGTGGTTGCCGTTTCCGGCATGGCGGCAGCCGCGCCTATGATGGCTGCGGCAAAAAGCTGCCGCCGCATCTGCATGGCAAATAAGGAGGCTATCGTTGCCGCGGGCTCTCATCTGCTCACCGCCATCAGAGAGGGCGGGGCAGAGCTTATCCCCGTTGACAGCGAGCACAGCGCCATTTTCCAGTGCCTTTCCGGCGGCAACCGCAGTGACGTGAAGAAGATACTTCTCACTGCCTCCGGCGGTCCTTTCTTTGGCAAGTCCCGTGAGGAGCTCGGTGCCATCACCCCCGAAAGAGCACTTGCACACCCCACCTGGCTCATGGGCAAAAAAATCACGATCGATTCCGCCACTCTTATGAACAAGGGCTTCGAGGTCATCGAGGCTATGCATCTTTTCAACGTTTCCGCTGAAGACATAGAGGTGGTCATCCACAGAGAGAGCATCGTTCATTCTATGGTGGAATACTGCGACGGCGCCATCATCGCGGAGCTTGGTCTCCCCGATATGCGCACCGCCATCGGTTATGCGATCACATATCCCCGCCGCCGCCCCACAGAGGTTGGCAGCGTGGACTTTTTCAAGCTGGGTAAGCTCACCTTCGGCAAGCCCGACACGGAAGCATTCCCCCTCCTTGCCTTCGCGCAGAAAACGGCGGCCGTGGGCGGCACCGCCCCCGCGATCATGTCTGCATCCGACGAGATAGCCGTCGGCGCTTTTCTGGCGGGCAAAATAGGCTTTTATGATATTTACGACGTTGTTTCCACCGTTACGGAGAAGCTGGGACGCCCCGGCGAAACGACGCTTTCGGAAATATTCGAAGCCGACGCAGAAGCAAGAGCATACACAAGTTCGCTGATCGCGTCTATGTGATGCTGCGGCTTTTGCCTTATCAATAACGAAAGGCATCGCTAATAATGTCATTTTTCTCAATTATTATTGCTGTTCTCGTATTCGGTCTTTTGATTTTTATCCACGAAATGGGGCATTTTCTCACCGCCCGTATGTTTGGCGTCACCGTTAAGGAATTCGCCGTCGGTATGGGACCGAAGCTCTTTTCGCGCGTGGGCAAAAAATCGGGCACCGTGTACTCCGTAAGAGCATTCCCCTTCGGAGGCTTCACGAGCATGGCGGGAGAGGATGAGGAATCCGACGACCCCAACGCGTTTTCCGCAAAGCCTCTTTATCAAAGATTTATCATAACAGCCGCAGGCTCCTTTGCTAATCTTTCGATCGGAATCATAATGATGGCGGCTCTCGTAACCTTCAGCGGTACGCTCGGCTCCACGACGATACACAGCTTCTACCTTGAAGAGGGGCAAACGAAGGCTCAGTCTGAATCCGAAGGCCTTATGGCAAACGACCGCATCGTGGCGGTGGACGGTGAACGCGTACACATTGCAAACGAGCTTGCATACGAAATAATGCGCCGCGGCGTTGAGGATATAGATATCACCGTTATCCGCGGCGGCGAGGAGATCACCATAAAGGACGTTACCTTCCCGAAGGCTTCATCCGAGGGCATCAGCTTCGGCTCGCTGGACTTTTTCGTTTATTCCGAGCCCAGAACCTTCTCCTCCGTTCTCACTCACGCCTTTTTCCGCTGTGAGCTGACCATCGAAATGATCTGGGAATCCCTTTTGGACCTTATTTCCGGCAGATACGGAATGGAAGCCGTCAGCGGACCTGTTGGCGTCACCCAAGTGCTTGGCGAGGCTGCTGAAACGGGCCTTGCAGACCTTATATATATGGCCGTGGTCCTTTCGATGAACCTTGGTGTTATGAATCTTCTGCCTCTGCCTGCCCTTGACGGTGGAAGGCTCATTTTCCTCCTTATCGAGTTTATTCGCGGAGGAAAGCGCGTGAATCCCAATGCAGAAGCTATCATTCACTTTATGGGTATCGTCGTGCTTTTGACGTTCATGGTCCTTGTGGCATTCAAGGATATCGCATCATTCTTTTGAAAAAAGGTGACGTATGAATAATATTATAAGACGTAAGACCCGCGCTGTGGGCGTGGGAGATATCATCATCGGCGGCGGTGCCCCCATCAGCGTTCAGTCTATGTCCAGCCGCGACAGCCGCGATTTTGCCGCTGTCCTTGCGGAAACAAAGGAGCTCGAGGCGGTGGGCTGCGATATCGTGCGTATCGCCGTGCCTGAGGCATCCTGCACAGGCATATTTGAATACCTGAAGGGAAACGGAGTGAGAGTCCCTCTCGTTGCCGATATCCATTTCGACTATACGCTTGCGGTGGCGGCAGCTAAAGCAGGCGCCGACAAGGTGCGAGTGAATCCCGGAAATCTCGGCAGCATCGACAGACTGCTGACCGTTGCCGACGTTTGCGGCGAGCACGGTGTTGCCATGCGCGTTGGTGTAAACGGCGGCTCCGCGGAGAAGCGGTTCGTTGAAAAATACGGCGGCGCCACTGCAGATGCCCTTGCCGAAAGCGCACTTTCCTACGTTGATACGTTGGATAAACACGGATTTCACGATATAATCGTTTCCGTCAAGTCATCAAACGTTAAAACAATGATAGATGCGACCCGCCTTATCGCCGCGGGCTGCGACTGCCCCCTCCACCTGGGTGTGACCGAGGCGGGCACCGCCCGTATGGGCACTATAAAAAATGCCGTTGGCATTGGCTCCCTCCTGTGCGACGGCATAGGCGACACCATCCGCGTGACACTTTCCGCTCCCACGGTGGACGAGGTTGCCGCAGGACGCGATATCATTGCCGCCTGCGGACTTGCGGATTCGGGCATTGAGCTTGTATCTTGCCCCACCTGCGGACGCACGAGAATAAAGCTTTTCGATATACTCGATTCCATCGAGCCCCGTCTCCGCGCCATTGACACGAAGGGCAAACGCATAAAGGTTGCCGTTATGGGCTGCGTTGTAAACGGACCCGGCGAGGCCAAAGAGGCTGATGTGGGTATTGCCGGCGGCGACGGCGAGGCTGTGCTATTCCGCCACGGTGAGATCGTGAAAAAGATAAGCGAAAGTGATGCATCCGGCGTGCTTCTCCGGGAGCTTGAAAAGATCATCGACGAAGAATAAGCAAAAGTATAAGGAAGACTACATAAATGGAAAACGGACGCGAAAAAAGGACGCTGTGCGAGAGATTCTCGCGCTATGCTCCCGACGGGGAGGCTAAAAGAATACTTCTGTCCGCGCTCGATTACAGCCTGAAAATGCTAAAGGAGGAGCGGATAATCGAGGCAAGGGTCAGCTTTCCCGAGATCGTATCGAAAAGCGAGCTTTACCGCATTGAGCGGGATATCAAGGCTGCGTACGACCTTGCCGTTATGAAAATTCTGCCCTCATACCCCAAAGAAGCATTCTCGCTTTCGTATCTTCCCGAAATATTCCGCGAGGCTGTGAACTTCGGAGGCGTGGCACACGGCTTCTTTGAGGATTACACGGCGAATTTCAAAGACGAAAAAACCATCAATATCGAGATCCCGTTTTGCCGCGGCGGTCTCGATATGCTTTCCGGCGCAAAGACAGCGGAGATAGTCAAGAACATAATAAACAGCGAGTTTTCCCTTGGAGTCGAGGTAGTTATTTCTCAGCGCGCCGATTATATGGCTGTTGCCGAGAAGCGCCAAAAGGAAAAGGATGCGTATCTTAACAAAATGATCAAGGCCTCCCGCGAGGAATCGGAGGCAAAGGAAAGGGAATACAGAGAATCCGTTCGCCGTCAGGCGGAGGAGCTTGCCGTTATCTACACTCAGCCGCTGACGGGCGGCGAGGATGTCGCACAGTACGATGCCGAAAACATGGTGCTTTCCGTTGGCGGAATGCAGTTTGACGTTTCCTCGCCCAAGCCCATTCTCGGCGATGAGATCGATCCTGCAAGCGTGAAGTCTCTTGCTGCTATGTGCGCCGAGGCAAATAAGCTTGCGGTGGCAGGTCAGGTATTTGAGGTATCCTCAAAGGAAACGAAAAGCTACGATAAGCTGAATATCACCGTGGGCATCACGGATAATAAGCTTTCCACTTATATCAAAACGACAAAGCTCAAGGAAGAGGGCGAAAAGCTTCTGAAATCCCTCAAGGTGGGCACGTCCATCATAGTTGAGGGCAAGGTCGTGGCGGAGGATATGAACGCCTTCGGCAAACGCCGCCGCGATGCAGACCAGCAGCCCGTGCCCGAGGCGGAGGAAAAAAAGGACCCGATGCCCGACATCGAGTATTCTATGCGCCCCACGGCAATTTCCACAGTTTCCAGAATGACGCGCCGCGATAACGCGGAGAAAAAGCGCGTTGAGCTCCATCTGCACACCACAATGTCGCAAATGGACGGACTCATCGTCCCCGAGGAAGCTCTTCGCAGGGCACAGTACTGGGGGCACCCCGCCGTTGCCATAACGGACCACGGAAACGTGCAGGCATTCCCCGATGCCATGCTTGAAGCAGATAAATCGGGAATGAAGGTCATCTACGGTATGGAGGCATATTTCGTAGACGATGAAGCAAGAGCCGTGTACGGCGAATGCAGGCAGACCTTCAAGGACGAATTCATCGTTTTTGATATAGAAACAACGGGACTTTCCACGTCCGGCGATGAGATAACGGAAATAGGCGCCGTGCTTCTTTCCGGCGGCGAGGTGGTGGACACCTTCTCCGCATACTGTAATCCCGGCCGACACATCCCCGAAAATATAACGAAGCTGACGGGCATCTCCGACGACACAGTCAAGGACGCCCCGAAAATAGACGAGGTCCTGCCGAAATTCCTTGAATTCTGCGGCAGCCGTCCTCTCATCGCACACAATGCAAATTTCGACACGGGCTTCATCCGCGCAGCGGCGTCGCGCATGCATCTGCGCTTCGATAACGCCTATATCGACACCCTTGCAATGTCGCGATTCATCAATACGGAGCTTTCACGTCACACCCTCGACACTATTGCCGATTTCTACAAGGTTGGCAATTTCGAGCACCACCGCGCATTTGAGGATGCACGGGTGTGCGCGCTTATATTCCTGAAAATGGCGGAGCGTATATCCAACGAGGGCATTACAGACGTGCCCGAAATGGTGAAAATGATGAGTGAGCACGCAGACCCTCTGCGCCTGCCCTCATATCACCAGATAATTCTCGTCAAAAATCAGACGGGACTTAAGAATCTTTATAAGCTCGTTTCCCAAAGCTATCTGAAGTATTATAAGCGCAATCCCCGCATACCCAAAACTCTTCTTGAGGAGCACAGGGAAGGCCTTATCATAGGCTCAGCCTGCGAGGCAGGAGAGCTCTACCGCGCGATCCTCGATTCCAAGCCCCAGGCGGAAATAGAGCGCATCGCGGAATTCTACGACTATTTTGAGATCCAGCCCCTTTCAAACAATGCCTTTATGCTTGACGATAATAAGGTCAGCGGCATTGAGGAGCTTCGTGAGAATAACCGCAAGATCGTGGCGCTGGGCGAAAAGCTCGGCAAGCCCGTTGTTGCCACCTGTGACGCTCACTTTATGGATCCCGAGGACGAGATATACCGCCAGATACTCCAGAAGGGCATGAAATTCTCCGATGCGGACAGAGAAACGAAGCTCTATTTCCGCACCACCGAGGAAATGCTCGAGGAATTCGCATATCTCGGCGAGGAGAAGGCGTATGAGGTCGTTGTTGAAAACACCAACAAGATCGCAGATATGATCGAATCCGTGCGGCCCATTCCCAAGGGAACGTACACCCCTAATATCGAGGGCGCGGAGGAGGAGCTCCGCGAGCTTTGCTACAAGCGCGCAAACGACTGGTACTGCTACGAGGGCAAAGTGCCCGATATAGTTATGTCCCGTCTTGAGCGCGAGCTCACGTCCATCATCAAAAACGGATATGCCGTTTTATACATCATCGCGCAGAAGCTCGTTTCGTATTCGGAAAGTCAGGGCTATCTGGTTGGCTCCCGAGGCTCGGTGGGCTCCTCTATCGTTGCCTCATTCTCCGGCATTTCGGAGGTGAATCCTCTGCCGCCGCACTACAGATGCCCCATCTGCCGCTACAGCGAGTTCCATAAGGACGAATATAACTCCGGATTCGATATGGCGGACAAGGACTGCCCCAACTGCCATAAAAAAATGATAGTTGACGGCCACGATATCCCCTTCGAAACGTTCCTTGGCTTCTACGGCGATAAATCTCCCGATATCGACCTGAACTTCTCCGGTGATATTCAGGGTAAGGTGCATAAATACACGGAGGAGCTCTTCGGAGCTGAAAACGTGTTCCGTGCGGGAACACTTGGCACTATCGCATCGAAGACGGCGTACGGCTTCGTAATGAAGTATCTTGAGGATAAGGGCAGGGCGCTGACCCGTGCCGATATCGGCAGATACTGCGTTCGCTGTACGGGCGTCAAGCGCTCAACGGGACAGCACCCGGGCGGCATTATCGTTGTGCCCAGCGAATACGAGGTGTACGATTTCACGCCCGTTCAGCATCCCGCCGACGACCCCGATTCCAATATCATCACCACCCACTTTGCCTTCTCGTATCTCCACGATACGATACTGAAGCTTGACGAGCTGGGTCATGATATTCCCACCAAATATAAGATGCTGGAGCGCTACACGGGTACAAGCGTTATGGACGTTCCGATGAACGACCCCGACGTTTATAAGCTTTTCGGCTCCTGCAAGCCCCTCGGCATCAACAAGGAAGAGGACGAGCCCGGCACCTACGGTCTGCCCGAGTTCGGCACCCGCTTCGTTATGCAGATGCTTGTGGACTGTAAGCCCAAAAACTTCGGCGACCTTTTGCAGATATCGGGTCTTTCCCACGGTACGAACGTGTGGCTGGGAAATGCTCAGGAGCTTATAAAGGACGGCACCTGCGACATTTCCTCCGTTATCGGATGCCGCGACGATATCATGCTCCGTCTTATCCGATACGGACTCGATTCCTCCATGTCGTTCCAGATCATGGAGAAGGTGCGTAAGGGAAAGGGCGTCGACCCTGCCTATGAGGAAGCGATGCTTGCCGTGGGCGTGCCCGAATGGTACATCAAATCCTGTAAGCTGATAAAATATATGTTCCCGAAGGCTCACGCCGCCGCATACGTTATGTCTGCCATACGGCTTGGCTGGTATAAGATCAATTATCCCGTTGAGTTCTATGCGGCGTATTTCACCGCAGCACCCGACGGATTCGACGGCGAGCTGGTGCTTGCGGGTCCTGCCGTTGTGGCAGACACCATCAAGGAGCTGTCGACAAAGGGAACGGGCGCCTCTCAGAAGGAGGCAACACAGCTTGCCGCAATGCAGATCGTAAACGAATACTATCTGCGTGGGCTGAAATTCCTGCCCGTTAATATGTATAAGTCCGATGCAACGGCCTTCCTGCCGGAAAACGGCAAGATACGCCTGCCGTTTATGTGTCTTTCCGGCCTTGGCGGCGGCGCCGCTGAAAAGCTTGCCGCAGCACGCGACAGCTTTGGTGACGAGATCTTCTCCGTTGAGGAGCTTCGTCAGCGCTCCGGCGTAACAAAAGCCGTTATCGAGACCCTCCGCGCAAACGGGGTGCTTGACGGCATCGACGAATCGAATCAGCTTTCGATGTTTTAACTTATATTGAGCATAAGCGAGGGGTGACTTTTTGAAAAAAGTCACCCCTCGCGCACCCCTTCAAAAACTTTTATAAAGGGGAAAATATAAAAATCCCCTTTCAGAAAAGCTTTGAAAGGGGGAGCGGGGAAAAGCTTTCGTGAAAGCTTTCCCCCGCATCATTCATCAGTTCAATAATTATCTTTTGTCCAGTAAGAACTGCATAAGTCCGTCGGGCTTGCGCTCGGCAAGCTCGGGTGCTCTGTAGAACGTCATGCAAGCATTGTTTTCGGGAGTGAAGGCTTCCCACGCCTCCTGAGGCTCGCCGTCCGCATCGTTGCCGTTGGGATCGCCGTTGCCGATGAAATTGCACCAGTAGTTGCACATCTGGCGTGCAAGATCGTAGTGATGACCCTTGTAGGGACGCCAGCACTTTGCAAGAGTCTCGAAGAAGAACCAGATGTCGCAGGAGTGGAAGGCGCCGGGATTGTCGAAGCCGGGTATCTCTGCACCAAACTCATAGTAGTAGTGAGGCGCCTTGAAGCCTGCCTCACGGAGCTTGCGGTTCATGTAGCGGAACGCAAACTCAATGGTGCTGATCTTCGTTTTTTCGGGAATGGAGTCACCCTCCTTGATGTTGAGGATGGAGAGAAACTCATCTGCCACATCGCCGAAGTTTTCGCGTGCGAATGCTTCAAGCTCTTCTGCGTTTTCCGCGCGGATGGCAGAGGAGAATTCGTTGTTGGTGTGACCAACCATCATCGGTACGTCCAAAATCCGGCCGCGCTCGATGTTTGCCCAATAGGAATCAGACTGGAACACCCCGTCTGCAACGGTGCCGAAAAATCCGCGGAAGCCGTGCATTTTGTTGAAAAGCTCCCGTGCAGGCATTGCGCGTGCTTCTGCAAGAGACTTAACACCGATATGCTCGAAGAAGCGCTCGCCGGATGCTTCAGCATCCGCAAGGATAGAGGTCCTGAGCCCCTGACGCCCCATGGGATTGAGGAAAATGCCGCTCTGCACGATGGCACCCTTTATATAAGGAGCGTTGCCCGGGTGATTGAGCTGTGCCATAACGCTCATACCGCCTGCAGACTGACCGCCGATAGTGATATTGTTGGGGTTTCCGCCGAAGGCCTTGATATTGCGGTACGTCCAGAGAAGACCCTCGCGCTGGTCAAGGTGACCGAAGTTGGAGGGAGCCTCGGGAGCCTCCTTCGTGATCTCGGGATGAGCAAAGAAACCGAATGCGTTCACGCGATAGTTCACCGTGACCACAACGACACCGCGGCGCGCGATGCGCTCGCCGTCGAATTCCATTTCCGAGGTATAGCCGCACTGAAGGCCGCCGCCAAAATACCAGACGTAAACGGGAAGGTTATCGTCTGCGCTTTCGGCAGGTGTCCACACGTTCAGATAAAGGCAGTCCTCCGACATAGGGATCTCGGGGTCAACGTGCCACTCGCGTGAATAGAGCTGATTTCTGTCAACACCCGGGGTGCCCTGCATGGAGATAGGCGCAAATTCAATACAGTCTCTGACGCCTTCCCAGCTTGCGGGAGGAACGGGTGCGTGCCAGCGGAGATCGCCAACGGGCGGCGCCGCAAAGGGGATACCGCGGAATGCGATGATACGGGGATCTGCGGCAGAGGTGCCGCGAACGGTACCGTACTCTGTTTTTACGATCTTTAACATGTTTTTTGCCTCCGGTGTGAATATTTTTAGTTTATCTACCTTAATAATACAATAACGTGCCCCGAAGGGGCACGTTATTGATACGCCAAATATAAGACAATTTTTGTGATTATGAATCTATCTCGGAGATCCAGGTTCCGTTATCCTGATAAATATAAGTGAGGATAATGGTCTCGCTTCCGTCGGCAGAGGTGAAAACGTAGTATGCTTCGTCGCCGGGAAAGTGACCGACGGGATACCGTACGTCAGGAGACTGAGCTGTGCCGTATGCTTCCGTCTGCGTGTAGCCCGCGTTAAGGAGCGCGCCGATGTATTCGTCTATCTGCTCGGATGTGATATCATAGGTGTAATAATGCTTCTGACGCTGACGCTCAACACCGTATGCAGGGTAAGCCTCAACGGAGTACATCCACTCGATGCCGCCGTCGATACCGCTTTCGTCCTTGCCCGTTTCAATAGGCGCGGAAAGACTGTCGCACGAGATAAGCACCAGAAGAAGTGTAAGCAATGCTGAAATGTATATAACTTTTTTCATAAATGTTTACTCTCACGTAAAAAAGTTTTTATATTATTATATTAGCACGAACGATATTAAATTGCAAGTGTGAAAAACAATTATAAAGAAATCCGTATGTCAGGTCAGAGGGGATGAGAAGCGGGGAGGATAAATAATGCTCACTGTGTAATCACCGGTGATATATAGACTTGACTTAGAGAAAAAATATGTTAAAATATATTAGATAAGCTGTGCGTCCGCGCACCGAAGAGGATGAAAGGAGAACTTCTGATGCTTAAGAAAAGAATATCAGCGCTTTTTCTTGCCGTGATGATGGCTGTGGCATCACTTGCCTCCTGCGCCACGGGAAACGGAGTTGAGCAGCTCCCGTGGAATGAGTACGATGCACTCATAGAAAACGTGTACGTTGAGGGCGACCCTGTGCGCCGCGACGTGCTTCTGCACCTTGCTGAGGATATGCTCATGGAATCGGAATGCATCCTTCCCGTATACGACCGGGTGGACAGTTATCTTCTTAAAACCACCGTCAACGGTATGTACAGGACCGACTTTGGTGCAAAATATCTGATGTACACCGACACGGGCGACAGCGATCTGAAGATCAATCTCTCCTCCGTGCCGAAAACTCTCGACCCTGCCTATGCTGTCACAGTGTCCGAGCTCACAATGGTGGTGAATACCTTTGTGGGACTTTATACCTACGATGCCGATGGCAACGCGGTGCCCGAGCTTGCGGAAGCTACTGAAATATCCGAAGACGGAACCACCTATACCTTCACGCTTAAGGACGGCCTCGTGTGGTCCGATGGATCGCGCCTCGGCGCATCCGACATTGCGTATGCATGGCGGCGTGTGGCAGACCCCGACACCCGCAGTCCCTACGCATATCTGCTGGACGTTATCGCTAAGGATGCCGACGGCAACTTCCTTGTAAAAACGGATGAGACCGATACCGTGCTCACGGTCACCCTTACTGCTCCCAATGAATACTTCCTTGAGACCTGTGCATTCCCCGCGCTTTATCCCGTGAAGGAATCTGCGGTTGAGTATGCCGAAGGATACACCGACAGATACGGCAATATTCTGAACGGCGATGCATGGACTGAGCGCAACCTTTTCCCCACCAACGGTGCTTACGTTGTCGCATCCTATACCGCGTCGGGTCAGTTTACCTTGACGGGCAACACGAGATATTGGAATAACGCAAACGTGAAGACGAAAACCGTTACCGTTATGAATCTCAACCCCGAGCTTGCGTATGAATCCTTCACCACCGGAGACTACGACCTTATCGACAGTGTTCCGCTTTCCGTACGCGAATCAACAGTGCCTGTGCCCGAATATCACAGAGACAGGGTGAACAGCGTATACGTAATATGCCACAATTTCAACAGCAATATATACGCAGGAATGACGGCGGAAAATGCCGCCAAGCTGCGCCGCGCTATCTCGCTGTATATCGATAAGGAATATATCGTCAGAAGAGCTGCTGATAACGCAGGAAACGTTGCCACCTCGATGATCCCCGGTACACTTTCGGATCCCGAGGGCAATCTGTTCCGCCAAAACGACAGATATCACCGCTATCCCATTATGAATCTGGCCGGCTATTATGATACCTCAACCATGAGAAACAGGGAAGAGGCTCTCGAGCTTCTGGCTGAGCTTGGTCTTGATGCAGACGGTGACGGCGTGATAGACTCCGAATACAAATTCACGATGAAATATCTGACGGTGAAAAACACCCGCGATATTATGATCGCACAGATAGTTCAGCAGGACCTTTCCGAAATAGGCATCATCGTGGAGATCAAAGCCGTTGATGAGGCTGTGTTCGAATACGAGCAGATGATAACCAAATACGATATGATCACATTCACGTCAAGCGCGTATATCAACGACCCGCTTCCTTTGCTTTCCCGCTGGATAGCCGATGCGAAGCTCAACTACGCTAACCTGACGACCGAGGTCATTATCGAAAACGAAAACGCATATTAATGTAAAAGCCCCGAAGCATGCTTCGGGGCTTGTTCTTTGATTAGTTTTATTTCAAAATTAAAAGAATCCTCCTCTCTTGACAAAGAAAAAATATGGGCTATAATGAAGATGTAATATTTGGGGCGCTATGCCTCATCAAATAATTTGAGGTGAATATTATGAACGGTAAGTTCGCATTTATCGGAGCAGGTGCTCTTACAACAGCAATGGTTGAATGTCTCACAGTGTATTACGGCGGTTCGGATAACGTTGAGTTTTATCTTTATGATAAGTTCCCCGAGCAGTACCGTAAATTCTTCGGCAAAAAGTTTATCGCAGCCGACTCCTGCGCGCAGGCTGTAAACGCTTGCGACTATATCGTGCTTTCTGTTAAGCCTCAGAATCTGGCAGAGGTGCTTGAGGAGATTAAAGCAACTGCACAGACCCATAAAAAGACCTTCGTTCTTCCCGCAGCGGGTGTTGAAATGTCCACGGTCACCGACGTTCTCGGAGACGTGGCTGTTATCCGTATAATGCCCAATATGCCTCTCCGCATCGGTTACGGTGTTACTGCTCTTTGCCGCAACCAGTTTGTTGGCGAATCCCAGTACTATTCCGTTTGCGCTATCTTTGCAGCATGCGGACATGCATTTGAGCTTCCCGAATCCGGCATGAACGCCGTTATCGCGGCAACCTCCTCCGCTCCCGCATACGTATACCTTTTCATCAAGGCAATGGTGGACGGTGCCGAAGCCCTCGGGCTCGACCCCAAAACAATGCTTGAGCCCGTGTGCCGCACGGTTATCGGTGCTGCGCAGATGCTCATCCACTCGAAGAAATCTCCCGCAGAGCTCGTTTCCATGGTAGCAACCAAGGGCGGTACCACCGAGCAGGCAGTTTCCGTTCTTGAAACGAGAGACTTCCATAACGCCATCATCGATGCAATGGCAGCCTGCACCAACCGCGCAGAACAGCTCGCTGAGATCGAAAAGAACCGCATGGAAGCGGTCCGCCCCACAAGCGAGGAATAATATTATTCCTTGGAGGTGTCATCATGGAATTCAAATGGATTAATGAAAGCAAGATCGAAAAGGATGGCGATAAAATAAGGATCTACGCCCCCGAAAACACAGACTTTTTCTGCGGCAACGGCTCAGCGCTGGATCCCGAATCTCTTTGCAACGCTCCCTTCTATTATACCGAGATCGAAGGCGACTTCGTTCTCAGAGTAAAAGTGACTCACGATTTTCTCTACACCTACGATTCCTGCTCGATCATGGTCATGAAGGACATGACTCACTGGGCAAAGGCTTGCTTTGAGCTCACGGATTTCGGCTCTCACGCCGCTGTCAGCGTCGTCACAAAGGGCGTTTCCGACGATGCTAACGGATGCAATATCGAGGGCAACGTTGCATGGCTCCAGATGTGCAGACGCGGCGATACGTACGCGTTCCACTATTCCGTTGACGGCGAGAATTTCTATATGATGAGATTCTTCTATTTCGACGCGGATAAGGTGAAGGTCGGCTTGCTTGCTCAGGCTCCAACGGGCGGCGGCAGCTACAGAACCTACGAGGATCTCACCATCGAAAAGAGAACGGTAGAAAACGTCCGCGCAGGTAAATGATAAAAACAAAAAGCAGAGGCAAATGGGTGGTTCTCATAAGGAAGTTTGATATTGTTTTGTAGGGGCGTTCATCGAACGCCCGCGGGCGACCAATGGTCGCCCCTACGGATAAACAAATCTGATCCGCAGAAAATAAATAATAACCCCCGACAGATTTTTTGATGGTCTGTCGGGGGTAATTTACTCCAAATCGCAATATATCAAATTACATTAAGCTTGCGTCGCGGACCGTCGAGACCGCCCCCACGTCCTCGGCCGAAATCAAAAATAGCTGTCATGCCGTGTCGGCATGACAGCTATTTTCCGTTATTAAGTCGGATCGTAGCCATGTCGTT
>JAZMZX010000115.1:0-32473 GCA_045586225.1 Eubacteriales bacterium
CCGAGACTGATGCTCCCGAGACCGATGCTCCTGCTACCGATGCTCCCGCTACCGATGCTCCCGCTACCGACGCTCCTGCTACCGACGCTCCCACCACTGATGCTCCCGCTGAAGAAAAGGGTTGCGGCTCCGCTATGGGCGCTGCTGCAGCTATCGTAGCTCTCACTTCCGTTCTCGGATGCGCTATCGTTAAGAAGCACTAATTTAATTAATCGAAACACCAAAGAACGGAGCCAATAGGCTCCGTTCTTTTTTTGTGCGTTAATTTTGCAGGGCTGTGCAGTTTTCCCGCAGATGGCATGGCATGGCCGCGGTTTCGTATGTGCAGGGCTTGCAATATCGGCTATTTTGCGGTATGATATAGAATATAAAATCCAAAAATAACGGAGCCATCATGTACCCTTACGATATATTTCCCGGATTCGATCTTTATTCGCTCTTTTTCCTCTTTGCCCTTTGCGCCTCTATCCTCTCCTTCCGCTTCATAAGCGACAGGGTCGGCCTTGAGGTGGGTGTGTACAATCTCTGCATTTATTCCGGCATCATCGCTATTGCGGGCGGTTACCCTTCCGCTATGCTGCTGCAGGCATTCTACGACTATCTTGCCACCGGCACCTTTGAGATCACATCGGGCCTCACCTTCTATGGCGGCTTCATCGGCGGCGCTCTCACGTTCCTGATAATGTATTTCGGCGTGGGTCACTTTTTCGACAAGGAAAAGCTTCGCGTTCGTCGCTTCTTCTTCATTTCCGACATTGCTGCCTGCTCCGTCGTCCTGGCGCACGCCATCGGACGCATCGGATGCATTTTCGCGGGCTGCTGCCGCGGTGCTATCACAGGCGCGTGGTACGGCATTTACAACGTGAACGTTGGCGCAAAGACTGTGCCCGTGCCCCTTTTCGAGTCTTTATTCCTTTTCGCGCTTTTCGCTTTCCTCCTTTGGCGCGTAACTCATGGCAGATCATACAATCTCCCCCTTTATCTCACCATTTACGGTGTGTGGAGATTTTTCATTGAGTATCTCCGCTTCGACGACAGAGGCGAAACCGTTGTTTCATTCCTTTCCCCCTCCCAGCTCGTTGCCGTTGTGCTCTTCATCATCGGAACAGCGCTCTTCATTTTCATGCACGAAATGAAAAAGAGAATGGCTGCCGCAGCTGAAGAGATGCAAGCGGATGAACCCGCCTTTGGAGATGAACCTCCGACCGAGGAGGAAAATGATGAAGCGTAAGCTCTGCCTTGCCGTTGCAGGTGTTGCGATGGCTGCTTTGGCTGTTCTTTTCGTCCTCGGCATTGCATCCCTCGATTCAATCGATCATTTGGGCATGTCTGTCACCCGTGGGTGCGGCGCCGTTGCCTTCACTGCCCTCATCATCGGTGACGGCACGAAGGTGTGGGCTCTCCGTCCCCGATTCGGAGGCGCTCTTCTCTTTTCCCTGCCCGCACTTGCCGTGGCGGTGAACAATTTCCCCATCATCCCATTTTTGTCGGGCACGGTAACGGTGGACGCACCTGCCGACCGCATTCTTGCTTTGGCTCTTGAGTGCCTCATTATCGGAGTTTTCGAGGAGACCGCATTCCGCGGCATCATTCTCACGGCGGTGCTTTCCCGCTTCTCCGAAACGAAAAAACAGGTATTCCTGTCCCTCGTGATCACGTCAGCCGCATTCGGGCTTGTGCACGTTTTCAATCTCCTTGCAGGCGCCGGAATTGTACCCACCCTTCAGCAGGTGGGATACTCCTTCCTCATTGGCGGAATGTGCGGAGTGGTGCTTCTGAAGACCCATTCGCTCCCCCTCGCCATCATCATCCACGCGGTTTACGATTTTTGCGGCTTCCTTGTCCCCCGGCTTGGCAGCGGAAAAATATGGACCGTCCCCGAGATCTCGCTGACGGTGATCGTGGCCGTTGTCGTTTTCGCCATTTACGTGAAGGAGGCGTTCAGGCTCACCCCTGAAGACGCGGAATTTTGATCTGTTCGTATAAACACCCCGTAAAAGCGGACCTAGTCCGCTCTTGCGGGGTGTTTTTCTGCTATTCCCCAGTTTATCCCGTATTTTTCCCTTTTTCAAAAAGTTTTGGATGTGGGGGTGCCATCAACTTTCAACAAAGCAGAAACGATAATTTTTCAGCGAACACACTGCCCCATCCCACATATGCTTTCCCCTTTTTCAAAGAGTTTTGGACGTGGGGGTGCGCGAGGGGGAGAGACCTTTCCTAAAAGGTCTCTCCCCCTCGTAATCTTTCTTATTAAGCCTCACCCATCACCGTCTGCGGCGACCGCCCATAACGTAGGGCACGTTGCCGTCATCGTCGGTGCAGGGCACCTTGTAGCCATGGCGGCCTACGATCTCGCCGCCGACGGAATTATACCAGTTGCCGGTGATCTCGTTTATAATGCGGAGCTTTTCGCCCTGCTCCTCCATCTGGCAAAGGTGCATTTTCTTTTCCGTGTTGTTGCAGTGGAAGGACATCATAAGCTTGCCCTCAAAACTGTAGAAAAGGTTGGGATGACCGCCGTCCATAGCCCAAAGGGGGTCGGGGTCCTGCACCCAGGGGCCCTGGATCTCGCCGGAGGTGCTTCTCGCAATGCCGATGGTATATCCGCCGATGGAGAAATTGCTCCAGAGCATTATGAGCGTGCCCGTCTTCAGGCGGTGGAGCCAGCAGCCGTCCGTTACCTGACCGCCTTTTCCGTTTTTCGGAATATTCTCGCGCCAGGGTGCGTCGCTTGCATAGAAGAGTATCATCGGATCGCCAACAGAGGCGGAAAGGTCGTCCTTAAGCTGAACGGCGCAGACCTGCCCGTCCCAAACCTGGAGCCACTCGTGGCAGAACACGAGCCAGGGCGCGCCCTTTTTGTCGACGTAGAGAGTTCCGTCCAGGCACTGCCATCCCTGAGGTGTGAGAGGCTCGCCATGAGGCACGAAGGGGCCGAGGGGGCTGTCAGAAACGAGCGCCTGACAGCGGCGGTGCTTTCCCTCTGCGCGGAAGGAGGAAATGAGATAATACTTGCCCTTGTAATAGTGGCATTCGGGGGCCCAGTAATCCAGCGGTGCCCAGAAATCGTCGGGCTTGTCGAAAACAAGGATAGGCTCGCTCCAATGGATAAGGTCCTCGCTCTCCATTGCGTAGAAGGTGGCGCCGATCTTTACGTTCGGAAACATCTTCGGATTGAACATGCGTGCGTAGATGTAATATTTTCCTGTGTCGGGGCTTGCGAGAACGCAGGGGTCCGAAATGAAAATATCTCTCACGTGTACGGGATATTCGCGGGTGTTTTCCATCATCTTTCTCCTTTATTTAATTTATATAAGGCTTTCAAAGAAATCGAGAACGCTTGGAAGGATGCGGTCCCAGAAGTCCCACCAATGGGCGCCGCGCGCCTCGCCGTATTCGTAGTCCCAGCCCTTACGCGCGGACATAAAGCGGCGGAAGCGCTGATTGTTTTCGTATAAATAGTCCTCCGTGCCGCACACCTGACGCAGGATCGGGCGCCGGGGGCTCTGCTCTGCATCGCTCACCAGACAGTACAGATCGTGCTTTGATCCGGGTAAAAGCTCCATATAGCCCTCGCCCCAGTTTGCTTTTCCGTCCTCCGGCCATGAGCCCTCGTCGATAAAGCGGTAGCAAAGGTCTGTGACGCCGGAAAGGCTCACTGCGGCGCGGTAACGCTCGGGGTGTGTGAGGGCAAGCTTGAAGGCGCCGTAGCCACCCATAGAATTGCCCATAACGAATCGCTTTTCGCGGGACTCGGAAAAGCCGTACTTCTCCGAAAGAAAGCGGGGAAAATCCTCCGCCACGGCGGTGAAATACTTCGGTCCCTCTGCCATATCGGTGTAGTAGCTGTTTGCGGCGAAGGTGAGCGCCGCCGCAAAGCCGTGAGATTCAAGATATTCCTCTATGCGTGTGCCGCGCAGCCACGTTTCAACGGTATCGGTCATTCCGTGAACGATAAGAACGTAGGGCTTATCGGGAAGATCCCGTATGCTGTCGGGGATAAGCGCCATATAAGGCGTTTCTCCGATGGCGGGTGAATTGAATTTATCTATTATCGTCGTCATTTTCAATGTTGTTTTGTCATGAGGGTGTAGCCCTTGCCGCGAACGGTTTTGATGGGATTCTTGCCCAAAAGCTCAGTCAGCTTGCGGCGGAGCATGCAAACGTACACGTCGGCGGCGTTCGTTTCCTGCCCGCCTCCGCGGGCAACAGCCGCGATGTCGTCGCGAAGGACGACTGTGTCTTTTTTATCGTAGAGCATTTTGAATATTGCGTATTCCTTCTCCGTCAGCGTCACGTACGATCTTTTGTGATATACGCGGCGGCGCTTCGGGTCGGGCCTTATGCCCACGTCGGCAGACAGGGCGAGGCCGCGCACGGCTTCTATCAGCGAAAGCCGCGAAAAGGGACGCTCGATAATGGAAGCTCCCTCGAAAGAGCAGGCGCTTTTATCCTCAACGATATAAACGGCGTCTGTGTCCTTGTCGGCGGGGAAGCTTTCGGTGTCCACCACTCTGATCTCACCGTTGTCGACGATATCGTAGCCCTCGTCGGTGAGCCAAAGTGAAAGGAGCGCGCGAAGCTCTTTATCGTTTGTTTCAATGCTTATACTCTTCATTGTTATTCCGTGATGATCTTTGCCTCAACGTTCACTCTTCCGTCGGAGCGAAGGGTTTTGAAGTACCATTCTCCGTCGCTGCCGCTTCTGTAAATACGCATTTCGTCGTCCTCGCGACATTCGGCGGAATAGTTGATATACATAGACACCACCCTGCCCGTTCCGTCCTTTATTTCGGGCACGAATCCCGAGAGAACGTCGGCGTACACGGTGTTGTTCATGTGTCTGTTTTCATCCACATCTGCATAGATAACGGTGTGGCATCCCTGAAGCACGAGGCTGTCGGGATCGGGATAGGACAAACGGCGGGGCAGATCGAGGCCGAGCTCCTCATCGGTGCCGTAGTTCAGTGATACTTCTCCAACGCGCAGGATCCTGCGGGCTTCAAAGTCGTAAAGGGTCCACACGGTTTCCGATTCGGCGATAAGAGTGTCGTTTGCGCGGATGGAAAAGCAGCGTCCGAATGCAACGCCCTTGCTTTCCGTTGCCCAGGTGGTGACCTCAAGTGTGTCGCCGTGGGACACGCCGCCATATACGCTAACCGTTACGCGGGCAAGCAAAAACACCTTTCCCTCCCGGCGAAGCTCCTCTGCCGAGGGCTTCATTCCTGCCATGTGGCAATATGCCGTTTCCTGCATATATCGCATCAGCGCCGCAACTCTTATGTTGCCCGCTGCGTCAAGATCGTGGGAATTAATGCGATATGATTCTGTCCATTTCATAGTTTACTGTTTCTCCGGTATGATTCTGTGCCTTTCACTTTTCAAGAGAAAGACATAAACGGGGGAGGTATGACCTCCCCCGTTTTTTAAACGTGTATGATTATGCCTTGCCGTTGCAGCCAAGAACGTTAACGATCTTGTGCTCAACCATGCTCTTGATAGCCTCGCGAGCGGGCTTGAGGTACTGACGAGGATCGAAGTGAGCGGGATTCTCGTTGAAGTACTTACGAACGGAAGCAGTCATAGCGAGACGGAGGTCAGAGTCGATGTTGATCTTGCAGACTGCCATCGAAGCTGCCTGTCTGAGCTGCTCCTCGGGGATACCGATAGCGCCGGGCATATTTCCGCCGTTTTCGTTGATCATCTTAACGAATTCCTGAGGAACGGAGGAAGAGCCGTGGAGAACGATCGGGAAGTTGGGAAGGCGGCGGGATACTTCTTCAAGGATATCGAAACGGAGCTGGGGCTTAGTGCCGGGCTTGAACTTGAATGCGCCGTGAGAGGTACCGATAGCGATTGCGAGAGAGTCGCAGCCGGTTGCGTGTACGAATTCTTCAACTTCTTCGGGCTTGGTGTAGGAGGAATCCTCAGCGGATACGTTTACTTCGTCTTCAACGCCTGCGAGAGTTCCGAGCTCAGCTTCAACAACAACGCCGTGAGCGTGAGCATATTCAACTACCTTCTTGGTGAGAGCGATGTTATCCTTGAAGCTCTTGGAGGAGCCGTCGATCATAACGGAGGTGAAGCCGCCGTCGATGCAGGACTTGCAGAGCTCAAAGCTGTCACCGTGGTCAAGGTGAACTGCGATGGGAAGATCGAAGCCTGCGGTTTCCTGTGCGTCGATGATAGCAGCTTCGATGAGCTTTATAAGGTACGCGTGCTTAGCATAGCCGCGAGCGCCCTTACTTACCTGGAGGATGAGGGGAGCCTTCTGCGCGATAGCAGCTTCGGTGATACCCTGGATGATCTCCATGTTGTTTACGTTGAAAGCACCAATAGCGTAACCGCCATTATAAGCCTTTTCAAACATTTCTTTCGTTGTTACGATTGCCATATTTTATCTCCTTAAAATTTTGGTAGATTAAAATCACATACAATAGTATTCTAATACATTCGAAATGAAAAATCAAGTATGAGCATGAATATTTACAATAAAAACGGCGTGGGTGCTGCAGATTTCGCGGCTTTTTGCCGTTTTGCTCAGGTTTTGATTCAGCGGCGCCGCGGTCTTGTCCAATCGTGGGCGCGGATCCTGTCGTAGTCTTCCCTTGTGATCTTCAGGATGGTTCCGTGCTTGAAACCATAGGGGAAGCGGAAGCTTTCGTCTGCGCGGCGGAAATCGCCGGAAGCGAGGCTGTCGGCAACGAAGGGCACGTAGCCCTGTCCCTCGCCGGGAACACCGTAAAAATCGATAAAGAGGCACCATCTGCCGTCGTCAAGCTTCACGGCGGTGGGTGCTTCATAAAGACCTCTTTCAACGCCCTCGCGCTCCATTGCCTCGTCGAAGGCCTCAACTCTCTTATAAGGACCTGTGACCTTATCGGAAACGGTAAGCACCACTCTGTTGGGGTCGCAATGATTCTTCACGAACATATAGTATTTGCCGTCCTCCTCATATATAGCGGAGTCGATTATCTCGCCCTCCTCCCTCTTATGAAGAAGCTGAGGCTCTGTGTAGGTCTTAAAATCCTTCGTGCGGGAGTACCATATTGCCTTGGGGCCGTAGTCGTTGGACACGTGGGATGCGGAATAGTGAACGATATAGTCGCCCGCCTCCCGGTCGAAGATGATGTCGGGAGCCCACAGGCAGCCGAAGTCCTCGTTTCCGATCTCGACGAGCCTCTGCTCCGTCCAGTTTACAAGGTCCTCGGATTCCCAGAGCGCCAGGCACTTACTTCCGTTGCGGGAAACCTCCTGCCAAAATCTGCGTCTGTATTTTCTCACGCCGTAGGCGATAGAGAGGTCCGTTGCAAGTATGTAATACTTCCCGTCGAGAACTGAGCGGGTTATGGTGAAATCTCTGACGCCCTTATCGCCGAAATAAGCCCACATAAGGGGTCTGCCGTCGTTGACAGCCTCCCAGTTGAAGCCGTCGAGGCTGAGGGCAAATCTCACCTGCTCGCCATCGGGGGTAGACATTTCGCGGAAATGAACGAACAAATATGCAGTTTCCATATATTTTTCTCCTTATCAAAAACAAAGGCGTCATCTTGCGATGACGCCGATAGACCAAATACGATGCCCCACCGCGACCGTGTAGCCGGCGATTAGAAACCCTGCTCTCGCAAGGCTGGTATACCCTCTCATCGGCTTTTGAGCTTCCAACGTCCGCCGCAGAATGCAGCGGGAGGCCTGCATCGACACCGAATGAAGCCGGATCCCATTTATTCTATTCGTGGGTTTAAATAACCGAACTATCACGAAAAGGGCAGAGCATCGCTTGTATCCGTATTTATTATATCACAAAGCTCACCGATTTATGACAGCTTTATGAAACGGCAAAGGCCGTTATTCAGCCATTACTACCTCTGCTTCGGGAGCATTCTTCTTAACGGACTCAATGCCGTTTTCGCAGCTTGCCTTTGCAACGTAGCCTTCGGAAACAGCGATGATCTCACCGTTTCTTGCCTTGAGTCTGAAGCGGAATTCGCCTGCGTTATCGATGTATTCCTCAAACTTGGGGTGCTTGAGTACGGGATAATCGGGAGCGCTCTGGTCTTCAACTTCTGCCTTGGGAGCATTCTTTCTTACGGATTCGATACCGTTCTTGCAAGCCTCGAGCGTGGTGTAAACCTCGGAGGTAGCGATAACCTGTCCGTTGGTTGCCTTAAGGTCGAACTTATAGCCGGTGTTTGTTTCTTTAATGACGAACTTGCCCATAGTGGTTTATATACTCCTTGTAATAAGATTATATAGGGTTTCTGATGATATTTTATCACACAAAGGCACTCAAATCAAGCATATTTGATATAATTCCGAAATAGGAAGCAAAAAAAGCGCGGGGCTTTTGCCCTGCGCTTTTTCATTGATTATTCGTCGTAATCGATGTCCTCGAAAAGCTCGGAATCGAACACGTCTGCAACGCGGTCGAATTCGTCGTCATCATCGATGGTGGTGAGGATAGCCTCGCCTTCTTCATCTGTTTCAAGCTTGAGGATAACGTATTCCTCTTCGTTTTCAACGGGAACAAGTGCGTAATAAACGCTGCCGTCGATCTCGGTCTTGCCTGCCAGCTCGTATTCGCTTTCGTTACCTTCTTCGTCGGTGAGGGTAACAACGTCGCCTTCTCTGAATTCTTCGTTTGCCATTTTATAAGGTTCCTTTCGGTAATATTTGTTTTCGATACAAATATAGTATTATAAAAATTCCGCCTTGTCAATAGAAACTTAAAGAGCGGATTCGACAGCATCGGCAGGTGCCGCGCCGCCGTTGTGAGCGCACACGTCGGAAAGGGGGCATTCCTCGCAGCGGGGTGACCTTGCTATACACACGTCACGTCCGAAAAGCACGAGGCGGTGACAAAGGTCCGTCTGCTCCTCGGGGGCGATAATATCCGCAAGAATGCGCTCCGCTGTGGCGGGATTTTTCATTTCCTCAGGGTACATACCCAGCTTACCGCATATACGGATACAGTGTGTGTCGGCAACGACACCGGGGATACCGAAAACGTCACCGAGGATGAGATTCGCTATCTTCCTGCCAACACCGGGCAAGGCCAGCAGCGAATCCATATCCGCAGGCACACGGCCGCCGTGGCGGTCGATGATAGCCTCGGAGGCTCCTTTAAGGTCCTTTGCCTTCATTCTGTAAAGCCCGCAGGGCTTCACGATGGCTTCGATCTCGGAAACGTCGGCCTCTGCCATTTCCTTCGCGCCGGGGAAGCGGGCAAAAAGCTCACGGCACACGATATTCACTCTTGCATCTGTGCACTGGGCGGAGAGCCTTGCCATCATCAGAAGGCGCCAGGGGTCGCCGCCGTGCTCAAGTGAGCACTCAGCGCCGGGATAGCGCAGGCGGAGCCGCTCCACCACCTCTTCCATCACGCGCTTTTTTTCATTATTACTGTAGCTTTTCTTATCCACGTCAGTCGTTTCCTTCCTCGCCGTCTTCCTCGCCCTCTCCCTCCTCGGGTTTTTCCTCGGGGACGATAACGAGATCGAAATATTCTGTGAATACGTCACGGACAGCCATTCCCGCCCACGCGCCCTTAGCGCCTCGCTCGATAACGCAGGTGGCAACTATCTGGGGGTCGTCGAAGGGGGCGAAGCCAAGGAACACGGCGTTGTCACTCTGATTTGAGGTGGTCTGCGCCGTACCGGTTTTACCGCCGACCTTGATGGGGTAATTATCGAAAAGGGTCGCCGTTGTGCCGGACTCAACAACGGTCTGCATCGCATCGAGGACGACCTGAACGTTTGATTCAGACATTTCGATGCTGCTCATGACCTTGGACTGGGTCCTGTACACCACCTCGCCCGTTCCGTATGTCTTCACACAGTCGAGGATGTGGGCGTTATATCTTTCGCCGCAGTTTATGAGGGCAGACATATAAACACTGACCTGAAGCGGCGTGAAAAGGTTATCGGACTGACCGATGGCAGCCGCAAGGGTATCACCGGGATTCCAGCCGTCAAGACCGTTTTCCGTTCTGTAGTCGGGTCCCGCAAGGGCGCCGGTTTTTTCGGGAAGCTCAATTCCCGTTGCCTCACCGAGGCCGAGAGCCCGGCAGTACTCGTTCATCTTGTCTATGGTGAGGAGTCTGCCGATCTCATAGAAGAAATAGTTGCAGGAGACCTTGATCGCCTCGGAGATATTGATCTCGCCGTGGCTCTTTTCCTTGGAAACGTACAGCCAGCAGCGGGGCGTATAGCCCGATGCGGCATAGTAATCGTACCGTCCCAAGGTTTCAATAATGGTATTCGGCTTCACTATTTCCTCGGAAAGAGCCGCCGCCGCAACGGCGGGCTTGAAGGTAGATCCGGGGGGATAGGTGCCGTTCAACGCTCTGTTATAAAGGGGGGCGTCCGCATCCACCAGAAGATCTCCGATATCGGTGCTGTAGGTGGAAAGGTCGTATGAGGGATAGGATGCCAGCGCCTTGATGGCGTTTGTGTTCACATCGAGAACTGTCAGCGCGCCTGCATTTGCGTCCTCGCCGTTAAGCTCCTCGCCCGTTGCCTCTGCCTGAGCATGTATATACTGAATGTTATCGTAAAGAGCCTTTTCTGCGGCGCGCTGAAGGTCGATATCTATAGTGAGATAAACGTCGCAGCCTGCCACAGGCTCGGTTGCGATCTCGCGCTTGATGATGTTGCCGTATTCATCCTCGGTGATGATCATCTTTCCGTCCATTCCGTGCAGATACTGCTCAAAGGCAAGCTCAACGCCGTCAACGCCAACGATGGCGTCCAGCCTGTAGCCCAGGCTGGTGTAATATTCAACGTCCTTCGACTGTATCTTGCCCGTTCTGCCCAGAATGTGAGAGGCGACGCCGGGCTCGCAATACACGCGCTTTGCCTCAACAGAAACGGAGAAGCCGCGCAGTCCACCCTCTTCTATGTACGATATCAAGCCGATGTCGGCGTCGGTTGCCACGGTATAGGGCGTTATTGCCGAAAAATCACGGGATTCCATATCGTATCTGAGACGAAGGAGAAAATCCGTTGTCTCTCTGTCGTAAAGGGGCTTGCCCTCTTCAGTTAAAAGCCCGTAGCGCTCCACGAGCACCTCCACGATGGAATCGAGAGACACCGAGGTGGGGCCTGCCTCCAGCACAGCGGCAAGAGCATGAAGCTGGCGGTCGTGATCGTTTGAGGAAAGGAGATTTTCGTATATGGAAAGGGCGAAGGGATAATTCTGCCCCTCAATGATGGTGCCGATATCCTCAAGTCCAAGGGCTGAAAGAAGCCTTAAAAAGCGGGTCTTATTCGCCTTGACCTCGAAAAATCCGTCGTCAAGGACATAATCCGGGTACACTCCCTTTGCCGGGAAGGTTATCTCCGCCAAGGTATACTCCGCATCGGCTTTTTCGATCTTTTCATATATGCGGAGAAGGCTTTCGTTAAGCTCTCCGTTTGCATAGGGGAGCGTTCCCCTGTCAAGAAGAACGCTGTAGGTATATTCGTTTTTGATCAGCGGTTTTCCGTTGCAATCGAACACCTCGCCCCGCTGCGCTTTGATCGTTACGGTGCGGGTATAGGTCTCAGATGTGATATGCTCGTAAAAATCAGGGTCTGCGATCTGAATGTTTATCAGTCGCGCAGCAAAGACGAGGGTTATGAGAATAAACGCAAACGCCAGCATCCAAAGACGCAGAAAATGCCGTTGGTTCACTTATTTACCCTCTCTTTCTATATATTAATTCTTTTGTTATCAGTCAAGGCCGGGCTTATTCACCGTTTCTCCCCTGAATATCCGCCACACCGGATAAAGAAGCAGGGCGGGCACCGGTGCCGTCACAAAGGTCGACAGGAGCTCCGGAACAAGCACGCCGGGGAAGATGACCGATATATCCGCCGTTCCCCAGGTGCACACCACGTATATAAGCGTGACGAACATTCGCACAGCAGAAGCGCTTGCGTCGAATATGAGAAAAAGGAGAACGGATCTTTTGTAGTATTCCGAGGCGACGATGCCGCCGATCCAGCCCACAAGCATATAAACCAGGGGCAGGAGCGAAAGGCCTGTGCCGCCGAGAGCCTCCGCAATGAAGCCCACAGCCACGCCGAATATGGCGCCGGCCCGTTCGTTTTCATACATCGCCATCATTGCCACCGCAATGATAAGTATATCGGGAGTGGAATCGAAGGGGCGCAGACGGGTGAAAAACGTCAGCTGCAATAAGACGAGGAAAAGCCCCATCACGGCGTATACGCAGTATTTCACCACCTCGGAGCCGGTGAATCCCGATTTATATTTCTCGCCCACCACAACGGCGGCGCGGTTTTTCTTTCTGTAATCAAGGCGCGCACGTGCGATCCTTACGGCCTCGCCCACGGCGCCGCGGCGCTTATTCCGTGACTGTTTCATAAGACTTTATCACCATCACGCGGCTGATATCCTCAAGGTCTGCTGTGGGGCGCACGTAAGCAATAACGGAGCGGCTGTAGCTGTCGTACTCTGTGCGCTCAACGATACCGATAACGAGCCCTCTCGGATAGATGCTTCCGAGACCGCTGGAAACGATGCGGTCGCCTGCCGTCACGTCGGAATCGTCCGCAAGGTACACGAGCTTGCAAAGGCCCTCCTCGCGCATATCGTGGTCGCCCTCGAGAAGCCCGAGCTCTCCCGTTCTTTCAACGCAGGCGCCGACGGCGGATGCGGATTCGAGAATGGTGAGCACCTTGCTCCAGTTTGTGCCCGCTTCGGTCACGTAGCCAACGATGCCGTCGGCGGTGATAACGGGCATGTCCACGGTGACACCGTTTGAGGTGCCCACGTTCAGGGTGAACACCGTCATATAGTTGCCCACCTCACGTCCCACGATCTCCGCCATGGCGAAATCGTAGTCCGTGTGCTCGCGCTTTATCTCAAGGTATTCAAAGAGCCATTTGTTCGTTGCCATGATATCTTCGATCTGATAGTACTCATCCCGAAGCTCCGCCAGCTCTTCCTTCAGCTTTTCATTCTCTTCCTTAAGGCGATTGAATTCCGTGAAGTATTCGGTGAAGCCCGCAACGGCGTCGGTGACCTTTGTCATTCCGCTTTCAAGCGGAGACAAAACGGTGATGACGGCGCCGCGTACGTAATCGTTCAGTCCCATCAATGAAAGCACTGACGGTACGATAACCGCCGCCAGTGCTACACATAACATTATTAAGAAAAATTTGCTTTTGAAAAACTTATTCATTCTTTTTCTTTATCCGGATCCTTCCCGGATTTCGTATAAAGGGTCCGATTATTATCTTGTTCTGTACTGGATAGCTCCCGCGAATTTGTCCTCAGCCTCTAAAACTCTGCCGATGCCGATGGCAACGGAATCCAGAGGATGACGGGGGCGGAGCACTCTGATGCCGGTGACACCGGAGAGCAGCACGTCCAGACCGCCGAGAAGCGCGCCGCCGCCTGTGAGCATGATACCGTTATCGTATATGTCGCCGGAAAGCTCGGGGGGCGTTGCTTCAAGAGTGGTGCGCAGGGCGTCCACGATATGTGACACGGGCTCTGTGATAGCCTCGCGGATGTTGGCAGAATTGATGGACACGGTGGCAGGAAGTCCCGAAAGCAGGTTGCGTCCGCGGATCTCCATTTCGCCTCTGTCCGCAACGGGGTGGATGGAGCCGATGTTCTTCTTCAGAAGCTCTGCCGTTGCGTCGCCGATGAGCACGTTGAACTTACGGCGCAGATAGTTTACGATAGCCTCGTCGAGCTCGTCGCCTGCTATCCTGAGGGAATTTGACAAAACGATGCCGCCGAGAGAGATGACTGCCACCTCAGTGGTACCGCCGCCGATATCAATGATCATATTACCGCGTGCGCCGCCTATTTTAAGGCCGGAGCCGATAGCAGCCGCAATGGGCTCCTCGATAAGCGCAACGCTCTGTGCGCCTGCCTCGAGGGTCGCGTCCTCAACGGCGCGCTTTTCAACCTCTGTAACGCCGTAGGGAATACAGATGACAACGCGGGGACGGGTGAGCATCGTATTGCCCGACACCTTCTTGAAAAATTGATGGAGCATTGCTGCAGCAACGTCGAATTCCGCAATAACGCCGTCCTTCAGAGGGCGCATTGCGGTGATGGAGCCGGGCGTTCTGCCCAGCATCAGCTTTGCGTCGGAGCCGACGGCCACGACCTTACCCGTACGGGCCTCTATTGCAACGACCGAGGGCTCACGGAGCACGATGCCCTTACCCTTTACGCATACAAGCGTATTGGCGGTGCCCAGGTCTATTCCTATGCTTCTTGACATATTGAGCTGTGCGGCGCTTTGCCGCTTTCCTTTCAGTTACTTTGCTTTGTTCAGTTTGAGAACGTCTATACCCTGCCTGCCCAAAAGCTCGAAGGTCAGTGATTTGGGCATACCCGTTACGTTAAAATACTCGCCCTCGATACCGCTGACGAAAACGCCGCCCAAAGACTGAACGCCGTACGCGCCCGCTTTGTCGCCGGGCTCGCCTGTGGCGATATAATCCAGTATCTCGCCGTCGGTGAGGCGGCGGAAATCCACTGCCGTAACGGCACATTCCACGTCGCATCTTTCAGCGGACACAACGGCAACGCCGGTATAAACGTAATGTCTTTCTCCGGAGAGCCTTCGCAGCATACGGAAGGCGTCGTCATCGTCCTTCGGCTTGCCGAGGATGATATTTTCGCCGGGAAGGAACACCACAGTGTCGGCACCGATAACCACCGCATCGCCGTTTTCGGCGAAAACGGCATCTGCCTTTCGCTTTGCCAGCATTTTCACAGCCGCGTCGGGCGCAGTCCCCTCGGGGATGGTCTCATCCGCATCTGCCACGGACACGGTGAATGTGAGCCCCATAGACAGAAGCAGATCCTGCCGTCTGGGAGATTTTGATGCAAGTATGAGCTTTTTCATTATTTCACGCCCGTTGAGCCGAAGCCGCCCTCGCCGCGGTCTGTTTTTTCAAGCTCGTCTGTCACAAGGAGCTCCGCCGCGTAAACGGGAATCAGCATAAGCTGCGCTATTCTGTCGCCGGGCTCAATGACGAAATCGTCACGGCCGTCGTTTTTGATGCCGACGCACACCTCTCCTCTGTAATCGGAGTCAACGACGCCTATCCCGTTTGCAAGGCAGATGCCGCGCTTGAAGGCGAGGCCGCTTCTTGCGCACACGATGGCTGCCGTGCCCTCGGGTGCCGCAATTGCAAGCCCCGTGGGGACAGATCTGATCTCGCCCACGGGCACGGTGATGATACCGTCGCCGCAGTAGCGGAGGTCCAGCGCTGCGGAGCCTGCCGTTGCATATGCGGGAACGACAGCATCCGGACGGAGAGGCTTTATTTTAAGTGTCAGCTTTTCCATTTCCAAGGTTTGTCCTTTGCTTCTAAATCTATTTGAGTCTTCTTTTGGGGTAGTCGGCGGGCTCTTCGTTTTTATAGGCCCTGATAACGCCGTCCACCTCTGCGGCAGCTTCCGTGGTGAACATAAAGTGCCACGCGGCGGCTCCCAGAGCTTTCAGCTTATCGGCTCTGTCTGCCATATAAACGGGCACGCTGTTATAAATAACGCTTCTGCAGCCATCAATGGCCTTCACGGGAAATTCCGCGCCCATTCTGTCCTTAAGACGGACGTTTTCCTTTTTGCAGACGCATCTGTCGCCGGAAACGGCGCGGACGATGCATCTTTCCGTGGTCATAAGAGGGATGCGGCCGTACACCGTCACCGCGGCTTCAGCCACGCGGGAAATATCCCTTACGGCAGGGAGCGCCAGCTCGGGAGAAACGGTCACCGTTTCGGCGCCTGCCTCCGCCAGAAGCTTTGCGGAATATGAATTATTAACGTTTGCGCGGTAGCCGCCTGCCACCTTAAGGGGGAGCCCCTGAAGGAGAGAGAGCTGACCCGCATTTGCCACCACAACGTGGGTGGCTCCGGCTTCGGCTGCCCTTTCCAGCCGCGACCTGATCTTTCCCTCCTCGCTATCGTAGATAACGGGAGGCATAACGACGCCCTTTGCAAGGGTGGCGTCAAATTTTTCGAGAGGGAGATATATAATATCAAAATATGATCTTGCCGCTTCCGTTATTACGTCAGGAGTGAGAAACTCCGCCGTGAGGATGGGAGCGCCGCTCTTTTCAGCCGCTGCGAGAGGGGGCAAGCGGTCGCCCTCGGGCATTTCTCCCGAGCCGATCTTTTTCTCTGTAAGCATGGAAACAGCGCGGCGGCGAAGCTCGTTGAGAGCCGATGCGGGAAGCATCACGCCCTCGTCCACAGTAACGTCCACATCGGCATTTTCCGCGGTGCAGGGGGTGCCGCCCAGCTTTTTCAGCTGAGACGCCGCGTATTCCGCCGTCATCGGTCTCGTTTTCGCCGTTTCGGGCACCTCGCCCGTAACGGTGACGGTTTTATAAGCTGTGGAAAGGGTGAGTGTGGACTTCTCGCCTCTGCGGAAGCTTGCCGTCAGCGATTCTATATCCACCGCCTTCGGAGCAGGCACCGCCGTCTCCGAGGCCTTCGTTTCGTTTTTATCCGCATCCGTGCGGATGCCTATCATTTTGTTCGGGTTGTCCTTGCCGTGTCCGGTGAAAAAGCCGTCGGTGAAGCCGGAACGTGAAAACGCCCTTGCAAGCTCCGCCATCTCGCCCGCGCCCGCTCCCCTTCTTTCGTCGAGAAGCCTGCGGTACACGGAGGTAACGCGGTACACGTAATCGGGGGACTTCATTCTGCCCTCGATCTTCAGAGAGCCCACTCCCAGCCCGCATATTTCGTCGATATGCTCGGCAAGGCAAAGGTCCTTGGGGGAGAGGGGATAGGAACCGTTATACTTCAGCCTGCAGGGCTGCGCGCATTCGCCTCTGTTTCCGCTTCTGCCGCCGATGAGCGACGACATCAGGCACTGGCCCGACACGGAAACGCAGTTTGCCCCGTGAACGAACATTTCCACCGTGATGGGCGAGCCCTCCACGATAGCTCTGATATCCTCCTTCGGAGTTTCCCTCGCAACAACGATACGGGAATAGCCGAGAGACGCGAAATATTCCGCATCGCGGAGGCTGTGGCCCGATGCCTGCGTGGAAGCATGAAGCTCAAGGTCGGGGAAATACTTATGTATGAGGGAAGCAAGGCCAAGGTCGGCAACGATAAGCGCATCGGCGCCTGCGCGGTAGAGCATTTCCGCCGTGCGAAGGGCCTCCGTGAGCTCCTTATCGTATATCTGTGTGTTCAGGGTCACGTGTGCGGCGACCCCGTGGGCGTGACAAAGGGACAGCGCCGACGATAAGTCGTCGCTACCGAAATTCTTCGCATTCATTCTTGCGTTGAAGGCGCCCACGCCGAAATAGACCGCATCCGCTCCTGCCGCAACGGCGGCGCGGAGCGCTTCGGGCGTGCCCGCTGGAGCCAGAAGCTCCGGGATGGGATACTTATTCACCGAGCTTTGCTTTCAGTTCCTGATTTTCAGACTTGAGTCTGTTTACGTTTGCCGTGTAAAGAGCCACCTGCGCTTCGAGATTCTTTATCTTCTTTTCGAATCTGATCTTTTCGCAGCAGTAATCCAGTGCGGAGAGAATAGCCGCCTCGGTCTTGGAGCAGTTCAGATTCTTCTGAGTCATGGTGCGGATGCGCTCGTCCAGCTCAGCCACAACGTATTTTACAAAATCCTCGTTTTCGTCGGTCTTGACAGTCATTGCGATTCCGGCAACCTCGATATCGTACTTTTCCATTGTCACAACACTCCTCTTTTATCGTTGATATTTTCGTCCGCGGGGATCGGATGGGCACGTTGCCACTTGAAATTCCTGCGCGGGTGCTTTATAATAGATACAGTGCTCCATCATAAGAGCATATATATCTATTATAATATAATTGAAACGACTTTGGAATAGATTTTGTAAATTTTTTAGAAACATATAGAGCTATCACAAAATCTACGTGTCAGAAGGATGAACCGGAACATGGAAAAATTAAAGAGAGTTATACTTTGTAAGTACGGCGAGGTCGCCCTCAAGGGCGCAAACCGCCCTCAGTTTGAGCAGATAATGCTCACAGACCTTCGCCACAAGGCGAAGCGCGTGGGCAATTTCGATATCTATGCGGCGCAGAGCACCGTTTATATCGAGCCTCAGGACGAATTTGCCGACGTTGACGAAATGCTGGAGGAGGCGAAGCACACCTTCGGTTTTTCAGGCCTCACCATTGCCGCTGTTGCGGAAAAGAACATCGACGACATCAAGCGCGTGGCGCAGATATACCTGCCCAAATTCCTTCGCGGAGATATTTCCTTCAGAGCTGAGGCAAAACGTGCAGACAAGCGCTTCCCCATGAAATCTCCCGAGATCGCAGGCGAGGTGGGGGCCGCCCTTCTTGAAATAATGCCCGACCTCAGAGTTGACCTTAAGAATCCCGACGTTACCGTTTCCGTTGAGATACGCGAGCGCGGTGCCTACATCCACGCAGACCAGATCCGCGGTGCAGGCGGTCTGCCTCTCGGCAGCAACGGACGCGGTATGCTTCTCCTTTCCGGCGGCATCGACTCCCCCGTTGCAGGCTTTATGATCATGAAGCGCGGTGTCACCGTTGACGCCGTTCACTTCGAAAGTTTTCCCTACACGAGCGAGGAAGCAAGAGAAAAGGTCCTGGACCTTGCCACCATCCTCACCGACTACTGCGGCTCCATGCGCGTTCACGTTATTTCCGTGACCCACATTCAGGAGGAGCTTCGCGACAAATGCGACAACGATTACTTCACCATCCTCCTTCGCCGCTTCATGATGAAGCTTGCGGAGCGCACCGCCAAGGCAGACGGCTCCATGGCCCTCATCACGGGCGAGAGCCTCGGTCAGGTGGCCAGCCAGACGATGCAGGCCATCTCTGTCACCGACGCTATGTGCACGATACCCGTTCTCCGTCCCTGCATCGGCATGGACAAGGAGGATATCATCGATATCTCCCGCAAGATCGGTGCATACGAGACCTGTATCCTCCCTTTCGAGGATTGCTGCACCGTATTTACGCCGCCCCATCCCAGAACACGTCCCGAAATGGAAAAGGTGCTGGCGCAGGAAGCAAAGGTGGACTTCGACGCACTTTGCGAGGAAGCCTGGGAGAGCCGCCGTCTTTTCGTGGTGCGCCACGGAAAAGAGCCTCTTGAATTCACCGAGCAGGAAAGAAACAGATAACAAAAAAACGCTTGCGACCGAAAGGTCACAAGCGTTTTCTTTTTTCGTTATTCGCCCTTTTCGGCGGCTGCCTCCGCCCTTCTGCGGCGCTGCTTTCTCAGCTTGCCGCGCACCGCGATGATGATTATCACGATGGCAAACGCGGGGATGACAAGGAAGGGAGCTGCGGCAACGATGCCGATGACGATGGCCTCTATCATATCGCCGAAGGCTTCGATGGAATCGCCGAAGGCTTCCTTTATGCGCTCGCCGAAGGTGGGCTCCTTGATAACGGGAGGCTCCGGCTCAGTCAGCTCGATCACCTCGGAGAGAGTGAGGGTGACGGTGGAATATGCCACCAGCGAATCGTACTTATTGAGTGTGCCGGTGTAGGACTCGATCTGATAAAGGACGTCTGTGAGCGCGTTATCAATGATGAGTATCTCGTCCATGGACTTCGCCTCGGAGAGAAGCTCCATATATCTGTCGCGCTGTGACTCAAGGGACGCAAGGCGGGCTTCAATATCGAAGTAGGATTCTGTCACGTCTCTGGTGCTGGTCTCAAGGGTGAGAACGTTGCCCACCTCCTCGATATCGCCTGCAAAGCTGTCGAGATTCTCCGCAGGGATGCGGAAAACGAGATATGCGCGGCGGGAGCCTGTGCCCTTTATATCCTTGCCGGATTCGCTGGAGGATTCGATATATCCGCCTGCCGCCGTTGCACGCATCTTGATCTCGGAAAGAGCGCGGTCGTATTCAAGGGATTCCATCGTCACGGTGACGTACTGGATGCGTTTGCGCGCCGTTTCCGTCACGGCGTCGAGGGAGCCGAGGCTGCTGCCGCCTTCGGGCGCTTCGGTCTCGGGGACAAAGTCTGCTTCCCCTTTGTAGCCGTCGTCGTAGTCGCCGGCATAGTTGCCGCCGAAGCCCTCGTCGTAAACATAGTCCTCCTTACCGGAGGGGTAAGAGTCGCCGTTTTCGTACACGTCGCTCCTGCCTGCAGAGCAGGAGGCGAGAGCCGTCATCATCAAAAGAAGCGCAGACGCGGCAGATATGATTCTCATTCCGATTTTCATTGCTATGGTCCTTTCCGCCGCTTTCTGCGGCACCGGGAGGTTATTTTTGGTCTTGTGTCTATATAGACGGACCGACGGCGGAATTTGTTCCCGATTCGGCGAAAAAATTATATTTTTTTATAAATGTATTGCTTCTTACCCCGCGTAATATGTTATACTCGGTGTGAAAACAGGAAAGGAGCAACGTTATGCAGATAAAAAAGGCCGCAGACGCGGCAGGACTCACGGAACGCGCCGTGCGGCTCTATGAGGAGCGCGGGCTTATCGCACCCGTTCACATTGATAAAAACGGCCGCGACTTCCGCGAATACACAGATGCGGACGTGGAAAAGCTCAGGACCATTGCCGCCCTGCGACGGGCTCTTTTCACCATTGACGAGATCAAGGAGATGACTCTCCGCCCCGAGAGTATCCCCGCTATCGTGTCATCTCACAGAGAAAGGATGCACGTGGATTTCGAGAATCTTTCGTATCTCGTGTCCCACATCGACCGCGTGGACGAAACCGCCGTCGATTCCACCGAGGAGCTTGTCGACGCCATTTTCTCATCGCCCGTCGCCGAGCGGGGCGACACAGACCCCACAGAGGAAGAAAAGATCCTTTTCTCCGAGCAGTATGAGCGGATATACGAAAAGTATTTCTCCGAAAACACCGGCTGGGAGCGCAGGTATTCCGCCTCCCTCATGATCAGCGGATTTTTCGAACGGCTTTCGCCCACCGCGGGCTTTTTCGGCAGACTGATCCGCACCGCAGGCATCGTTCTTGCCGCAGGGCTTTTCGTATTCTTCCTGCTTTACGCCATTGCAGACGTTACCGAGGTGGATTGCACCGTTATGGGATATTCCTTCTACGTTGGCACGCCCGATGAAAAGGAGACCGCCTCCATACGCATTGAGGGCAGATACAAGCGCTACCTCATCCGCGACGACGTTTTCGAAGGCATCTTTTATATCGACGGATACGTGGACGACGTTGAAAAGGAGCCCTACAAGCACAGCTTTTTCGTTTCCGAAAAAGGGCTGCGGCAAACGTCATACGCCGTTTCAAAGGATGAGCTCATCATCCGCCGCGACGGAGAGCTTACTCACTCCGATCACGCATACACCATAGAAGGCAAGCCCTGCCTCATCCGTGCCCTCTGCTCCTTTAATGAGGATTTTGAGCTGCAGCACGTGGCCGTTATGGTGTATTCCCAGCTTGAAGGCCGCCCAGGCTCCTACACCTGGGACGACGGCAGCCGTATTTTCTGCCTCTCCTTCACCGACCCCGACAAGGCCTACGATCTTTTCATAAGGTCCAACGAGTAGCATTTCCCCGGCCTCCGCCGTAAACTTATAATGTAGACCGCCACCCCACCGATTTTTTTCGGCGGGGCGGTTTATTTATCCCATTTGCGGTAATAATACTATTGCGGACGCAAATAAGTTTATATAACGGAGAAGATATGAAAAAATGAACGGTGTCAGAAGAGGAGATATATATTACGCGGACCTTTCACCTGTGGTGGGGTCTGAGCAAGGCGGGGTCCGTCCCGTTCTGATAATACAAAACGACGTTGGAAACAGGTATTCCCCCACCGTTATCGCCGCCGCCATCACCTCCCGTATGGGAAAAACGCGCCTGCCCACTCACATTGACATCACCTCCGCTGAAGCCGGGCTTTCAAAGGATTCCGTGGTGCTTGCGGAGCAGATACGGACCCTGGACAAACGGCGCCTCCGTGAGCGGATAGGTCATCTTGACCCGGGTGTTATGGGGGCGGTTGACGCGGCGCTTTCCGTCAGCTTCGGGCTTGGAGACGTGACCACTGCTCCGGCCGCATTCGGCACGGGCATCACCGGCGCATTCTGATATAAAACTACATACGCGGAGGGTATACTCTCCGCGTTGTGTTTTTATGGGGAGAGGGATCCTTGCCGCAAGGGGAAGGGGCGCTCGCTTATGCTTGTGCAAACATCTCCACGCAAAAAAAGGACGGAGCCTTACGGTTCCGTCCTTTTTTCAAATTCAGAATCAGTGCTTCTTAACGATGGCACAGCCGAGTACGGCGGTGAGAGTCACAACGATCGCTGCCGCGCCAACTGCAGAGCCGCATCCGCCCTCTTCAGCGGGAGCTTCGGTGGTTGCGGGAGCTTCGGTCACGGGAGCCTCGGTCTCGGGTGCCTCGGTCTCGGGTGCTTCGGTCTCAGGTGCTTCGGTTTCGGGAGCTTCGGTTTCGGGAGCTTCGGTTTCCGGAGGAATGAGAGATTCAGCGGTATAAACGATATCGAGACGTGCGATAGCGACGTCGAAGGTGTGGTACGTGCTCTTCATCCAGAGGCAGAACCAGTCGGTCATACGCCAGTCTTCTTCGCTTCCCTTGTCGTTATAAAGCTCGCAAAGGGGGATCTCAAGGTGATTCCAGCCGTTTACAAACTCAAGGTTTACGCAGCTTTCATAGTACTGATGCATATCGGTGGTGTTGCCGTTCTGGTCAGCGCTGTCGCCGAACTTTACCTTGAATTCACCGCTGATATCGTAGTCGATAACAGGGTCAGCGTATACGTAGATGTCTGCAACAAAGAGTACCTTATCGTAATCGTATGCGGACCAGTCGATGTCGTAGTAACGCTTCATGGAAAGAGAGCTGCCCCAGGAAGAATCCCAGGTAGCGTGCTTGAGGGCAGTTTTGCCTTCAACTTCTTCAACGGTGAGAGCGCCGGTGGTGTTTGCAAGCCAGGGGTCTACCTCGCCGGTGGTGGGATCGAAGAGGCTGTAGATAAGCTCGCCTTCGTCTACCATTTCAGACGCGGAAACGGAAACCACTGTGACGGAAACCATAATGAGCGCCATGATGATTGTGATAAGCTTTTTCATTTTTCATTCCTCCAAAAAATATCGCAGCAATCATTCTCTGCCGCGATCCATATTCGAACTAAATATACCATACAAAATCACTTCCGTCAACAGGAACGATAATTAATGCGGATTTTCAAAAAATAACTGTAGTTTATCCCCTGCGGACACCAACGTTTTGCAGCTTCCAACTTGACATACGGGATTCTTTATTATATAATGCATCTGTATAATTATATCCGTGGCACGGAGAAGGAGGATTTTTACTGTGCCTGACGACCATTTGTGGACATTTATCGTTTTATACGCTTTGTCTTTGATCCTGACCATGATGTTTTCTTTCTGCTATCGCGCCGTGTATTCGGGAATCGAATCGCGCCTGCGCAAGGCTGCCGACGACGGCGACCGCCGCTCCCTGGCTCTGCTTTCGGCAATGGAAAACTCCGCGAAATTCGAGCGCCGCGCTCTTTTCGCAATATTCGCATTCTCTGCTTTGGCAACCGTTTTTGCCGTTGCGGGCTTTTATCCCGTTATCGCAAAGCTTTCTCCCATTTTCGAAAGCACCGCGGCGAAGATACTTTTAGGCGCTCTGATAGCTTTGGTATCTGCCGTTTTCACCGATCTTTTCGTTGTGGAGATCCCCAAGTTTGCCGCTGAGCAAAATCCCGCAAGGGCATATGCCATCTCCGCATGGATAGCAAGACCAGTATTTTTCATTCTTGCCCCCCTTTCGGCGCTGTCCTCTTTCCTTTCCAGCATGGTCCTCAAGTCTGCCGGCATCCGCCGCGACGACGCAGAGATCGTCACCGAGGATGAGATCCTCGACATGATCGATGCGGGAGAGGAATCCGGAAACATCGAGGCTGCGGAAAAGGAAATGATCGAAAACGTTTTCGAATTTTCCGACATCACCGCCTCCGACGTTATGACACACCGCACCAAGATGGAGGTCATCGACGTCAGCGACAGCGACGAGGAGATCAACCGCCTTATCAAGGAAACGGGATTTTCCCGATTCCCCGTGTTTGAGGATGAGATCGACAATATCATCGGCGTGCTCTATACCCGTGAATACCTGCTGGACCGTATGTCCGGCGGCGCTGCCACCGTCCGCGAGCTGATGCATCAGCCTCTCGTAACGCCTGAGCAGGTGCGTGCAGACGTGCTCTTCCGCGAGATGCAGCAGTCCAACGTTCACATCGCCATCGTTCTTGACGAATACGGCGGAGTTTCCGGTCTCGTTACCATGGAGGACCTTCTTGAGGAGATCTTCGGAAACATCTACGATGAATTCGACGAAAAGGAGCCTCTCGATATTCAGCAGCTGGGCGAGAATCTCTGGCGCGTTGCGGGAGACCTTGACCTTGAGACCCTTGCGGACACCATCGGATGCAAATTTGACGATGAAGTATACGAGGACTACGACACCCTCGGCGGTCTTGTATTCTCCTCCCTCTCCCTCATTCCCGACGACGGCGAGCAGCCTCACGTTCAGGCCTTCGGCCTCGACATAAAGGTGGAGGTATTTGCCGACAGGCGCGTGCTCTGGGCGACCGTTTCCGTTATCCCCGAAGCGGACACCGAGGAAAACGAAGCCTGACATACATAAATCAAGTGCGAACACTTTATTGTGTTCGCACTTTTTTATATAAACAGCGGGCGCAGCTGCCGTCCGTCGCGGGCTGCGACAAGGGCTTCCGGCAGCAGCCTGAAATCCGCCACCAGGGAATGAGGCTTTTTCACGGTGTCGTCCTGCCTTAAGGGCACGAAATAAACGTTCTTCCGCAAAAGCAGCCTGCCGATGTTCTCAAGATTTGCCGACATCGCATCGTTTGATGCAAGAGCGATGAGGAGTGTGCCTCCGTTTCGCAGATGAGCCTTTGCCGCCATGGTGACGGGGGTGTCCGTCACGGCGGAGGCGAGCTTTGCAAGTGTATTTCCCGTGCAAGGAGCGATAACGAGAGCTTCAAGGGGCGTTTTCGGCCCCAGCGGCTCCGCCTCCGTTATAGTCGTCACGGGGGTCTTCCCCGTGACTGCCCTGAGCCTCGCTATCAAGTCGCAGGCCTTGCCGAATCTTGTGTCCGTTTCGGCTGCGTTATAGCTGAGTATGGGCAAAACGTCGTGCTCTCTCGCTATCTTTTCAAGGGCGGCAAGGGATTCGGCGTGGGTGCAAAAGGAGCCGCACATGGCATATCCGATCATTTGCTGCCTCCCTTCAGGCGGAAAAGACGCTCCTCTATCTCCTCCGCGATCACAAGCGCCGCGCTTTCGGGCGCGTACCTTCCCGGAAGGGAGGGGGCTCGCTCAAGCTCCACCCCTCTCGCTCTCGCCTCTCCCATATCAACGCCGTAGGGAGCGGAGGCAAGGTCTATCACCAACGTTTTCCCGGGAATTAAAGAAAGTGCGCATCCCGTGATAAACGCCACGGGCACCGTGTTTATTATGGCATCATATCCGTGGGCAAATGCGCGGAGTCTCTCATCCCTGTCGTCAAGGTCAAGAGTGAGCGCCCCATCCAGCGCCGACCAGGCAAGAGCCCCCTTGTTTCTCGCCATCACCGTCACCCGGGCGCCAAGAGCGGAAAAGGCTCTGGCCGCGCACTTTGCCACCCTTCCCGAGCCGATAACGAGTATCTCTCCGTCGCGGACGGAGATCTTCTTCGCGTTCATATATATGTGGAGCGCTCCTTCGGCGGTGAGCCAGGCATTTTTCACCGTCAGAGGCTCCGAGGAATAATAATCTATAAGCTCAAGGCCACGTGCGGCGCACAGCGCCAAAAGCTCGGCGTCCGCCTTGCCTGCGAAAACCAAAGCGCCTTTTTTAATTTCGTCCAGTATCTCCGACACCGGGATGCGGACGTCGCTTTTTTCGTTCAGGTATCTGCCGCTTTTCACAGCGGGAAGCGGAAAAATAACGGCATCGGCATCTGCCACCGCCTCGGCCGGGGTGCCATACCGCGTCACGCCAACGGCATTGCCGTCGATGCCGTATGCGCTGACCCTGCAGCCGTTCCTTGCCAATATCGAGGAAAGCCGCGTTTGTCTTTCGTCGCCGCCGAGGACGGCAACGCTCGTTCTTTGGTCCACCTTTGTGTCCTTTCCTCCTTTCGAAGCTACATAGTCATAATATGAATGGCGCAGGCTTATTGTGAAGGTGGAGAGGGTCAAAAAAGCGGCGGGGCTTGCCCCGCCGCTTTCGCTTTTCTTTATTCCTTTGAGGGGAAGCCCTCGCTTTTGCGGACCTCTCCGTCCGCGAGCACCCAAAGGGCTTCGATATCGCCATGAGACTCCACAAATCTCTTCCCCGCCTCCGGTGTCATATTGAAGAGCGCTGTGGAAAGAGCATCTGCCAAGGCGGCGCTCTCTGCCACAACGGTGACGGATAAATATTCATTCTCCGGGAAGAGCGTATCCTTATCGATTATGTGGTGATAGCGGACACCGCCGTATTCGTAAAACCGCTGATATGAGCCGCTTGTGGCAACGGCACATCCGTCGAGGGTGATCCTGTCCACGTATGCGTCGGGGGATTCCGCCGCCGGGTTTTCAACGCCCACGGTAAAGTCCTCCCCATCGGGCTTTTTGCCGACGGTGACGACGGTGCCGCCCACGGAAACGGCGTAGGAGGTCTTCCCCGCCTCGCGAAGATATTCCGCGATCACGTCTGCCACGTATCCCTTTGCCACAGCCCCCATATCAAGGGACATAAGCGGGTCGGTGAGAGCTACGGTGCCTGCATCTTCATCGATAACGATGGCGTTTATGTCGCAGTGCTCCGAAAGGGGAAGAAGCTCCTCCTTTGAGGGCGCGGCAGGCTTGCCTCCGATGGCATCCTCGCGGTATCGGTGCCAAAGAGAAAGCACCGCCCCGAAGGCAACGTTGCATTCGCCGTCTGTGAAGCTGTAGACCTCTTTTGAAAGCTTTATGATATCAAGAAGCTCTGCCGACACGTCCACAGGCTCGCCGTCCGCTGCCGCATTCAGCCGGAAGAGCTCGCTATCCTCGCTGTATATATCGAGGATGGCATCGTATTTTTCCAGTATCTTTTCAACCCCGGCGGCGGTTTTCCCGAAGCTCTCCTTATCCTCATATCCGATAAGGGTGACCACCGTGTCGAAATAATCGTACCACTCCTTCGTTTCGGGAGCAGGAGAAAAGGAGGCGCAGGATGAAAAACACAGCGCCGCCAAAAGCAAAATGGCGAAAGCACATCTTTTCATCTTGAGCCTCCTTAAAAAGTCAAAGGTTTATACTGTGGGGCCGCCGGAGCCGGGTCCGAGTCTGCGAGGCGGCATATCCGCCACCTTTTTCGCCCAAACGGCAACGCCGTCGTTTGTGATGCCCGTTATGGCAATGGTGGGACGTCCGTTTTCGGCATCCCATACTGCAAGCACCTTGCCGTCTATGGTATGGCCGCCGCCAAGGTCCATTCTGATGCCGTAGTCACCGATCTTTTCCCATCTGATGCGGGTATGGCTGGAGATATGCATTCCGCCGTGGGGCATTATGGTGGCAGGCGCGCTGCCGATAACGCTCTGGGGCACGGTGGGAGTCAGCGTGATCCATTCGTATCTGCCGTATATCGCCTCTTCGGGGATGGGCTGAACTGTCTCGCCCGCATAGTTTTCGGGGGAGACCATGGGCCAGCCGTCCTCCGACCAGAGGATACGGCGGATGTGCATGGTGGAATCAACGTGCTTATATACTCCGTAGGGTCTGATATGGCAAACCAGGTACCAGCCATCCTCGTCAACGAGAACGGAATTGTGTCCGGGACCCATCCAGCCGCGGGAATCCTCAAAGCGGTAGCCGCAGGCAACCATAAGTCCTGTGGTGCCGTTATAATCCTCGGTATCCGTCATTTCCTTGCCGTGGAAATCCAGATACGGACCCATAATATCGCGGCTTCTGCCCACTCTGATATTATAGTCGCTGGAGAGGGAGCCGTAGGAAACGAAAAGGTAATAATAATCCGTTTCCTTGTTGTATCTTATATATGCGCCTTCAACGGCACGGTCGCACCAGAGGGGACGGCAGCAAATGCAGGGCCCCATAGCCTCTTCGGTGGAGCGTCCGTCCTCGCATTCGCTCTTGTCTGCCGCAAGACCCGTTTCGGGATCCAGCTTCATGAGCCTGATTCCGCCCCAGAAGGAGCCGAACGCCATATACTGATCCCCCGTCTTTTCATCGACCACAAGGTTTGCGTCGATGGCGTTAACGGCGGAATTTTTATTCGTCTTAACGACGATGCCTCTGTATTCGTAGGGTCCCTCGGGCTTATCGGACACAGCAAGATAGATGCAGGAGAGCTGAACGCCGAAGGAGGAGCAGGAGCAATACATTCTGTATTCGTCGCCCACCTTGATGATATCGGGCGCCCAGAGGCCGCGGCTGTTCGTCCAGGCGAAAACCTCCTCGGGGGTCTCGTTTATGATGCCGCCGATCCATTTCCAATCCACCATATCGGGTGAACGGTACACGTTCTGATGAGTGCAGTAAGCAAAATAGTCGCCGGAAACGGGGTCTCTGTATATAGCGGGGTCGTGTGCGCCCCAGAGACCGCGCTTCGTCATATCCGGACGCTCAAAGCGGGGACGGGGACGCGGTGGCTGCTGGCCGTTATTCTCCGTGGGAGGAGGGGGAGGTCCTGCAGGGCGCCTCCATTCGGGCATGGGCGGCTGAGCCGGAGGCTCCTTCGGATAAATGATCTCTGATCTTTTTTCGTCTGCCATTCGTAATTTCCGTCCTTTCTTTTGTCCGGGCTTTTATGCTTTCGGTATACTGTAATTTTACACCTAATCCCGCTTTCATTCAATAGGCCCAGTGTAAACAATATACAATTTTTTATGTAGGTTTATGAATTTTTATTAATATTTATTGACACATCCCCCGCTTGGTGATAAAATTAATCCAATTTATTTTATGGCGCTCTTTGCCATGATAAATTTATAACATTTTCAAAATATTCTAAGAAGGAGGATACCGTATGAACAACCAGGAACATAATTTCACAAACGAAAACACAAAGATCAAAGAGGTCGCTCTTCGAATTCGCGATTTAAGGGAGATTCTTGAGATTAGCGAAGAAGAAGCGGCTAAGGCAACCGGCACAGATATCGAAACGTACCGCGCATACGAACGCGGCGAAAATGATTATTCGTTCACATTCATTTACAAGTGCGCGCATCTTTTCGGCGTTGACGTAACGGATATCCTCAAAGGCTCAAGCCCCAAGCTTTCCGAGTATTCCGTCACCCGTCACGGCGGCGGTCTTCCCATCGCACGGCGCAAGGGCTTTGCCTATAATAATCTCGCTCCCCTTTTCAAGGATAAGATCGCGGAGCCCTTCAGAGTCGTTGCCAGGTATTCCGAAGCCGAGCAGAACGAGCCCATCCGCCTTTCCTCACACGTCGGTCAGGAATTCAACGTGGTGGTAAAGGGTAAGCTGCTCGTTTGCCTCGACGGCAGGACCGAGGTCCTGGAGGCGGGCGACTCCGTTTACTACGACAGCTCCATGCCTCATGGCATGATCGCAACGGGCGGCGAGGACTGCGAATTCATCGCAATCGTTATGAATCAGGACGGCAAGGCATACGAATATCCCGAGGAGGAGATGCTCTCCGCCTCCGCCACCGTCACCAACGACCGCAGCGCTTCCGACCTTGCGGCTGAGTTCATTTCCGTCTCCGTAAACGAAAAGGGCACTCCCACAAATATCACCTTCAAAAACACCGAAAGGTACAACTTCGCATACGACACAGTTGAGCGCATGGCGACTCATCACCCCGACAAGCTCGCTCTTATCCACCTTGATGCCGACAAGAACGAGACCCGCCGCACCTTCGCCGAGCTGGACCGCGACGTTAACCGCGTTGCAAACTATCTGGTTTCTCTCGGAATCAAAAAGGGCGACCGCGTGATGCTGGTGCTCCGCCGTCACTATCAGTTCTGGACATCTGTGTGCGCCCTCCACAAGATCGGCGCTATCATGATCCCGGCAACCACACAGCTTCTTGCGAAGGATTACGTTTACCGCTTCAACGCAGCGGGCGTGAGAGCCATCATCGCCACCCGTCAGGACGGCGTTCCCTCCCACGTTGACGAGGCTCTCGCCTCCTCCCCCACACTTGAGTTCCGTATCGCAGCCGGCGGCTCCGTGCCCGCTCCCGAGGGATGGCTGGATCTCGATGCAGAGGTGGCATCCGGCAAATATGCCGACACCTTCCCGAGAACTGAGGATTCCCCCTGCGGAGAGGACACCATGCTGATGCTCTTCACTTCCGGCACCACGGGCTATCCCAAGATCGCAGCCCACAAATACACCTATGCGCTCGGTCACTATATGACTGCAAAGTACTGGCACAACGTGAACCCGGACGGCCTGCACCTCACCATCTCCGACACGGGATGGGGCAAAGCGCTCTGGGGCAAGCTCTACGGCCAGTGGCTTTGCGGAGCTCCCGTATTCATCTACGACTTCGACCGCTTCCATGCGGACGATATCCTTTCCGTCATCGAAAAGTACCGCGTTACCACCTTCTGTGCGCCGCCCACCATGTATCGCTTCATGATCCGCGAGGATCTTTCGAAGTACGATCTTTCGTCTCTTGAATACGCCACCGTTGCCGGCGAAGCCCTCAACCCCGAGGTATTCAATCGCTTCCGCGAAGCGACGGGTCTCAGCGTAATGGAAGGCTTCGGCCAGACGGAGACCACTCTCGTTCTCGCTAATTTTGTGGGAACCTCCGTTAAGCTTGGCTCCATGGGCCGTCCCAGCCCCCAGTACGACGTTGACCTTGTCGATTACGACGGCAACTCCGTGCCTCAGGGCGAAACGGGCGAGATCGTTATCCGCACCGATAAGGCAGATCCCGTCGGCATCTTCAAGGGCTACTACAATGCAGAAGAGCCCACCCGCGAGGTTTGGCACGACGGCATGTATCACACCGGCGACACTGCATGGCGCGATGAAGACGGATACTTCTACTACGTTGGCAGAGTTGACGACGTTATCAAGTCCTCCGGATACCGCATCGGTCCCTTCGAGATCGAGAGCGTTATCATGGAGCTGCCCTACATCCTTGAGGTTGCCGTCACCGGCGTACCCGATGAGATCCGCGGAAACGTCGTCAAGGCCTCCGTCGTTCTCACAAAGGGCACCGTTGGCACCGACGAGCTCAAGCGCGAGATCCAGACCTACGTTAAGGAACACACCGCGCCTTACAAGTACCCGAGGATCGTTGAGTTCGTTACCGAGCTCCCCAAGACCATCAGTGGCAAGATCCGCCGCAACGTTATCCGCGGCGAGCAAAAGCAGTAAGCAAAAGCGGGGACTCATCCCCGCTTTTCTTATAAATAATTCTTATATAAGGAGTAACTATGGAACAGTTCATTCAAAACATCGGCTCTCTCATCTCTCAGTATGCCGTCACCATCGCTCTCAAGCTTCTCTACGCCGTTCTTATTCTCGTTATCGGCCGTCTGATCGTGAAGGGAATCGTAAAGCTTTTCACCCGCTCCCGCCTTGCCAAGAACATGAACGAGGCTGCTGTGGGCTTCGTCAAGAGCGCGCTTAAGTTCATCCTCAACGTTGTTCTTCTTCTCACCGTTGCAGCCGTTCTCGGCGTGCCCATGACCTCCATCATCGCTCTTCTGGGCTCTGCAGGTCTCGCTATCGGTCTTGCTCTTCAGGGCGGACTTTCCAACTTTGCAGGCGGCGTGATCCTTATCGTTTTCCGTCCCTTTGACGTTGGCGATTACATCGTTGTCGGCGGAGACGAGGGCACCGTTTCCAAGATCAGCATCTTCTACACAACTCTCATCACTCCCGATAACAGACGCGTCGTTATTCCCAACGGCAACGTTACCGGCAGCTCCGTTACAAACGTAAGCTCCGAGGGCACCCGCCGTCTCGATATCGAAGTGAACCTCACCCCCGATTCCGACATCGAGCTCGCTCTCGACGTTCTCAAGAGCAAGGTTGCTGTTGACGGACGCATCATCGATAAGGAAGCTCCCTTCGCAGCTGTTACCGGCTACGGCGCAGGCTGCCTCGTTGTTGCTCTCCGCGTATGGTGCACCTGCGACGATTACTGGACTCTCAAGTTCGATCTCACAAAGAAGATCCCCGCAACCTTCGCGGAATACGATTCCATTACCGTTGCCAAGCCCGTTATCGAGGTCAGCACCAAGGCATAAGGATAAAACAAAACAAAAACGACGCGTTTTACGCGTCGTTTTTTTGTTTTATGAAAGCTTTTTGCCCGGTTATGGGCGGGGGCGCTTATCGAGCGCGTGCTTATCGAGCACTTGCTTTACCGATGACCTCGGTGAGCTTTGCCTTTTCGGTTGCCCATGCCTCCGCGAAGGAGCCGAACCAGAGTTTTACGGTGAAGCTGCCGCACTTGTCGAATGCGGAATCGGGGATCTTAGTAACGTATTCGTGGAT
>JAZMZX010000116.1:0-12889 GCA_045586225.1 Eubacteriales bacterium
CCCACGAAAGCGCCCACGGAGGACATTGCATCAGACCTGTGGTGCCACGCGTCAGCCATAAGCGCGCCTGAATTTATCCTTATAGCAGCGTGCCTCGTGTAATGATACATCCATTCCTTTACGGCTATAGACACGATCGCAGCAACAAGCGAGAGCATACCGGGCACCGCAAGGTCTCCGTAGCTGCCGCCGATTATATCTCTGATGCCGCCGATGCCGATACTGCCGCCGACGACCGCAAGAAACAACGCAAGTATCAGCGCGGCAACGCATTCCATGCGCTCGTGGCCGTAGGGATGCTCCGTATCCGCCTTCTTGTCGGCCATTTTAATGCCCGCCATAACGACGAAGGTACTGAACACGTCGGAAAGAGAATGCACCGCGTCCGATATCATAGCGCCGGAGCTGCCGATAACACCTGCTGCAAGCTTGCCCGCCGCCAGCACCACGTTAACGTATACCGTTATCCGCGAAACGCACATGGCGTCAACCGCGCCGCTTTTGCCCTCTTTCTTTATTTTTTTATTATGCATATACGCACCTCCAAAAAGAAATGCCGTCACCTTTCATTATATACGAAAAGGCTGTGGGATGATCACACCTTCCGCGCCTTTGTCCAAACAGTATAACACAGCGGAAACGCTATTGCAAGAAAATCGCATAAAAAGGACGGGGAAGCAGCTTCTCCGTCCTTTTCGGGGCTTATATATCTGCGGCGGAAATATAGTTCACGCCGTGTTCCGTTATGAACACCTTTCTTGCGGGAAGATCGTCGCCCAGAAGGGTTTCGAAGATCACAGCCGTTGCCTCCGCGTCTGCGGGAGCAACTCTCACCAGCCTGCGCGTGGCAGGATTCATTGTCGTCTTCGACATCATCTCAGGCTCGTTTTCACCGAGACCCTTGCTTCGCTGAAGGGTGTATTTCTTGCCCTTTTCCTCAAGCTCTGCCGTTATCTTCGCCTTTTCGGGCTCGTTGTAGGCGAAATAAGTTTCCGGGGTCTTTTCCCTCGTGGTTATCTCGTAAAGGGGCGTTTCGGCAATATATATCTTGCCCTTTTCGATAAGCGTGGGCAGGAGGCGGTAAAACATGGTCAGAAGAAGGGTTCTGATCTGAAATCCGTCCTCGTCCGCATCCGTACAGATGATGATCTTGCTCCAGCGCAGCGATTCAAGGTCAAATTCATTATTGTGCCTGCCCTTGGTCTTTATCTCAACGCCGCAGCCGATAACCTTCAGAAGGTCTGTGATGATCTCGCTTTTGAATATCTTATCGTACGTGCTCTTAAGACAGTTGAGAGTTTTGCCTCTTACGGGGATGATAGCCTGGAAATCGGGCTCTCTTGCCAGCTTGCAGGAGGTAAGAGCGGAATCACCCTCAACGATATAAAGCTCACGGACCTCCGGGTCCTTGGAGCGGCACCCAACGAATTTGTCAACGCGGGAGGCAACGTCCGTCTGCCCTGTCAGCTTCTTTTTCAGGTCCACTCTCGCGGTTTCAGCCTGCTCTCTGCTCCTCTTATTAACGAGGACCTGCTTTGCAAAGGCCTCCGCCAGCTGCTTATTCTCGGCAAAATAGTATTCAAGCTGCTGCTTGATATACGCCGTCATTGAATCTGCGATAAACTTATTGCTTATCGCCTCCTTGGTCTGGTTTGCATAGGAGGTGACGGTGGAATAGCTGCTCGTCACGAGAACGAGACAGTCCTCAATGTCGGAGAAGGTAACGTGGGGCTCGTTTTTCGTATACTTGCCCGTCTTTTTCAAATAATTATCAAGTGCGTAAACGAAGGCGTTTCTCACGGCGCGGTCGGGAGAGCCGCCGTGAAGAAGGAAGCTTGAATTGTGATAGTATTCCAGCATATTCACGCGAGTGGACACCGCAAATGCGATCTCCGCCTTCAGCCTGTAGTCCTCCTTGTCGGCGCGGTCGCGGCCAACGTCCTCGTATTTCCAAAGCACGGGCGGCACGATAACGTCCTCGCCTGCGACCTCGGAGATATAATCCGCGATTCCGTTTTCATAAATATATTCGGTTTCGTCAAAGCCGCCCTCCTCGTTTTCAACGCGAAGGATGAAGCGCACGTTTTCATTGACGACAGCCTGCTTTTTCAGAGTCTTTTCAAAATGCTCCCTGGGAATGTTTATGTCTGTGAACACCTCGATATCGGGGCGCCAGCGGATGATGGTACCGTGCTTCTTTTCCCTTCTTTCGATGGGACGGACGCGAAGCTCCGTCACAGCCTCGCCCTTTTTGAAATCGATCTCGGAAAGATTGCCGCCGGAATAGGAGCGCACCGACATATATTCGGATGCATACTGTGTGGCGCAGGCGCCAAGTCCGTTCATACCGAGGGCAAACTCGTAGTTCGAGCCGTCGTCGTTATTATTATATTTACCGCCGGCGTAAAGCTCACAGTACACCAGCTCCCAGTTATATCTGCCTTCGTTTTCGTTCCATCCAAGGGGAACGCCGCGTCCCGAATCCTCCACCTCAAGGGAATGATCGCGGAAAGCGGTAACGATTATTTCGCTGCCGTAGCCTTCTCTCGCTTCGTCAACGGAGTTTGCCAGTATTTCAAAAAAAGCGTGCTCACACCCTTCAAGTCCGTCGGAGCCGAACATAACCGCAGGACGCTTTCTGACTCGGTCCGCGCCTTTCAGCGAGGATATGCTTCTGTCGTCGTAGACCCGGGTCTTTGCTTTTGCCATATCTTTCTTCTTTTCCTTTCGTATCTGACGGGCACCGCACGTGATGCCCATATATAAAACAGTATCAAATCAACGGTCACTAACAATATAATATACCACATTTCAGAAAAAAACACAAGTGTTCGTTTTTAAAGCAAAAACGGCACCTGCAGATGCAGGTGCCGTTATGTTGGCTTTCGTCATATTACGTGCGGATGGCACATAATCTATATTATTCAGCGTCGCCGTTTGCGAACTTGTCGCTGATCTTATCAAAGCATTCCTTGCAAATGATCTTGCCGCCGAAGGTTACGGTTTCGTCTGCAGATCCGCAGAACATGCAAGCAGGCTCATACTTACGAAGAACGATGGAATCCTTATCCATGAAGATCTCAAGAGCATCCTTGGTCTTTATTCCGAGAACGTTTCTGGTTTCGATAGGAAGAACGATTCTTCCGAGCTCGTCAATTTTTCTAACTATGCCGATAGCTTTCATGTGTTTCTCCTTATAGCCTCATCAGTCAGGCGATCAATAGCCGACAGATGAAAATAAACATTTTCCTTGATAAGATTATAGCATTCACAAAAGAATGTGTCAAGATAAATGTTGACCTATTTGTGCAATTTTCGATCAAAATTTGCGCATTATGCTGTTAAAAAATGTCGATAGAGGTTGTATATGATTGGAAAGTGTTTTGCTTTATTTTGCTCCATTTCGGTGGTATATTCCACCTTCAACGGCAGAATTCCCGCCTTATCGGATGCGATACTGAAGGGGGCAGACCGCTCGGTGGAGCTTTCGGTGTCGCTTCTGGGAATAATGTGCCTTTGGGGCGGCATCATGGCGCTTTTGCGCCATGCAGGGCTTATAGAGCGGCTTTCGTGCCTGCTGCGCCCCATCCTGCGCTTTGCTTTTCCCACCGCCTTTGCCGAAGGCGTGGGCTCCGAGGAAATAACGGCAAACGTCAGCGCGAATCTTTTCGGCATCGGCAATGCCGCCACTCCCCTTGCCATTTCCGCAATGAAGCAAATGCAAAAGAACAATCCCACCCCCCTCGCCGCCACCGACGATATGATCACCCTTGCAGTGCTGAATTCCGCATCCTTCAATCTTTTCCCCACCACCATAATAGCCCTCAGGCGTGCTGCAGGCTCCGCGAATCCCTATTCCGTCATCGTGCCCATATGGATATCATCGGCTGTGTGCTCTTTGTCCGCCGTCGTTATATGCCGCGTTTTCGCCGCCTTCGGCAAAAGAAAAAGGAGGGAGCGCCCGTGATAGAGCTCGTTTCCTCCTCTGTGCTGCCTCTCGTTATGCTTTTGGTGTCACTCGTGATACTTTCCTCAAAAAAGCCTCTTTTCGATTCCTTCCTTATGGGAGCGGGGGAGGGGGCTGTCACCGCCGCAAAGCTTCTGCCCGCCCTTTGCGCCCTCATCGTTTCCGTTGAGATGCTCTTTGCCTCCGGCCTTCCCGATGCCCTGTCGGCACTGCTTTCAGATGCGGCAGGGCGCATTGGCATACCTGCGGAGATACTTCCGCTGCTCATTACGCGTCCCGTTTCGGGAGCCGCCTCCTCCGCCACGTTTTCCGAGCTTTTACGGCAGTACGGAGCCGACACCTTCCCCGCCCTTGCCGCCTCCGTCATAATGGGAAGCTCCGACACCCTCATATACATCATTTCCGTATATTTCTCGTCCGTGGGCATCAAAAAAACGCGGCATGCTTTGCCTGCCGCGTTTTTAGTGATGCTGATATCTGTTCTGTTTTCCTGCTTTCTTGTGCGAAAGCTGCTATAGGTGTCAGTCTTTTCTTTCCGGAGGACGTCCGTTTTCATCGAAGGGCATACCGTGACGTGCCGCCTGCTCGCGCGCGCGGCGCTCTTCTTCCGCGTGGCGCTCACGTTCGCGGCGCTCAAGATCGTTGAGATACTGACGGCGAGCCTCGTTTTCCTCGTCGCTCTTGCGCTTCTTATCCTCCACCATAGCGTCAAGATCCTCGTGAGTGATCTCGTCGCGGCTCATAGCGGCGTCAAACTGAACGTCGTCCATGATCTCGTGGCTGATAAGATAGCCTGCGATGAAGTGAAGCTTTTCGGTGTTTTCACGGAGGATGCGCTCCGCTTCCGCATATGCGGTCTCAACGATATTCTTGATCTCAAGGTCGATCTTGTATGCGGTCTCATCGGAATAGTTCTTGGAGGAGGAGAAGTCGCGGCCGAGGAATACCTCGTCGCGGCTGTTGTCGCCGCCGTAAACGATGGGGCCGAGAGCGGTACTCATACCATACTTGGTGACCATGCCCCGTGCAATATTCGTTGCACGCTGGATATCGTTTGAAGCACCTGTGGAGATATCGCCCAGGATAAGCTGCTCTGCAACGCGTCCGCCCAGTAGGGTAACGATCTCAGACTGCATATCGTTTTTGGACATATACGATCTGTCGTCCTTGGGAAGAGAGAGGGTATATCCGCCGGCGGAGCCGCTGGGGATGATGGATATCTGATGAACGGGAGTGTCGGGCTGAATGAATCTTGTCACGATGGCGTGACCTGCTTCGTGGTAAGCGGTCAGGCGCTTTTCCTTTTCGCTGATGACCTTGGAGCGCTTTGCGGGACCCACGATGACCTTTATCATCGCTTCCTCCATATCGGTCATACCGATAAGGGACTTGCCCTTGCGTGCTGCAAGGAGAGCGGCCTCGTTGAGAAGGTTTTCAAGGTCTGCACCCGTGAAGCCGACAGTGGTCTTCGCGATGGTCTTAAAGTCAACGTCTGCCTCGAAGGGCTTGCCGCGGCCGTGTACCTTAAGGATCTCTTCTCTGCCCTTGATATCGGGATAGTTCACCGTTACCTGGCGGTCGAAGCGGCCGGGACGGAGAAGCGCAGGGTCCAGAATGTCGGGGCGGTTTGTTGCCGCAATGACGATAACACCGTCGTTGGAGCCGAAGCCGTCCATTTCAACGAGAAGCTGGTTCAGCGTCTGCTCTCTTTCGTCGTGTCCGCCGCCGAGGCCTGCACCTCTGTGACGGCCAACAGCGTCGATCTCGTCGATGAAGATGATGCTTGCAGGGTTCTTTTTCGCCGTTTCGAAAAGGTCGCGCACGCGGGATGCGCCCACGCCTACGTACATTTCAACGAAATCCGAGCCCGAGATGGAATAGAAGGGAACGCCTGCCTCGCCAGCAACTGCCTTTGCGAGAAGGGTCTTTCCGGTGCCGGGAGGGCCCACGAGAAGCACACCGTGGGGGATCCTTGCGCCGAGCTTTGTGAAGTGAGTGGGATCGCGAAGGAATTCAACGATCTCGCGGAGCTCTTCCTTTTCCTCGTCTGCACCCGCCACGTCGCGGAAGTAAACCTTTTTCTTCTCATTGTTAATGAGCTTTGCGCGGCTGCGGCCGAAGTTTCCGATTTTGGAGCCCTTGCCGCCGGAGGCCTGATTCATCATAAAGAACCAGGAGAAAATGAAAAGTCCGATAACGATAAGGTAAGGAAGGAAGCTTACCCACCAGGGTATCTCGGTGGGAGGCGGGAAATCGTAGGCTTCGATGATACCGCTTGCGTGCTGCTCGGTGATAAGGCCGTTCAGGTCGGTATAGAATATCGAAAGATCGCGAAGCTCATACTGAACGTAGGACACGCCTTCACTGCCATCGGCAAGCGTCACGCGCACCGTCATGGTAAGAAGGTTGTCTCCGTCAACGACGAATTCCTTAACTCTCTCCTCCTTAAAGTATTGAACGATATCGCTATATACGAGATCATCTTTTGAGGCGTTATCGAAAAGCGCCGCCGTGGCAACGATGATCACCGCAATGAGAGCGATATAAAACAAAATGATCTTAAAATTGCTCTTCATGTAAAGTGGTATACTCCGATTCTTTTATAATTTTACTTTTCGTAGAGCTCAGGCTTAAGCACGCCAACGTAAGGAAGCGCGCGGTACTGCTCATCGAAATCGAGGCCGTAGCCAACCACGAATTCATCGGGAACGACAAAGCCGCTGAAATCGGGTGTGAATTCAACCTCTCTGCGGGAGGGCTTGTCCAGAAGCGTGCAGGTCTTCACGGAAGCGGCGCCCTTGAGGGTGAGATAGTCAACAAGGTAGGAAAGGGTGCGTCCGCTGTCGATGATATCCTCGATGATAAGGATATCGGAGCCTTCAAGGTCCTTGCGTCTGATATCGAGAAGGATGGTGACCGTTCTTGTGGAAACGGTGCCGCCGCCATAGGAGGAGACCTTCATAAAATCGATCTCAACGGGGATCCTGATGCGCTTCATAAGGTCCGCCATAAATACGACGGAGCCCTTGAGGATGCCGAGAAGCACCAGCTTCTTGCCGGAGTTAACGTATGCCTCTTCGATCTCGCGTGCCAGCTCTTCAACTCTTCTGTTTATCTCTTCCTCGGGGATGAGGATCTTTTCCATATCGTTGTCAAGTGATTTCTTAGTAATGATGTTTTCCATTGTGGTCATAGCCTCTCCTGTTCTTTGATATTTAACGTTTTTTAGTCCGGCGTCTTTTCGCCGCAGGCAAAATAAATGTTCAGTTCTTTTCCGCCCTCGTCACCCGATACGGGCTCAACGCCGTCGCGGGCATCCATATAGGGTATCCACACGATGCCGTCGCAATCGCAGAATACGGGCAAAAGATTTCTCACGTCAAGAGGTATCTTATATTCACAGTAGAGCTTTTTGGTCAGCTTCGTCATTCCGCCCGAAACGATCTTGTCGCCGGCGGCGCGATTTCTGATATAGAGATTACCATTGATTTTATCAGACGCTAAATTCTTGTGTATAAATATTTTGTAAACATTCTTATACTTTAACTCAAATTCGGTGTCGGGCATGCGGGAAATGAGTATTTTCGCATCAAGCTCGGGCACATCGTAAAGGCCTTCGCCCAGAGGTATCCAGAATTCCGGCACGTATTTATACTTGCCTTCATATTCTTCCTCACCGATGAAAAAGAATTCATCGCCCTCGACCGCCGCGCATATTTTCTGAGGCAGAGATATGCGTGAATGAGCGCCGCCCCACCAGATAACTCTGGAAACGGAGCGCACGTGAGTGAAATCAAGGGTGATATACGGGCGTCCGTGACCGTAAAGGCGCTCGGCACAGCGGTCGTACATATACTTGATAACGCGGGAGGAGATAGCAGGCTCCTGAGATGCAAGGAGCTTTCTGTCGCAGGAGGTGTCGATGCCGTGCTCCTTCACGAAGCGCATTGCCTGCCCCTGAATATACACGTCGTCGTTTCTGAGAAGCGTGCAAAGCTGGGAAATGGCGATCTCAGGGGAGGGGTTCACGTTGCGCAAACGGGGGAGTATCTCCTGGCGTATGTAATTCCTCGTGTAATCCACGTCGTTGTTGGTGGTATCGTTCACGTAGGGAATATCGTTTGCAATGCAGTAGCCGATGATCTCGCTTTTCGTGCAGTATATGAGCGGGCGGATAACGCGCTCACCTCTCACGGGCGGAATGCCTGCAAGGCCTCTTGTGCCGGAGCCGCGAAGCATATTGAATATCATCGTTTCCATATTATCCTCGGCGTGATGAGCAAGTGCCACGTGCTTCAGCTCTTCATGCTCGTCGATAATGCGGTGGAAGGTGCGGTATCTTACGTTTCTCGCCACCTCCTCGATGCCCTTTCCCTCAGCCTTTGAGATGGAGGGAACGTCGAAGCGGTCCACGAAAAGCTCAACACCCAGGCTTTCGCACACATCCCGACAGAATTTTTCGTCTCTGTCGGCTTCCTCGCCTCTGATGCCGTGGTTCACGTGCACCGCCGCGATGTGGATATTATGGTCGAGGGAGTACTTATGCAGATAATGCAAAAGCGCACCGGAATCGGCGCCTCCCGAATATCCTATAAGGATACCGTTCAGCTTATGAGCCATACCGAAGTCCCTGATGGCCTGCTGGATCTTTTGCTCAACCATTCTGCTTATGCTGGATCTATCCATCAAAAAGTACCGCCTTTCGCTTGCAAATACAAAGTTATTGTAACATATATTGAAGCCGAGGGCAACAATAAACGCTTATTTTATAACGAAAAAATCGGAAGAATACGCCGCGGTGTCACAGCGATCCTTCCGATGATTCAGTATTTCATATCCTCGGTCACGTCCCGCAGAGTACAGGGCGTAACGCCTCCGCGGACGATGGCATCAAACATTGCCTCGGCTCTTTTTCTGTCGGGAGCCACATCGAAAACGGTTTCGCACTCGCCGCCCTCCGCACTGTCGATGGCACAGATCATATAAAAGGCGCGGCGGGCTTTGCCGTCCGCCTCCGTCACCGTCTTTTCCCCAAGCAGATAAAACACCGAATAGTCCCGTGTCCTCACGGCTCTGCAGGAGACTGTCTCTCCGTAAACGTCAATATCATATTTTGTCATTTCTCTTTCCGCCTTTCGTTTTGTGGGTATCTGTATCATACCACGGCCGAAAAGCCACCGATGATTAAGCGGAGGTGGCTCTTTTGGCTTATTTTTCGCCTGCGGCTTAAAATGGCGGATTTTGTCGCCAGAGCGGCGCATAATATGCGTATGTTTTTTCATTTTTTGCGGATCATTTTACCAATTTTATCAGCGTCGGCTCTTTTCTCGCCGATGTGATGCGTGAAATTTTATTCCCCTAAAGCAAGATTTTGCATATTATTAAATCTATTTTAATATTTCTGTTTCCCCTTCCATGATTATATTATTGCCGATTTTACCGATGAGAATTATAATAATTCCGTAAGCTGAATTTAATAATAAAGGACGTAATATGAAAAAGATCGATTTATATTCATTTATACATAATGCTGTGAATGCGGCGCCCCGCGCCTCTATCACGTTTTTCTGCTTCTTTTCACTGTCGGCCGCCTTTGAGCTTTTCCTTTCCCGTCTTATGCTGTCCCTTGCCCACAGTGGCAGATATGATTTTCATCTGGCTGCACGTTACGCACCTGTGATGGCGGAGGCGGCTGCTCTTTCCTTCCTTCTCGCCCTGCTAGGCGCCGTCCTCTTTTGCCGCATCTCAAAAAGCGACTGCAATAACGGCTGTTAAATTGCCCCTTGACAGGAGTGCAACACTGTGATACAATCTACTCGTATACGAGGGAGAGTAAACTCATAACAAAAAATCATGCGTATGCAAAAATTGAATATTCGCTTTATGAACAAAGGAGGGGAAGACACCCATGGAAAAAAACGTAACCGTTCTGTCAGGCGATGGCGAAATGATAGGTGTGACCTACCCCAAAAGGGCTGTGGGTCTTGTTAAAAAAGGGAGGGCACGCTATCTTGACGGTGACGAGACCGTCATCGTCCTCGCGAGTTCTCCCGTAGATACTACGTCACAGGAGGACGATATGAACAATAATTTTAACTTTGATGAATTCATAGAAAAAGCAAAAGCAACCGCAAAAGTGGCAGGTAACGAGGTTTCCGCACTTGCAGAGAAGTCTGCTGAGAAGATCGACGAATACCTGAAGAAGCTCACCGCTGCTCTGCATCGCATTGAAGATGCGAAGGACCAGGTAACGGCTGAATACGAAGCCGAAGACGTGCCCGAGGAAAGCCCGGAAGAAACGGGCGAGATCCTCACAGAAGACGATCTTGACTCGCTTGCCGACACCGTGGACGACGAAGCCATGAGGGCAAAAATCCGCGCAACCGTGGAGCGCGAAAAAGCTCGCCGTCAGCGTGCACAGCGCGCCGCCGAGATCGAACGCAAGGTGCGCGAGAAGGCGAAGGAAGCCTTCGACGAGGCTGCCGCCGCAACGCGCGACATAGCGGCGTGGTCAACCAAGGCTGCAAAAGAAGCTGAAGCCTACGCCAAGGCGAAGATCGCCGAGGCAAAGGAAAAGATGGCTGAGCGCGAGGCTCGTCTGAAGGAAAAGCAGGAAGCTGCCGCCCCCGAGCTTACCGTTGAGGGTGTGCTCCGCGAGATCCGCAGGATCGAGGAGGACGACGAACACATTCGCCGTGCACTTGAATCCTTGAGCACATCGGAAACCGCTGACGCCGTCAATGCACAAGCTATGTTCGACATAGTTCAGCTCCGAGAGGTAACGAACCGCGGGCTTCTGGAAAAACACTACGCTATACTCTCCAAGCTCATGCAGGAGGAAGCTGAAAAGAAGGAAGTGGAAATGCGTAACCGCGAGCGCGCGTACCTCGAGGCTGAACAGTCCGAAAAAGACGCAGCAAAGCTCAGCATCCTTGAAGGTCTTCTTGAGAACATTCTTGAGGCGGACGAAACGACCGGTGTAAACAAGCTGTCCTTTTATATGAAGACGGCGGAGAAGATGGTAAGGGAGAATCCTTCCCTTCTCACCGACGAAATAATTGCCGGTATACTTGAAGCCATCAAAGAGCTTGACGAGACGAAAGCGGAAGATCAGAACAAGCTTGCTTTCTTTATGAAGCTTATGGGATAACAACATAATAAGTAAAAGGAGCTGCCTTACGGCGGCTCCTTTTTTTGTGTGCGAACACGGCGGCGGGAGCAACCTCACCCCTACAATAACACGCTCACCCTACTTTTTCGCCTTGCCCTTGAATATCAGCGCGGTGACGTATCCGAACACGAGGGCGGCGGTGATGCCTGCCGCAGAGGATTCAAGCCCTCCCGTCAGGGCGCCTAGGAGCCCCTTTTCGTCAACAGCCTCCCGCACTCCCTTGCCGATATTATAGCCAAATCCCGTCAGGGGAGTTTTCGCGCCGGCACCCGCGAACTCCACGAGGGGCTCATAAAGCCCCACACCGTAGAGCACCACACCCAGAACAACGTACGTCACAAGGATGCGTGCCGGGGTCAGCTTGGTTTTGTCGATAAGAAGCTGGGCGATAACGCAAAACCCGCCGCCAACCGCAAAAGTGATGATATAGTCCGTCAGCTTATCCATAGTATACTCCTATTCCCTCTCGATCCGCAGAAGATGACATATACCGGGGATATTGTTTCCCTGCCACACGCTCGCAGGGCTCATAAGCGCGCCGGTGGCCATAAAGAGCACCCGGTGAAGCTCTCCCCGCTCCATCCTCGGCAGTATGTGAGCCGCAAGCACCGCCGCCGAGCATCCGCATCCGGAGCCGCCTGCGTGCTTGTCGCTTTTTTCGCGGTCGTAAATGAGAAGACCGCAGTCCCCGTGGCAGGGGGCAATATTATAGCCGCCGTCTGCCATGAATTCCTTCAGTATCCGGGAGCCCTCATAGCCCAGATCTCCCGTGAGGATAAGGTCATAGTCCTCGGGAGACGTTTTCGATTCCACGAAATATCTCGTCAGAGTGTCAACGGCGGCAGGCGCCATTGCCGCACCCATGTTGTTCAGGTCGTTTATGCCCTTGTCGATGCTTCTGCCGGGCAGCACCTCCGTAATATAAGGCTTCTTTATTTCTGCCGATGCAGTGTCCACCGTCGGAGAAAGGACGAAGGCTCCCGCTCCCGTTACCGTCCATTGAGCCGTGGGCGCCCGCTGACCGCCGTATTCCAGAGGATAACGAAACTGCCTTTCCGCGGCGGAATTATGAGAGCTTGCCGCCGTTGCAGTCTTTACTCCGTAAGCCGAGGAAATAAGGGAAGCAAGGATGAGCCCCTCGGCGCTGGTGGAGCAGGCGCCGTAGAGCCCGAAAAAGGGCACGTCGAAATCGAGAAGACCGTAGTTTGAGCCAACGCACTGATTCTGCAGATCTCCCGAAAATACCGCGTACAGGTCACCCTCGCTGAGCCTTGATTTCGACAGCGCGGCGGTGAGCGCAAGTCTTTGCATCTCCCCCTCCGCCAGCTCCCACGTATCCTTGCCGAAGCGGTCGGTGCGGGTGCCGTCAGTTATGTCAAACTGACCGCCCAGGGGGCCTTTTTCCTCGTTTGCGCCTGCCACAGCTGCGGCTCCAACGACAGATACCCGCCGCGGCAGCTTGATTATGCTTTTTGCCATAATAAATAAAGCTCCGTAAACTTTTTTAGTAGTTTGCGGAGCTGTTTTCAAAAATATACGAAAAAAGCGGAGGCTTTTCGCTGTGTTTATGAAATACAGCGCTCCGCTTCCGCTTTTGTTTTGCTATTTTTAGTTTTGCGAATCTTATTTTTGCAAATTTCGCCGCCAGAGTTTTCACGGTTCGGCTTTGCCGAATGCGAATTTTCACGCATTTCTGACACATACCGCGCACTGAGCAAGTGAAAAGCTCCGCTTTTGCGAATTTTGCGCTA
>JAZMZX010000117.1:0-14567 GCA_045586225.1 Eubacteriales bacterium
GCGCCGGCATCCTCGGCATATCCATCCATCCCGACAGCGCATACGAGATCGCATCCCGCTCAAGGGGCACCCCCCGTATCGCAAACAGGCTTCTCAAGCGCGTGCGCGACTACGCGCAGGTGAAGGGCGACGGCGAGATAACGGAAAAGCTTGCCCGCGATGCGCTCTCCATGCTTGAAATAGACGAGCTCGGTCTCGACAACACCGACAGACGCATACTCTCCTCCATGATCCGCTTCTATGGCGGCGGACCCGTGGGTCTTGAAACGCTTTCCGCCACCATCGGCGAGGAAGCCATCACCATTGAGGACGTATACGAGCCCTATCTTCTCCAGATAGGCTTTCTGGCAAGAACTCCCCGAGGCAGAGTCGTCACCCGAATGGCATACGAGCACCTCGGCATCCCCTACACATCCGACACCTCTGCAGAAACTGCGAATAACGCAGGCCAGATCAAGATAACATAATATATATGAAGATAAAGATCAAGGAATTGGATATCGAGCAGGTTGAAGCGCTCCCCGAATATAAGCGTCTCCGCCCCAAAAAGCCCAGCCGCCTTCTGAACGCAGTTATCAACATTGCTTCTATCCCCGACTATATTGCCACCCGCTTCTCCTACAGGAAGATCAATATGGAGCGCCTCGGAAAGGGCGAGCCCTGCTTATATCTGATGAATCATTCGAGCTTCATCGATCTTAAGATAGCGGCACGCATGCTCCGCGGCACGCGCTACAACATCGTATCCACGCTTGACACCTTCGTTGGCAAGCGCATGCTCATGCAGCATATCGGATGTATTCCAACTACGAAATTCGTCACCGATATCAATCTCGTCCGCGATATGGTGCACATTACCAAGGAAATGAAGAACTCCGTTCTCATGTTCCCCGAAGCGGGCTACAGCTTCGACGGCACCGCAACCACCCTGCCCGACAGTCTGGGAAGGCTGCTGAAGCATCTTTCCGTGCCCGTTGTCATGATACGCTCCTACGGCGCGTTTTCACGTGACCCCCTCTATAACGGGCTGAAGCTGCGCCGCGTTAAGGTGACGGCAGAAATGGAATACCTTCTTTCCCCTAAGGAAATAAACGAAAAGAGCGCCGAGGAGCTGAACAAGATCATAAACGGACAGTTCTCCTTCGACAGCTTCCGCTGGCAGCAGGAAAACGGCATCCGCATCACGGAGGATTTCCGCGCGGAGGGTCTTTCCCGCGTTTTATATAAGTGCCCTCACTGCGAAAAAGAGGATTCCATGCAGTCTCACGGCACCTTAATTGAATGCGCCGCCTGCGGCAAGGCATACGAGCTCGACGAGCTTGGATACCTTCGCGCAAAGGACGGGGAAACTAAGTTTTCACACGTTCCCGATTGGTTCCGCTGGCAAAGAGAATGCGTCCGCCGCGAGCTTACGGAGGGCACCTACGGCTTCGACCTGCCCGTTGATATTTATATGCTCGTGGACCACAAGGCTCTTTACAAAGTCGGCGACGGCAGGCTCACCCATAGCCGCGAGGGCTTTCACCTTGTGGGCTGCGACGGGAAGATTGACTATAAGCACCGCCCCACCTCCTCCTATAGCCTCAACGCAGACTATTTCTGGTATGAGATCGGTGATATGATATCCATCGGCACCTATAAAAAGCAGTATTATTGCTTTCCCCGCGGCGGCGTAAACGTTGTGACGAAGATGCGCCTTGCAACGGAAGAGCTTTATAAGCTGGTGCGGACAAGAAAATAACCGCCCCTCCGACCTTACAGCAATGAAAAGAATCCTTCTTATTTTGCCGCTCCTTGCCGTCTTACCCATGTTTCTGACGGTGGTATCACTTGCGGACACAGGTTCGGTGAACCTTTTACCCGCAGCGGTGATAGATGCACCCGAATGCAATCGCCGCGACGATGCCTCCGCTATTGCGGACGGCATATGCCCCGACGCCTCCTTCGGCGGTACACATCTGAAATATTCATCCCACAATTTTGCAGACGGATATGACGACTCCGACAACTGCGACAATTTTGAGACGATCACCTTCACCTGGGACTCTCCCGTAACGGTTGACACCTTCGCCGTGTTCTTCGCCTGCAGCGCTCCCGAGCGCGAGCTGTGGCTCCGCTTCGGCGGCGAGGACGTGCCCGCCTTTTACTCACTTGAATATCTTCGTGACGGCGAATACGAGCCGGTCCCCTCCCCTGCGGGGCTTGAATGCCATCGCGACAAAATGAACGTCACCACGTTTTTCCCTGTCACGACAACGTCCCTGCGCATGGTGATAACAAGGCTGACGGAAGACGAGCTTAACGAATACGTTTACAAAAAAGCATTCGAAAGCGGAGGCAATCTCACTGAAGGGCTGATACTCAATTCCCTCGGTATCGGTATATATGAGATCGAAATATACGCCATCCCCGAAGAGGAAACAGAATCGCCCGTTGACACCGACGTCCCCGATGAGACGACAAACGAGCCCGCAGACACCGACATCCCCAATGAGACAACAAACGAGCCCGCGGACACCGACATCCCCGATGAGACGACAAACGAGCCCGCGGACACCGACGTCCCCGATGAAACGACAGACGAGCCCGCAGACACCGACGTCCCCGACGAGACGACAGACGAGCCCGCAGACACCGACGTCCCCGATGAGACAACAAACGAGCCCGCGGACACCGACGTCCCCGACGAGACGACAAGCGAGCCCGCAGACACCGACGTCCCCGATGAGACAACAAACGAGCCCGCGGACACCGACGGTCCCGATGAAACGACAAACGAGCCCGCGGACACCGACGGCCCCGATGAAACGACAGACGAGTCCGCGGACACCGACGATCCCGATGACATTTTTGACATTGGCGACGTCACCGCCGTCCCCAAGGAGACAACCGGAATCTCAGAGACCTCGGGCACACCCGTCACGTCTCCGTATCTGAACGAAGGCTCCGCCTTTGATGGCAGCTCAGAGCCTCCGTCCACCAAAAAGATCGTCACCGCCGCCGCGCTTTTTGCAACGGCTGCCATGGTGATCGCCGCCGGCGCTTTGATCTTTACAAAGAAAAATCGCTGATAAACAGCAAAAAAAGAGCCTTTCCGAGGAAAGGCTCTTTTTTATTCTTATTTATCCGTAATGCGGCGGCGTTTCTTTTCCCATCCGGAGTATCTGTAATAAAGCCAGATCAGAACGGAGCAAAGTATCCAGCCTGCAGGATATGCAAAGGTGATGACCATCACCGATTCGGACAGACGGGTGAGAACGAACAGGTAAAGCTGCCTGAAGAACACAAATGACGTGAGCATAATGATCATGGGCGCCTTTGTGTCGCCGGCTCCGCGAAGCACACCGGAAATCGTCTGGTTGACGGTGCAAAGCAGATAGAAGGGTGAGATATAGCGGAGGAAAAGTGTTCCGAAGGAGATAACGTTTGTATCTTTATTGAAGAAAGCAACGAGATAGGGGGCGAATATCATTATCGGAATGAGTATCGCCGCCGTTATGGCGCAAGACACAAGTATGCCTGCGCGAACACCCTGCCTTGCGCGGTCGGGCTTGTTTGCGCCGAAGTTCTGCCCTGCAAAGGTGGTAACCGAGAGGGATATACTCTGCATGGGAAGCATGGCAAAGGCATCTATTTTATTATATGCAGACCATCCCGCAATGCAGTTCGTATCGAAGTGGTTTATGTACGACTGAACGAAAACGTTTGAGAAAGATGTGATCGCCATCTGCAGCGCTGCAGGAACACCGATGATAAATATCTTTTTGAAAAGGACCTTCGAGAAGGTGAATCTGTTCCAGAGGATGCGGTATGGCGCTTTCGTGAACGTGAGAACCGCGAGAACGAATATTGCAGACATGCCCTGAGCAATAACCGTTGCCCATGCAACGCCGGCAACACCCATTTCAAAGCTGAGCACGAACCAAAGGTCAAGGACGATATTGGTGGCAGCGGAAATAATGAGGGCGATAAGCGGAACGACAGAGTTGCCAACGGCGCGCAGGATACCCGCGCCTATATTATAAAGCATAAGCCCCGAAATACCGGCAAAATATATGCGCAAATATTGAGACGCTTCAAGGAAAACGTCATCGGGAGTGTCCATCAGCTTCAGCATGAAGGGGGCGTATATGGTGCCTGCAATCGAGAATACGATCGCGAGGCCGAAGGTAAAGAGAAGCGCCGTGTGAACGGAATCGGAAAGGTTCTTATGCTCCTTTGCGCCTGCGTACTGGCTTATAACGACACCGGCGCCCGTTGCAAAGCCCGAAAATGTACCGACGGCGGTGTGGATGATGGGACCGACGCTTCCCACGGCGGCGAAGGCGGCTTTGTTAACGTAGTTGCCCACAACGTAGGAATCCACCGTATTATATAGCTGCTGAAAGAGATTGCCTATGAGAAGCGGAAGGGCGAAGGTAAGAAGAAGCTTTAAGATGCTTCCCTCCGTCATATCCAGATCGTGCCGCCTTTTGAAAAGGCGCATAAAGCTGATACGTGTCACTTTTTTATAAACTCCTTTGCGCGCATATCGGCACGCACAAATAGATTATACCACCGCGCAGCCGATTATGCAATTGCATAACTTAATTTCGACATTCGTATTACTGCATTTTTCCGCACATTCCGCTGTTTTTTCTCACCGGGATGCTCCAAAGCGCAAAAACAGAGTTATAATATCAACGTAATATACGTTTCCGACGCAACGACTCTCTGAAATTAAAGGAGGCTCACATATGAAAAACACGTACACAAATCCCGTTTGCACCGGAGCTGACCCCTTCGTTTTGCTTCACGACGGCACATACTATCTTTATTCCACAAATTCTCCCGATGGCTTCAGGGTGTTCACATCCTCCGATATGGCAGAGTGGCAAGACCGCGGCTACTGCCTTCGCGCAGATGACGTTATGGGCGATCGCGGCTTCTGGGCACCCGAGGTAATCTGCCGTAACGGAAGATTTTATATGGTCTATGTGGCAAACGAGCATCTCGGCATCGCCACCTCCGATTCTCCTCTCGGTCCCTTCCGCCAGGAGAGCAAGCGCTGGCTCAACGAATGCAATGAAATTGACGGGCACTTCTTCATCGACGATGACGGCACTCCCTATCTTTATTTCGTCCGCTTCAACGAAGGAAACGTGCTCTGGTGCGCAAAAATAAACGATGACTTATTATCCTACGACACCGACAGCGCACGTTTTCTTTTCCGCGCAGAGGACGAGTGGGAGCTCCGCGACTGCAGCGTCGTGGAAGGTCCCTTCGTTTTGAAGCACAAGGGAAAATACTATCTCACATATTCTGCGAACCACACAAGATGCGAGGATTATGCCGTTGGCTACGCAGTTTCCGATTCACCCATGGGTCCCTTCAAAAAGGCTCCTGCAAATCCCATCCTCAAAAAAAGCGATGCCGTCAACGGCACGGGGCACCACAGCTTCACAACTTCAAAGGACGGAAAAACTCTCGTTTGCGTTTACCACGGCCGCCCTATGAAGGACACCTCTGCCCCGAGAACGACGCGTATCGACAAGGCTGAATTTATCCCCTCCCCCGATGGCGGAGACGATCTGCTCGTTATCCACGGCCCCACCTCCTCCCCTCAGCCCTGCCTTGACTGAACCCCGAACGTATACCGAAAACGACGGCTGCGCGCCGTCGTTTTTTGCGCTTTACGGTTGAAAAACGGACGGAGATATAGTATAATGAGGACGTACAAAAAGAATAACACGGTTCACCGAGGGTCACTTCGGAGTCGGAGGTACTGCAGGACGGTACTCTTCGGAGATAAGGAAATCGCAGTGAGAATCTGCAGCAACAGCCATTACCGTATCTCTCCCGCTTGGGGGGCGGGGGTCAAGTCGGAATGCTTATCGGACTGTGCCTGTGTAAAAGTCTCTTGGGCAGATCGGGGAGACGGGGCAAATCAAGGGTTACGGCACAGGTGACCCTTTGTTTCAGCATCCGGCACCCGATGGAGGGTGCTTTTATTTTATCCTTTTTGTGAATACCCGAAAACACGAAAGGAACTATCAAAATGAAAAAGATCTTATGTATCGCTCTTGCAGCTTCCCTTCTCCTTGCGCTCCTCCCCATCCTCGCCTCCTGCAAAAACGAGGGCGAAGACCTTTGGGCAAGCGCCGCCTACACGGAGGATAAGGAGTTTGGCGAAGGCAAGACCACCGTTACCGTAGAGGTGAAAGCGGGCGAAAAGTCCGTATCCTTCATCATCCACACAGATAAGACCATTCTCGGCGACGCGCTTATCGAGCACGGGCTTATCGCAGGCGACGAAGGCCCTTACGGGCTCTACATCAAGAAGGTGAACGGCATCACTGCCGATTACGACGTTGACCAGACCTATTGGGCATTTTACAAGGGCGGCGAATATATGACGTCGGGCGTTGACACCACCGAGATTGAGGACGGCGCTCACTATGAGCTTGTACGCGAAAAATAACACCTCCGAAATGAATGCTCCAACAGAAAAACACGTTTCCGCAAAGGATGCGCCTAAACGCATAAGCGTGCGCGAAATGTGCGTGTTTGCCATGCTGGCGACGATTATGTTCATTTCGAAAATAATAATGGAGGCTTTTCCGAACATTCACCTTCTCGGTATGCTCACAATGGCCTATACCGTTGCCTTTCGCAAAAAAGCCCTCATCCCCATATACGTTTACGTTATCATAAACGGTATATACGCAGGCTTTGCCACGTGGTGGGTGCCGTATCTTTACGTGTGGGGCGTGCTTTGGGCTATTACGATGCTGCTTCCGAGGAAAATGCCGAAGGCGGTGGCATGCGTGATTTACCCTCTTGTCTGTGCCCTTTTCGGCCTCGCCTTCGGAGCGATATACGCCCCCGGTCAGGCGCTTTTATTCGGCTTTGACCTGAAGGCAACCCTGGCCTGGATAGCTGCAGGCTTCTATTTCGACGTGCTCCACTGCTTCGGCAATCTTGCCGCAGGACTTCTCATCCTGCCCCTTTCCGGGCTTCTCCGAAAGCTGATGGCACGTTCTATATGAAAGAACTACGCCTCCGATGTTAAAATCGGGGGCGGTTTTTCTTTATGTACAAGCGCTCCCGTTGACACCGCTTCCGTCTCTGGGGTATAATATAATGCATAAATTGCCTCCGCGCCCATCACGCGCGGACGTGAAAAGAGGACCATTATATGTTTGATTTCAGGGATAAAACAGTCGTTGTCACGGGAGGTGCACGCGGCATCGGCCGCTGCATCCGCGAAAAATTCGAGGCTGCAGGCGCAAGAGTCGCCGTTATCGACCTTTTCGACAACGATTTTTATAAAGGTGACATTTCCGATAAGGAAACACTCCATCGCTTTGCGGCAAAGGTCATCGGCACTTACGGGCACGTTGATTTTCTCATAAACAATGCAGCGCCGAAAATGTGCGGCATAACAAACGGCACCTACGATGACTTCGAATATGCCCTTCGCGTGGGTGTCACAGCGCCCTTTTACCTTTCGAAGCTTTTCCTCCCTCATTTCGGAGAGGGCGCCGCTATCGTGAACATTTCCTCCTCCCGCGACAGAATGAGTCAGCCCGAGACCGAAAGCTACACTGCAGCAAAGGGCGGCATCGCTGCCCTCACTCACGGTCTCGCCGTCAGCCTCCGCGGCAGGGTACGCGTTAATTCCATATCCCCCGGCTGGATCGACAACAATTACACCGTGTACGAAGGTCCCGATGCTGCACAGCAGCCTGCGGGCAGAGTTGGAGACCCCACCGACATTGCAAACATGGTGCTTTATCTTTGCTCCCCTATGGCAGGCTTTATCACGGGCGAAAACATCTGCATCGACGGCGGTATGACTCGTCAGATGATATACCACGGCGACTGCGGCTGGTCCCTTGACGAGGAATGACGAAGGGTGACCCCATGATAAACGACGAAAAATATATGAAAGCGGCGATAGAGCTGTCAAGATCAGCCGTTGCTCACGGCAACGAGCCCTTCGGTGCCCTGCTTGTGGACAAAAGCGGTGAAATAGTTTACACGAACGAAAATCAGATATACACAAAGCATGACCCCACCTTCCACGGCGAAGCCGGTCTTATCCGCCGCTTCTGCGCCGACACGGGCATAACGGACCTCAGTGAATACACCCTTTACACGAGCTGCGAGCCCTGCTTTATGTGCAGCGGTGCTATGGTGTGGACGAAGCTGGGACGCCTCGTTTACGGAGCCTCAAATATCGAGCTTGAAGCCATACTCGGAAACCACAACGGGGTCAACTGCAGTAAGATCGTGTTTGATAATTCCTTTTGGCAGCCACGCGTCACTGCAGGTGTGCTCAGCGAAGAATGCAAGGCCGTGCTGACAGAATATTTTTCAAGGCACAAAAAGGGATAACGTCGCAGATTTTGTTGACTACGGAAAACAACTGTGATAAAATTTTCAGTTAGTAATCCATATATAGGAGCATCCCTATGTCTAAAAGAACTGATATAAATAAGATACTCATAATCGGCTCCGGCCCCATCATAATCGGTCAGGCCTGCGAATTCGACTATTCCGGCACGCAGGCCTGCAAGGCTCTGCGCAATCTCGGATATGAGATCGTGCTGGTGAATTCAAATCCCGCCACAATTATGACAGACCCGGAAACGGCTGATGTGACCTACATTGAGCCGCTGAACGTTTCCCGACTTGAAAAGATAATCGCAAAGGAGCGCCCCGATGCCCTGCTCCCCAATCTGGGCGGCCAGTCGGGACTGAATCTTTGCGCGGAGCTTCACCGGGCAGGAGTGCTCGAAAAGTACGGCGTTGAGGTCATCGGCGTTCAGGTAGATGCGATCGAGCGCGGCGAGGACCGCGTTGCCTTCAAAAAGACCATGGACGAGCTTGGCATCGAAATGGCGCGCAGCGAGGTAGCGTATTCCGTCGAGGATGCCCTTGCCATCGCAGACCGCCTCGGGTATCCCGTGGTGCTTCGCCCTGCATACACCATGGGCGGCGTGGGCGGCGGCCTCGTTTACAATAAAGACGAGCTTAAAACCGTTTGCTCCCGCGGACTTCAGGCGTCCCTCGTGGGCCAGGTGCTGGTCGAAGAGTCCATTCTCGGCTGGGAAGAGCTCGAGGTGGAGGTTGTCCGCGATAAGGACAACAATATGATCGCCGTTTGCTTCATCGAAAATATCGACCCCCTCGGCGTTCACACAGGCGACTCCTTCTGCTCCGCGCCTATGCTCACCATTTCAGAGGAATGTCAGGCACGTCTGAAGGAGCAGGCATTCAAGATCGTTGAGTCCGTTGAGGTCATCGGCGGCACAAACGTTCAGTTTGCTCACGATCCCGTATCCGACAGGATCATCGTCATCGAGATTAACCCCAGAACCTCACGCTCCAGCGCCCTTGCCTCCAAGGCAACGGGCTTCCCCATCGCTCTCGTTTCCGCAATGCTTGCCTGCGGCCTCACCTTAAAGGATATTCCCTGCGGCAAATTCGGCACCCTAGATAAATACGTGTCGAGCGGCGACTACGTTGTGATCAAATTCGCCCGCTGGGCATTCGAAAAATTCAAAGCCGTTGAGGATAAGCTGGGTACGCAGATGCGCGCTGTCGGCGAGGTTATGAGCATCGGCAAAACGTATAAGGAAGCATTCCAGAAGGCAATACGCAGCCTTGAAACGGGCAGATACGGCCTGGGCGGCGTGAAAAACTTCGGCGAGCTTTCAAAAAAGCAGCTTCTGAATATGCTCGGCACCCCCACAAGCGAGCGCCACTTCATTATGTATGAGGCTCTCCGCAAGGGCGCCACCGTGGATGAGATTCACGACATAACTCACGTTAAGGAATACTTCATCAGCCAGATGAAGGAGCTCGTTGCCGAAGAGGAAGCTCTCAAGGCGTACAAGGGCTCCCTTCCCTCCGACGAGGCTCTCATCTCAGCAAAGAAAAACGGATTTTCCGACAAATATCTCAGCCTCCTTTTGGAGATTCCCGAAAGCTGCCTGCGCCGTCGCCGCACAGAGCTCGGCATCGAGGAAAATTGGGAAGGCGTTCACGTCAGTGGCACCGAGAATAACGAATACTTCTATTCCACCTATAACGGCGAGGACAAAAATCCCGTCAGCACCGACCGCCCCAAGATAATGATCCTGGGCGGCGGCCCCAACAGGATCGGTCAGGGCATCGAGTTCGACTATTGCTGCGTTCACGCATCCCTTGCCCTGAAAAAGCTGGGCTTTGAGACCATCATCGTCAACTGCAATCCCGAAACCGTTTCCACCGACTACGACACCTCCGATAAGCTTTATTTCGAGCCCCTCACCCTTGAGGACGTGCTCAGCATTTATAACAAGGAAAAGCCCCTGGGCGTTATCGCCCAATTTGGCGGTCAGACACCGCTGAATCTCGCAGCTGACCTTGAAAAGAACGGCGTGAAGATCCTGGGCACTCCCCCCTCCGTTATCGATATGGCAGAGGACAGAGATCTTTTCCGCAGCATGATGGATAAGCTCGGCATCCCCATGCCCGAATCGGGAATGGCGGTAAACGTGGACGAAGCACTTAAGATCGCATCCGAGATCGGATACCCCGTCATGGTGCGCCCCTCATACGTTCTTGGCGGAAGAGGCATGGAGGTGGTCTACGACGACGAGAGCATGGTGGGATACATGAATGCCGCCGTGGGCGTCACCCCCGACAGACCCATCCTCATCGACCGCTTCCTTAACCACGCTATCGAATGTGAGGCCGATGCTATCAGCGACGGCACCCACGCATACGTTCCCGCAGTTATGGAGCACATCGAGCTTGCGGGCGTTCACTCCGGCGACTCCGCCTGCATCATTCCCTCAAAGCACATTTCCGAGGAAAACGTTGCCACCATCAAGGAATACACCAGGCGCATCGCAGAGGAGATGCACGTTAAGGGACTCATGAACATGCAGTACGCCATTGAAAACGGACGGGTGTACGTGCTTGAGGCCAATCCGAGAGCATCCCGCACCGTTCCCCTTGTTTCGAAGGTATGTAACGTGCGCATGGTGCCCATCGCAACGGATATCATAACCTCAGAGCTGACGGGCAGACCCTCTCCCATCCCCGCTCTTGGTGACAGAACGATCCCCTATTACGGTGTCAAGGAAGCCGTGTTCCCCTTTAACATGTTCCCTGAGGTGGACCCGGTGCTTGGCCCCGAAATGCGCTCCACCGGCGAGGTGCTCGGTCTTTCCGACTCCTACGGCGAGGCCTTCTACAAGGCTCAGGAGGCAACACAGTCTATCCTCCCCTTAGAGGGCAACGTACTCATCTCCGTTAACCGCAAGGACCGCGATGAAGCCGTAGACGTGGCGAAAAAGCTCAGCGAGCTTGGATTCTCCATTCTCGCAACGGGTGCAACCTATGAAAGCATCACGGAAGCCGGTATCTCAGCCGTTCACGTGAAGAGAATGGACGAGGGCAGGCCCAACGTATATGACCTTATCACCAACGGCGATATTCAGCTTGTGGTGAATTCCCCCGTTGGTAAGGACAGCAAGACCGACGACAGCTATCTGCGCAAGGCGGCCATCAAGGCCGGCGTGCCCTACATCACCACCATGGCAGGCGCCATGGCGTCTGCAGAGGGCATTCGCAAGGCGAAACGCGGCAGCGAAAGCGAGGTCATGTCCCTTCAGGAGCTCCACGCAAGGATCAAATAACAACAAAAAAGCTCCCGATGCATTGGCATCGGGAGCTCTTATTATTTTGCTGTTTACCGTATCAACGGATCATTCCGTTACGGGCTCCAGTTCGATTTCCGTGAAGGTGAAGGACTTGGTATCGAACTCAGCGATAAGGGAATCGATGGTATCGTAAGTCCAGCCGTCATCGGAGTATTCAACGTAGATGGTGTTGTCGGGCTTGATGATGATATCGATGATATCAAGTGCATAATAACCGCCGAACCAGCCGTCATCATAGCAGATAGCGGTGATGAAGGAGGTGCTGTCGTTATTGCAGATGATACCGGGGTTGTAGTTTACGTAGTAGAGCTTGTGGAGCGGATCGCCGTCGGTATCTTCGTTGATGTAGCTCTTAACAGCGTCGAGGATCTCAGGGGTGAGCTGCTCGAAAGCGGTGAGATAATCGCCAAGATCGGGAACAACAGTCTCAAGCTCGGTTGCGGCAACAATGTATCCAAGCTCATCAAGTGCAGCAACGGGGCAGCTGGTGGTCATTTTGATCACGTCGCCCTCTGTGAGGCCGGAGCCGTCCATGTAGTAGATGATCTGGCCAACGTAATCGTTGCCGTGAACAACGTTCACAGAGTTGATGTAAGAGCCCTTGGTGAGATAGATATCACCGATCTGCTTGAAGTAATCATCGGGGATGTCTACCTGGCTATAGCCGATGTAGCCCTTGCCGTTTGCGCCCTGATAGTCGATGTACTGCTCGATGCCCTCGAAAATGTCGATAACACCGGTGGGCTCAACGAGACCTTCAACGGTGAATTCAGCAACGCCGCCTGCAAAATCAAGACCGAGGCCTGCTGCATAGTCGTCAAGAGTGTAGCCTCTGTTTGTCATTGCTTCGTGAAGCACGATGTTTACCTTAACGGTGTCGCCGTTCTTGAGATCGGTGGCATCGCCGTCGATCTCAGCGTTGAAGCACTGATAAAGGTCACATTCCCAGAAAAGCTCCTCGGGAAGTGTGCTCTTGTACACGTCCATTACTTCTTCCCTGATGAGAGTATAGAAGTATTCGTAGTTCACGGTAACCTCAGCGGAACCGAATCCGTTGTACTTTTCATAGGTTACGGTGAGAAGGCTCGGATAGTCAACGCCGTAGATCTCGATGCCGGGCTCGGTTTCGGTTTCCGTCTCGGTTTCGGTTTCCGTTTCGGTTTCCTTGTCTTCGTCTTCGTCTTCGTCTTCGTCGTCGCGATCGTCTTCGTCGTCTTCGTATCTGTCTTTTCTGTCGTCATCGTCGTCCTCGCCGCATGCGATCATGGGGATGGCGATCATGAAAAGAGCGAGAAGGATCGCTAAAAGCTTTGTAAATTTTTTCATATGTCTTGTCTCCTCCGTTTGTCAGGATACTTATATTGATGTGGTCATTCTAACACAATGGGCCTTAATTTTCAATACGTATAAGGAAAATTTATGTCGTAATTTAGTGTAAGTTATAACGGATGATATCTGAAAAGCAATCCTGATTCCGGATATTTAACTGAGATAATGGGGCTCACATCCTTCCCCGATTATATCGATTATCTCCCTTCGGGCGCAATACCGAGGAAGATCGGAATTATGGGGTATCTGCCCGAAGAGTCGGAAGGAAAATATAAGTTCATAGCAATGACAGCCGACGAATATCAAATGTTCCTTGACCGCTCAGTTGAGCTTGTAACAACTGCAATAACAGATCATCTTCAAAAATAAAAGACGGCTCACGCCGTCTTTTTTGTTTGCTTCACGCCCCCTGCCGCTTCTCCATACGAAGCCAGCTTCTGAAGCCGTATATGTCGTTTGCCAAAAACATAATGAAGCAAACGGCCACCGAAACGTACGAGCTGTCCTCCATGGCGGCCAGCACCCACATCACGATGAGCACCGCATCGTTTGCCGCGTACGCCACGGCATAATACGGGCTGCGCAAAAAGGTGAGATACACAGCGATGAAGCTCGTTGTAACGGAAAGCGTGCTCGGTATCAGGTTTGCCGTGTCGAGTCCCTCTAAAACGAAGTAGAAAACCGCGGTGACGGCTGCTGTCAAAAGCATCATGACCGTCACTTCCCTTTTTCCCACGCGATTCACCTTCACCTCGGCTCTGTTTCCCTTGTAGGGATGCCTCAGCCACGCCACAAGTGCAACCACTGCCATGGGCGCCGTCATTCCAAGATAGGTGATCATTTCTCCGTAATAGGAAAAGCTATAGGATATGATACCGTAAAGCACGCTGAAAACCACCATCAGAAGCTGACCGAAGGGATTGCCCTTGGCGTTATATATCAGCGATGTTGCCCCGATAAGTGAGGCGGCAAGGGTAAGATAGCTTTCCCTGTCGAATATCAGAAAGGAGGAGGCGATAAAGAGCACGGAGGACCCCCACAAAATAAGCTCGGCTTTCGTGAAATATGAAAAGGTTTTTCTCATTTTTACCTCAAAAAAAGCACTTGCCGTGCACATCTTCAAAGACCTAACGATGCGCAGAACAAATGCCTTGCATTTACTACCCGGTGGCAGTTACTTTATTCTTCAGTTGTGTGGATTATATCATAGGCCGGCGCAAAAGTAAAGAAAAAACGAAAAGTCAAAGCACTGCTTTTCCCGCGCTGTCGTTGTTGTTTTATCGGCTTGTTTGTGATATAATTTTTGTAAACGTAAGAACAGATGAAAAAGGGCGGAAATATGAACCCATATCTCAAAAATCTGCATAAGATCGAGTTTGTGGTCACCTATGCCTGCACGGGGCGGTGCCGCCACTGCTCCGAGGGCGACCATTCAGCTAAAGGCGTGCATATCGACCCTGACGCTGCCGCCCGTGCGGTGAAAAAGATCGCGGCGGACTACTCCGTCACAACCGTGATGACCTTCGGCGGCGAGCCGCT